>CAYHXC010000031.1:0-1810 GCA_964360585.1 uncultured Candidatus Saccharibacteria bacterium | reverse complement strand
AGAGAGCGTCCAATGCCAGAATTAAGACTCGTGGTTTCCCTGGGCGAACCGAAAGAGCTTTGTTCCGACCGATGATTGATGGTCTTGGTCTGGGTGAAAATCGGCCTGAAACCCAGCGGCCGTCAGTGCCGGTTTGATTGCGACTCATTCTTACCTCCGGTCGATATTTAAGCAGTTTTAGCAATAAAAAGCAAGGGGCCCGAATTGTAAAGAGATATTGGCAAGTTTTGATTAGCCATTAGCATGGGCATTATTTTATGGGCTAGATGGAGGCATCCACCGCCCGGGAAATTACCGCAAAAATTTCTGTAGATTCACCTCTTCAAGAGTTTCTAGTGTTAGTCTTACGGAGGGATTATCAGTATTAACTAACTGTAGCCTAGTTGTGAATTTATTTAGTAGTGGAGTGAGAAATTCATCTCCCCATGAGGGGGTAAAACTAATCACTCCTTCAAAATTTACAGTGACGAGTTCATCTGCCTTGACTGTGGCGAGTGATGGTAAGAAGGCAGAGTAGGCCTCTCTACCGGCTTGTCTTGAAGTCAGAACATCTCCGAATTTTTTTAATAAGATAAGCATAGGATTTTATTAAAACTTTAGAACCACTAAACAACCTGCGATTGGCATGATGGAAGTTTGAATGTTGAGACCAGCTTGGCCGCTCAGCAGGGTTAAGACAGCGTTGCCCGATGCAAATGAAAGCTTAAAACCGGAGCTGTCCACCGCTTTACGAACATACTTTAAGCCATTTCCTCGGTGTTCAGGAGCTCGACCGGTGAGCACTTCCGTGAAGGCAATGTGGATGGCCTCGGAATCATTCCGTATTGCGGGTCTCACCTGGCGCAGTGTTGCAAGGACCCCTCGTCCACGATCGGCGATCACCAACAATCGTTTCCCACAATCATAGGCAAAAAATGCCCCCGGAACATCGGGCCAATTTCCGATATTATGATCAAAAGCGTTGTTGCCAATTTCGCCCGCCACTGATGACACTAAGGATCCGATCGTTCTTAATCCGGTGGAGGCTTCAAGTTCTCGCGCTAGACGCTCAACACGAGCCTTTAGCACATCACTCGTTTGGCAGTAAAAGTCCGGACTGGGCTGGTACGGGGTTGTCGCTGACACCCATTCTTTGGCGATTTGGACTAAACCTTTGGAAAGTAACTCTAAATCAGCCGGAGTATACAAGCGACGGCACCCGGGACCTACAAATGAAGCCCTAAACGAACCCTTATTATGCCAACGCCTGAGAGTTTGTGCAGAAACACCAACATATTCGGCCGCTTCAGTGACGGTTAAGAGATTTTTGACCATAAGTTGTACAACATTACAGGCATTATACAAAGTTATACATTTTTGTCAAAGTTATACACTACGGATTGGTCTTAGATCGTTTATTGAGTATTCCTTGCACTGAAGGACTTACTGACTTATCGGTCCGATGAATACAGCCTATCCAGCAACAAGGTCGGCGCAGTCCTTCTTTAAGCTCCGATATTACCCGTTCCAAACGGTCTTTTCTTGTTTCCGGAGTTTTAACGGAAATAGTCCAGCAAACCCATTCGTTTTGGGCGAGATGTGTCAAGCCGCCGCGTATTAGAAAAAATTAGAATGAAAAAATTTCTTTTGCCCTTCGTTGATAAATCCCCTTCCTTTTCGCCAAAAAAGCCCTTTCAAATCCTAGCCGATTCCCGCCAACAGCGAGACGAGGCAACTTCTCACGATTTTGCTGAAAGTACAAATTGGCGGTGTGTATTGGACAAAGTTCGAATGTTTTTCGAGCAAAATCCAAATGATTAAAAATACTAAT
>CAYHXC010000030.1:0-1934 GCA_964360585.1 uncultured Candidatus Saccharibacteria bacterium | reverse complement strand
CAGTCAAAATTATTAAGGTGTTAATATGCTTTTCGGAGCAGTTTTGGCTATTTCCCTGAGCAGTCCGCAATGTGCTTTTTGAAGCAGTTGCGTTTTCTGCGGAAAAAAGCACATTGCGGACTGTCCAGAATGGAAATGAGCGGGGTATTGCTGAATTCAGGCCATTTGACACCTTTTTATATCCCGCTATACTATCCCAATACAACTTATGAATACCTTTATTAACTTAATATCCAAGCGGAAAAGATAACGCCTTCTTTATTGTGTTATCCAAAACCGCGACAAAGCGGTTTTTTGTTTCTCTAAAGCGTTCGTAAACGAAAATTTTAGAGAGGCAGAAAATCAGTCACGACCGAACGAATGATTTTTGAAAACTTAATCCTGTCGCGCGCAGTAACCCAAGCGGGTCTTTTCGGTGCGTAGGCAGAAAAATGGTTTGCGCTTACTACGGCTAGCGAGGAGCGTGTGAAAGTGTACTCACTTTCACAACGTCCGAGCGAAGACGAAGGAAAGGGTTAATACCCTTTGCAAGCAGTTTGCGTGAACCAGTCGCGTCATCTCTTGAACCGACGATGGCGCGACAAAAAACATATGACAATGTCATAGAACAGGGTGTAAAAGTCCTGCGGTGATTTATTAATTTATCTTGCCGCAGGAAGACCCGTTGCCGGCCACTCCTTAAAAAAGCGGACCGACGCGGGATTGTGGTGCATTGGTTTCCTAATGGGAAACTAAGAGCGTATGGTGGATGCCTTGACTCCCGCAGGCGATGAAGGACGTAGCGTGGCTGCGATAAGCTTCGGTGAGGTGCTAAGCAACCTTTGACCCGAAGATTTCCGAATGAGGAAACTCCACTGCTTATGGCAGTGACCGTTCAATTTATTTGGACGGAGCGAACCCAGGGAAGTAAAACATTTCAGTACCTGGAGGAAAAGAAAATAATTGTCGCAAGACAACATTTCCCGAGTAGCGGCGAGCGAAAAGGAATGAGCCCAAACCCAGTTTCATTCTCACGATGCCAATCTATAAAATAGATGTTTCGTGGGAATGATACTGGGGGTTGTAAGGCAACGACTTCGTTTTTAATTAAACGAGAAGAGTTAAAAAACAGCATGATAACTGAAGGCGCTGGAAAGCGCCGCCCCAGAGGGTAATGGCCCCGTAAGTGAAATTATTGCTGTCTCTTTTGTTGTTGTTCTTGAGTACTTCGAGACACGAATACCTCGGAGGAATCTGCCGGAACTAACCGGCAAGGCTAAATACTAGCGGGAGATCGATAGTGAACTAGTACCGTGAGGGAAAGGTGAAAAGCAGCCCGGTGAGGGCGGTGAAATAGACCTGAAACCATATGTTTACAAGGAGTCGAAGCGGGCGCAAGTCCGCGACGGCGTGCCTATTGAAGAATGAGCCAACGAGTTCATGTATTCTGCAAGGCTAAGTCCCGATAAAGGACGGAGTCGTAGGGAAACCGAGTGTTAATAGCGCGTAAGTAGAATATATGAGACCCGAAGCCAAAGTGAGCTTGCCATGAGCAGGGTGAACGTCGCAGAAATGCGACGGGAGGCCCGAACCGATAAGCCGTGCAATACTTCCGGATGACTTGTGGTAAGAAGTGAAAAGCTAATCGAACTTGGTAATAGCTGGTTCTCTCCGAAATAGCTTTTGGGCTAGCGTCGGATGTTCCTGTGAGGGGTAGAGCACTGGAAGATATCAACAGGGCGAAAGCTCGTGACATCTATCAAACTCCGAATACTCACGGCAAAAGTCCGGCAGTTAGACTCCGGGGGCTAAGCTCCGGTGGTCAAAAGGGAAACAGCCCTGATCTCAATTTAAGGTCCCTAAATCTACACTAAGTGCAAGCGAGGTGGTGGAGTTTCAATGACACTGAGGAGGTTGGCTTAGAAGCAGCCATCCTTTAAAGAAAGCGTAACAGC
>CAYHXC010000029.1:0-2215 GCA_964360585.1 uncultured Candidatus Saccharibacteria bacterium | reverse complement strand
TTCACCTTTCCGCGCTCACGTATGGCCGCGACCGTGCTACAGTTGAGAACATGATCAGGGAACGTTATCTCTCGCAGTAATCTGTGGCTGAAATCTATGACTGAGGGGATTCCGCCACCAGAAAAGAAGACAAAGAAGAAGGAATCAGACGTAGAAATCCTACGGGCTGAAATACGAGATTTAGAACTTCAGGCGAAACATCCAGAAGGGGGTATTCGTGTAGAGGGTATTGAGGAAAAAATTCTTGCACGTGAAGCCAAGCTTCGTGAAGCGGAAAAGAAAGGGGTCACGGCGCCAAAAAAGAAAAAAGATTTAAAAACCAAGAAAACATCCGGTCGTGAACCTGTGACAATTGGCCCGAACGACATTGCAGCGTCGTCAAAAGAAAAAAATGCCTCAAAAGATGCATCTGATGTAAAAGTAGATAACGATCGTACGCCGCAGGAATGGCGCGTCGAGTTGGAGAAGATGGTCGCCGCTCATGAGCGCTCCAAAAACGAGGGTGGAGGCGAAGATTGGAAAGAAAAATATTTCGCAAAACGTCCGGGCGAATTAGATAGAGAGGCACAAAAGCGTGGGTTAGAAAGTTTTTTTCGCTCGCTTGGTGAGAAATATAATAAGCTCAGTTGGAAATCAAAACTCGCGGTCGGTCTAGGTCTCGGTGTTGGAACAGCACTGTTCTCAAGTGCTTCTCTTCCGGCCGCTATTGCATGCATGTCCGGCATCGCCATCCAGCGCACAGCGGGCATGGCGAGTATGTTTTTAAAGTTTGAGAAAAACTCACATGAGGAAAAGTGGGGAAAGGAGAAAGCGATGGGTAAGGCCGTATTGCAGACAGCCTTCATGACGGCCGGTATGTTAGTACTTATTGCCGGTGTCAAAGAAGGAATTGATTTTGTGAATCAGCATAATGTAGGAAATGCGACGCAGGAATGGCTAAAACAACGCTGGCCCTCTGGCGAAGTCGATGTTTCTCCGCCAAAAACATCAGCTTCGCCTGAAGCAATGTCTCCACCCGTGTCCACAGAAACCGCAGAAGCACCTCCGCCCGTAGAGCCCGCACCCGATGAATCAGCTCTTGCATTGGAAAAAGCGCAAGCCGCTACGGACCAAGCGTTTGATAACGTTAAAAAAACTTTAGACGAAGTTCAAAAATTAGCTTCTGAACAACAGGTTACGATTGATAAAACAGTGGATGATTACGGTAACGATACTCTTCAGATAGGAGACGAAATGGTTCCGTCCAACGCCGAAGGTTTGGAAGAACTTAAAGCCGAAGTAAATGCGGACCTTACTGAACACCGGGAACTGAACGAAGCTCTGAATAAAATTGAAGCGGATAAGTTTGAAATTAGACAACATGTGGCTGCACAGGACGCTGTTCTGGATAGATATAATGCAGTGCAGGATTCTCAAATTGCAGAACCTGCTGCTCAAGATATTTCTTCTCAAGTCGATCGGTTTCATTCTGAAATTGCGAATCTCGATACTAAAATCGAGGATGCCTTGGGGCGACGAAATGCTCTTCTTGGTGAATATGAGGCGGCTGGACGTGAGGCCATAGAATCAAACCAAAAAACCAATCACCTTTATATTGATGCAAATAGTGCGCTTGAGAACGCTAAAGAACATATGGAAAAGTATAAAGATATAATAAAAAATACAAAGGACAGCGGCATCGATGCGGAAGAAGCGGGAATACACGCGGACATACGCGGAGATCAAGAGGTGCTTGACCGTGATGCTGAGGAGGCGGCGAAGGCCTATGACGACGCTAAAACCATCGTTGACGATAAATTTAAGCACACCGACTCACTTAAATCTCAAGCCGAAGACACCAAGAATGCATATGAAGATATTGCGGCTCAAAAGAAAGCCGCTCTTGAAGCGTGGAATGCCGACAAGATGTCCGGACACCCTGAAGGAGAAATACAGGAAGATTTAAAGACCCAAGGAGGTGGAAAAGTGATTCCAGAGGCCCCATTTGGACGTGATGCGAATGGACATCCACTCCCGTCCGCACAAGAAGCAAAGGATTATGACGACCTAGTAAAGAAAGGGATACGCGATCCGAGAGAAACGGGAGCGTGGCCTCCCGAGTCCCCTCAAGAAAAGGGATTTGTCGAGAAACTTTCCGATTGGTTCAATGAAGAATCAAACACCACAGATTCAATTTCGCCTCCAGCACCAGAATCTATTACCGCGTCTCCGACTA
>CAYHXC010000028.1:0-2254 GCA_964360585.1 uncultured Candidatus Saccharibacteria bacterium | reverse complement strand
GGAAATTAAAATCCCCCAAACATCTCTGTTATTTGGAGGACACAAAACCGATTGCAAAAACCCCGAACCGCATAGCTTTATTCTCTACCAATTACAAATAGTTACCAATTTACTAATTCCAGATCCAGTCTGCTAGCTTAGCTGCATTAGTACATTAGTAACAATTAGTAATTAGTAGGACACTTCAATTTCATTTTACACTAAAACTTTTTAAAAAAGAAAAAAGAGGGTGTTATCCACAGATTTTGAATTAAAAAATCAATAAACGTCAAAAATTTCTTGACTCCCTTACAATAATTTGCTTTGATAGGGTTAATCTAATTAGTTCTTTTAAATCAAATCACAACAACCAGCTAAAGACAGGAGATGAGTAGAAATGCAAACAAATCAGAAAGTCCCCATTTCAAGTTTTGCCGACTTCATGTTGTTCTTTAATGCTCAAAACCTTGGGCTTGGTGTGATAATAAGTAGTGTCGTCGGCATATTCGCGGGCTTGCTACTTGGATGGCGCATAAAAGCGGGCGAGATTGACATCAAAGTGCTCACCATAGCATTTTTGATAGCTTGTGCTTTTTACATTGTGAAATGGTGGCGCGAGAGAGAAGGTATCTTAGCCGAAAACGCGATTGATTACCATCGCAGCTTACAACTTAAGCGGGCCTTAAGAAAATTTTCAGAGTTGCGATCATCCGACTTTCCGTTAGTAGAAAACAGATTACCCGGCTCTTGGAAACCGTACAAGATGGAACACCACCTAAGCAGTTCCACAAGAAGCGCTCTATCAGGAGAAATAGAGTTGCGAGGAAGTTTCTTGTTTGGATTTGGCAGAGGCACAATTGAGGCAACAACAAAGGGAATCTCTGTACCTAATTTGCTTGATTCCAGCACCATCATTTTGTTTAAAAGTGGCGAGCAAACCCTGCGAGCAATTATTCCCAGCCCAGCTGGCAGCAGAGAAATGTTAGTGAAAATAATGGAAAGCTGGTATAGCGGTCTGCCTAAAACTACTCACACCTACAAAGCATTAAGTTCTTTCTCGATCAATGATGAGCTTCTGCTTACGCCCGTTTCCAACCAACAGGTTATTGACAAGCTAGAGGTCTCCTTAGAGAAACCTTTTGAAGAGAGGCCGGAAGTAGAAGTAATCGGGGAAGAACTACAAGCTGGAGTAGCTCTTACCACTGCTTTGGTGTTTGATGGCGAACAAAAAATGTTCCTTCCCTCGGGCCTGTTCCGGGCCCTAAAGGAGGAGATTGAACCACTGCTTGGTCAACCGCTCCTAGCACCGAAGTTGACCGAATCTATAACAAGATAAGTTCCACTAACCACCTCGGCTGTCATCGCACAGCCGAGTTTCTTATTTTCTCCTTGGTCCATCTACACCCAAGCCGCGGCAGATTCAAAACTGACCCACACTCAGTGTGGGTCAGTTAGTTCGGATCATTCGGGTGTATTCGGGTCTTTCGGATCGCGTCTATTTCATCTTCCTCCTTATGAACGCCGGCACGGAGAATTCGTCGTCGGATTCGTCTTCGTTGACCGAACTTATCTGGGCCTCAAAAACATTGGGTCTGGTTTTAATGGCCAGGCCCTCCTTTAGGCCGTCTTCACCGGTAAGCACGGGCTCTTTGATTCTGGGCAGGCGGGCCATTTCTTGAAACAGCGAGGTGGTCTCGGGCGCGGCACCGCTAAAACCGGTGGCCACCACGGTAATTTTGATCTCGCCCTTCTTTAATTTATCATCCTGTACCGCGCCGAATATAACCTTGGCGTCGCGGTCAATGGACTCGGTAATAATCTGGGCGGCTTCGTTAACTTCGCTCATGCTTAAATCGGCTCCGCCGGAGATGTTAAACAGCACCCCCTTGGCGCCATTGATGGAAACTTCCAGCAGGGGCGAGTTTATGGCCGCCCGGGCGGCTTCTTGGGCCCTATCCTCACCAGTGGCTCGGCCAATGCCCATTAAGGCCGAGCCGGCATCTTTCATAATGGCCTTAACATCGGCAAAGTCCACATTAACAATGCCGGGCATGGTAATTAAATCGGAAATGCCCTGAACGGCTTGGCGCAAAACATCATCCACAATTTCAAAAGCGTTTATTAAAGATGTTTTGCGGTCAATTATGGTCAGCAGCCGATCGTTGGGAATGGTAATTAAAGTGTCCACCCTTTCTTTAAGATCTTCTATGCCGGCCTCGGCAATGCGGCCGCGCTGCAAACCCTCAAAAGAAAACGGCCGGGTTATAACCGCCAC
>CAYHXC010000027.1:0-2632 GCA_964360585.1 uncultured Candidatus Saccharibacteria bacterium | reverse complement strand
GCCACCGTAGCACTCGGCTTGGACAAATAGCCATGTTTTTTGGCCGATTTGACGGTGCCGAAACAGAGGGCTAACAAAGACACGGCAGACAAAATGGCTATCCCGATCCTGGGTGATTGAGCGGTCAGCGAAAACAGGATTACCGCAATGGCCAGCACCAGAGCCAGGTTGGTGAACACTGTGCTGATGAAGCCGACGCGAAGCAATAGCCACATTGTCAGTCCGAAGGCGATACCCAGGACGATGATTTCTCCCGCCACCCGATATTCCTTCAGCCAGTTGAATAGGCTTTTACTGGTAGCTGTGGCTGACTTAGGTGAGTAAGTGTTGCCACGAACCACTCCTAACGCGACCACAATAATTACTGCAAAAACGAGGACCAGGAGCAAGAAAGTAACGGAAACGATTACCAAGAACGTAGGCATCTTAGCCTCCTATCGTCCCATAATTTTTTTAGTGTTGCCGATTACTCCCGCCACATCTAGCGGGAGAGTGGTTACCACCAATTTGCCTTTTTCAGCGGCGGTCTCCAGCGTTTTAAGCGAAGCGGCCAGACGCCCATCTTCTCCACAGCTGGTGATGACTTCGGCCACTTTTTTAATAGCCGCCGCTTTGCCTTCCGCTCGGGTTTTGTCCGCTTCCGATTCGCCGGCAGCCTTTTTCTTCAAGGCTTCGGCTTCTTGATCGGCGACATACTGGAAGATTGAAGCTTCTACGAATTTTGTGGACAGCTCGCCAGCCGGGTCGATCTCGGCGATATCAATGTTGGTGATTTCAATACCGTAGTCCCTCAAGATTTCTTCAATTGGAGTTTTGAGGAAACTTTGGAATTCGTCGCTCTGACCAATACCGGTTGTTTTAATCAGATCATTGTACGCCTTGGTGGCAACAAAGTTTTTGCCGCCGGCACGCAATTTACTAATCACTGTTTCCAGCCAGTTTTGCACTCCGAACAAAGCTTTCTTCGGATTGACGCAGCGCCAAGTCATGAGAATCAAAAGATTGAACTGGGCTCGATCCAAGTTTTCCGCTTCGTTGATATAGAAGAGGTAAGTTTTTTCTTGGGCCAGAATGCTGTCCAGCATTTCGTCTTGGTGTTCCTTGACCCCAGTCACCCTCCCGCCGCTTTCTTGACGCGGAGAAGTCCAGGAAAAAGGATACTGATAGACGATAGAAATCCCCGGCAGTCCTAGCCAGGCGATGTCGTACCTTCTTTCAATCCAATTCTTCCTCCAACGTTTGGCAAAGCTGGAGTTTTCTTTCACTTCCACCAGAACCGGAACGACATCCCAAAGTTCGTGAGTTGTTTCGTTCTCGCTGTTGTAGTCATCAACCATAGCCTGACAGGACAGAATATCATAGCCCTTCTTCGCTACCACAACACGGTTAAACACCTTGTTTTTCAAGATGGCAAAGATATGACCCTCTCGTTTTTCCAGGAGGAAAAATCTTTTTGACGCCATAGCTGATGTACCATAGCGAAAAGCTAACCAGCCGAGGGGGATCATGGCCACGATCAACAATAGGGCGGCGACAAACAAACCCAATGTCAACATTTTACAAATCCTCCATATCTAGAGTTTTTAGTTGCAGTCAATGTCAAAGACCACAAGTATTTTTACTGTTGTTGATTATACACCATATAGTATAAAAAGTCAATCCCGCACCGTCTGGTGCAGGGCAAGGTAAAATTAAAGCTTAATTTAAGGCTTATTTTCGTAGAATAAACTATGCTAAAATTAACCCGTTTAGACCTTAATTTGATGGAGATTTTTTACCACTTTCGATATATGTGCCCTGTGAGGGATCGGTCACGAATATTTTGTTTGCCGTCACAAACAAAATTTCTCGACCCCGCCACTGTGCCCTGTGAGGGAATCGAAACTTACAGTTTCAGTACACCTTTTGGAGATTTTGTTCACTCCACTCCAAAATCTCTCAAAAGGTCTTCAATTCCCTAGACCACCTAAAAAGACCCTAGACACACTAGGATCTTTTTAGCTGGTGCCCTGTGAGGGAATCGAACCCCCGACCGTTTGCTTAAGAGGCAACTGCTCTACCAGCTGAGCTAACAGGGCAAAGTGATTTAATTATCACATTGTAACAAAACTACTAACCCCGCGACAACTTCCGTCAGCTAGCGGATGAGCTAACAGGGCGTAAACAATTAAAAAACCCAAATCATTTTACCGTATCGTTCGATGAGCCCTGATGCTTACGGTCGGTGTCCCGATTGAAACATCGGGACTAACAGGGCAAATACAAATAAAATATTAACAAATTTTGTTAGAGTAAGCAATCGCTTTTCTTTATCTTACCGGCTGGTATAATGTTTCTGTGGCTAAAAAAATTATTTACACCTTAATTATTATAATTGTGCTAGCGCTGGGTTATTATTTCTTCAGCCGACAGCCTTCCGGCTATTCTACCTCTAATGATAGTTTAATTGCTACTTTTACTCCTATACCAACGATTGTCCCCCGAAATGACAGCCAGTAGACTAAATTGTCAGCAGGGGTAAAATCTGTTACATTTTTTTAATTATATGCCGAGGTGGCGAAATTGGCAGACGCGCTAGCCTTAGGAGCTAGTGGGGTTAAACCCATGGAGGTTCAAGTCCTCTCCTCGGCAC
>CAYHXC010000026.1:0-2776 GCA_964360585.1 uncultured Candidatus Saccharibacteria bacterium | reverse complement strand
GTAAAATAAGCTTGAACGACCTGCTCGTTTCGCGCCGGTACGTTTATTTTTCGTTCCAAATCCTCCGAATTGTAATCTTCACCCTCAAAGTTCACTCCTTCAAGCGATACCTTCGTATCGATCTGAACAATGTCATAACCGGAAAGAAAGCCATCTTTGACTCCCCGGCGGATACTATATACGAAAGTCGGTTTACCTTTTTGTTCAGTCTCGTCCCAACATCCGAAAAGCTTATAAGTGTTGCGATCAACATATCCGCTTGGAGTTGCGGTAAGACCGATACGGATGGCATCAAAGTGCGAGAGGACGCTATTATAAATACCGAAAATTGAACGATGCGCTTCGTCTGAGATAATTACATCAAAATAACCACTGGTGAATAATGAAAGTTGAGAGTAGAGAGTCGGCAGAGTTGAGATGATGATTGACGATTCGTCACGTTGTTTTCCGCCGTAGAGCAGTTTGGATGGGTAATCTTTAAGGATTTCATCAAAGACTTCTTTGGTCTGAACTCCAAAATCGATACGATCCACTAAAAAGAGCGCGCGGTTGGCAAGGCCAGCTTCAAATAACCGCTTGAGATAAAGGGCGATGGTGTCAGTCTTGCCAGTACCGGTCGCCATAACCAGAAGCATCTTCCGTTTGCCACCCTCAATGGCTTTATCCATAACCTGCATGGCTTCTTTTTGGTATGGTCGTGGCGTTCGCCAATCACCGCCTTTAAAATATTTCTCTGGAATAGGGATAATCGAGAGTGATTTTTGCTCGAGCCGAAGATTCTGAATTTTCTCAAGATCGCGTTGCGAAAAAAATGTAGATACTTTTTGTTCCGGCCGGTATTTATAATCCCAGAAATAAATCTCCTCGCCGTTTGATAAGAAAATAAAACCAGCATCAATGGACTCCGCGTAGGAAAGAGCTTGCTGTTTGGCGGAAGCCGGATCAACGGAGAAACGTTTGGCTTCAATAACTGCTATAGCCCGGCCCCGTGAGTCTTTGAGGATATAATCGGCACGGCCGTTTTCTGAAGTTTCCTCGGTGGAAACCTGATTCTTATCTTCAATATCCCAATCGGCTTCGCGAAGTCTGCGGTCAATGAGAATACGCGCGTCAGTCTCACGCATGAACTTTTTTCCGGTTGTGTCTTGTGTAGCCATAATATTTAAATCAATTTGTGTTCCTTGAAGCTGAAATAATTCGTCTTGCTGACAATCACATGATCGCTTATATCAATGCCGAGAAGCTTGCCGGCATCAACCAATTGCTTGGTTATGTCTGAATCTTCTTGTGATGGCGCTGGATCGCCGGCCGGATGATTGTGGGCGATGATAACCTGCGCGGCCAAATGTCGGACAGCCGGTTCAAAGACTTCGCGAGGATGAACGAGGTTTGCGTTAAGAGAACCAACTGAAACAATCTCCCGTTTAATTTCCTGATTTCGGGAATCCAAAAAGAAAATCACGAAATGCTCTTTTTTATGATCACGAACATCTTTGAGTTCATCCCAAATGTCTTTCGGCGATAAAAGCAGAACTGATTTTTTGTTTTGCAAATGGCGACGACTGAGTTCATAACATGCGACAATTTCACACGCTTTCGCGCTTCCAAGACCAAAAGTATTTTTTAATTCCCTAACTGAAGCCTTGGCCAAACCGACACCGCTAAATTTCCTTAAAATTTTACTGGACAATTCCACGACATTAATCCCTTCGCTTCCGGTTCGTAAAAGAATCGCCAAAAGTTCCGAATCTGAAAGCCGCTCGGGTCCGTATTTCTCCAGCTTTTCTCTCGGCCTATCAACTTTTGGCAAATCTTTTATTTTCATAGTTTATTTTTTGATCATCTCGCGATCTTCCTCTTTACCACCAATCCGAATGTAGTCCTCGCCCTCCTCCGCTAAAGCTATGGTGGGCAGGCAATGAGTGCCCGAACAAATTTTGTAATTCAAAATTTGAGCGGGTAAACATTTGTAGCTCGCCCCGTTAGAGGCGGCAAGCTCTCTAACGGGGTAAATCTCCTGTTTGGTTGTCGTGGCGATTTCCTGTGGCATATATTTTTATCTTTCCCCGTTTAATATCCTCTCGAATGCTTCGAGATTACCCATGGCATCGTTTACCGGATTGTGATCATGCGCCGTAACTCGCAGTTTTTTCCATGAGCTTGCATTGGTAAAGTCACCAACGAGTCCGGCATAAAAATCACCGATCCTTCGTGCTGAATGACCGAACGGGTTTTTGCCGAGGTGGAGGTGGAAATAATAGTTTATGAACTGCCAGTCATAGGCCGGATTGTCGCTCACAAATAGAGGCCTGAATCCTTTCTCTATCACGGATGAAATCCATTTGTCGAAACCTTCAAACGTTTCTTTTGTCGTTCCGGTTCCGTGGAATGTCTGCCTTGAAGGGTACGCGACTGCGCCAAATTCAAACCCAACCGGATCATTCAGTGTCGGTGCCGGTCCGTGTCCCTCGCAATCCACGAATATTAAGTTTTTGATGGCGATTTCCTGTGGCATATATTTACATTAGCAAGAAATAATCCAGAGGAATTTTAATCACATTGGCATCCTCCAGTAACATAAGCTCGTTTTTGCAGATCACAATACCGTACTTGGCCGATCCAACTTTCTTCATGGTACTTCGTACCTGCGTGCCAAGCTTTTCACCTACACCTACTTCAATCGGGATGATGTTCTTACCGGCAATGGTGAGTATAAAATCTGCGCCAGCTTTTGAGCTGTCGTAATTCAAAGCACCACGGCTATTGGCCACGAATT
>CAYHXC010000025.1:0-2821 GCA_964360585.1 uncultured Candidatus Saccharibacteria bacterium | reverse complement strand
GGCAAAACGTCACTGCTATCACGCGTGATAGCAGTGATCTAGGACATATTACGAAAGTATTATCTGACGGGATAGCGCTTCCGTATGCAGAAGCGTCACTGCTATTACATGTAATAGCAGTGGTCTATGACATATTACGGGAGAATAAAAAATCTCCGTAACGAGTTACGGAGATTTTTGAGATTTTTACGAAAAGATCAAAATTGCAACTAACGTCACACCGACAGCGATAAAAGCGCCAAATAACCACCATGCTTTGGATTTTTTAACCAATACGGTGTCCATTATTGCTAAAAAAGCTATAAACGCGCCGACGAACGAAAAAATGCTAAATACCAATAGCGCACCCCCTACATCATTAAGACCCCCGTAAACCTTAACTTCCCTTGAGGCAATGTGAGAAAAAAAATCTTTTACTGATCCATCGGCATCGTCACGGCACTTGATCGGATTGCTGTAATATGTCTTAATAGCTTTCCGGAGTTCTGGCCATACAAGGTCTGCTGACTCGGACAAGCCCAAAGATTTAAACAATTTTTTTACTTCCGATCGATGATCGTCGTAGGTCTTGATAGATCCATAGATCTGATCAAACTCCGATTTATTCACTGTGCTATCTAATAATGCCAACTCCAAATAGAGATCAACCTGTTTTTTGTCTAAACCCAACTCATAAGACTTTTGAGTTTCAATTGCCTTTGTGTTTTCTTGCCAGTTCTGAAAAGCACCAGCCAAAAGCAATAGTCCAGCCGCAAAATTCATCATACGCCTCCCTGAAAAGAGGATTTAAAAACGAACTAGCTGTATTTTATTACGCGTGTTGGTAAAAGTCAAATTTTTGAAAAACCGCGCGAAATGTTTTTAATATATGCCTAGATTATAAAGTATAATTTATTCGTATTTGCATAGATTTGTGATTTTTTATAGCCTAGATTTATGTCTAATAATGATGAGAATTTATCTTAAAAAATTTGGAACCACTCTAATCTCTCGGCAAGCAGGCCGAGAGTCTCTTGCTGCCATTCAACCAGAAATAAAAGAGCTTAAAATTAACGAAAATTTAGAAATTGATTTTGATGGTGTTATTACCTTTTCTCCTTCGTGGGGCGATGAGTTTCTTGGGCAATTATTAAAGGATTATCCGGATCGGCTAATTTTGATTAGTACGGGAAATCCTTCAGTGAAAGCAACATTAGAAATATTAGAAAAGATAAGCGGCAAGTTTTTTAAAAAAACCGGTTAGATTTCTTTCGTTGCGCCTTTGCCACTACTACATGTAGTAGTGGCAAATTAACCTACACCTTCGTTCCGGCTTACAGGAGCGGGTTCAGCTAAAAGGAATAAAAAAAAGCCCCGGCATTGCGCCGAGGCTTGGTTGATGTATTAGGGTCCAGCAGCGTACAGTGCGGACACTTCGGTCGAACTTAGGGGCTGATTGTAGATGCGCACATCGTCTATCAGTCCTTTGAAGTGGAAACCGTACGCGTCGGGAGAGTACCTTCCGATTCTGAACTTGTATCCCGTGGCGGATCCGATCGAGGTGACCGGGTTTCCGCTGACAGTGCCGGACTTTTCTGCGCCATCAACATAAATCTTAGGCGTTGACACGCCGTCAGACTTGTAGATGGCCACCACGTGATGCCACTGATTGTCCGCGAAGGAATTCGCGGTCACCAGCTTTGGCTTCACGTTATCAGTGGAGATCCTGAAACTTAAAGTTCCAGCAGATCCCCAGTCGCCATTGTCCATCGCAAGATGGTATCCCTGATCGGGGCTGGCATTACGAAGCTTGCTGACAAGCGATCCCACTTGGACGGCATCCGTCTTAAACCACAGAGAAATACTGATGTCGTCTGTGACGTTAAGAACGGCCAGATCTCCAACTTCGATGTAGTCATCAACCCCATCGAAGTTGACTGCTTTGTTGGAAGCCGCTCCGATACCACTCACTCTTGTAGCGCCATTCGTCAAAGTGCCACTGCTACCATTCGGGGTGGAATCGTAAACAGCAAGCCCGCCTTCCTCGTTAAAGGTCCAGTGGGCGACCAGCCCGGTTGTTGGAGCAATCGCATTGCCCGAGGGATGACCAATGTTTGTCCACACCCCAGAGCCGTACATCCACATATCGCCGTTGGTGTCCAGAATATATTTTCTGGACCACTGTACGATGTTCCCGACCGGCATCGGGGGATTGCAGTTTGGCCAATCATTGGCCAACTGCAGCCAGACAGCACCCGGTTTGTGCCAAACGATGCCGTCGGTGGACAGAACGAAGAACCCGCCAGCGTATTCGTCAAAGTAGACGAATGCGATGTTCGATGTTGCCGGCGCCTTGCGGCGCGGCAGGCCCTTGTGGCCCTTGCGGCCCCGTCGGACCTGCCGATCCCGGGGGACCTTGCGGACCGGGCGTG
This sequence comes from uncultured Candidatus Saccharibacteria bacterium, assembly GCA_964360585.1. Classification (GTDB taxonomy): domain Bacteria; phylum Patescibacteriota; class Minisyncoccia; order UBA6257; family 2-01-FULL-56-20; genus JBBUHS01. The sequence goes on along the minus strand of CAYHXC010000025.1, from coordinate 410 downwards.
GACGACAGATTGGCGATCTGGCTCTGCAGACCGCTGATCTGGTTCTGCAGATTCTGGATCGCCTGCCACACCTGACTGAACGGCCCATTGGAGAACCATCCGGGAACGGCGTAGCTCGACCCGACCAGACACAGCACCAACCCGACGACTCCGACCACGAACAGCTGTTTCTTCGCCACAGCCAGCTCCTTAAAAGGATTGAAAACGAACTGAGGTCATTTTAGCACACCCATTGACAAATGTCAAGTTTTTGAAAAAGTGCGCGAAATGTTGTATTATTTTACGAATGAAACTATCTATCGCCATTGTCGGTCTGCCAAACGTCGGCAAGTCCACCTTATTCAAAATCCTCACTAAAAATGAGGTGAATATCGCCAACTATCCTTTTTGCACCATTGATCCCAATGTGG
>CAYHXC010000024.1:0-3352 GCA_964360585.1 uncultured Candidatus Saccharibacteria bacterium | reverse complement strand
CCGATCATATGCGCGCCAACTCTTCTTTACGTCTCAACGAATTTGCCGAGCCGGTTTTAGGTTTGATTTTCCTTAAGTTCGCTGGCGTAAAATTCAGTAAAATAGAGAAAGAGATAGCCGAAGAGCGAAAAAGTAAGACAAAGAACTACGGTGGGGCTTCGGTCGCTCGCGAACGGCCGGTTTCTTCTACCGATTACCATGCGCGTGGCACGCTATTCGTTCCTGAAAAAGCCAGGTTCTCATATCTTATCGAGTTACCTGAAGGGTCCGATATGGGCAAAGCTGTGAATGACGCGATGAAAGAGATTGAAGCGGAAAACAAAGAGCTCGCCGGTATTTTGCCGAAATCATTTCAGAATTTGGATAGCCGATCCATAATTACGCTTCTTAAAAATTTCAATCAGATTCCCGATGATATTGAGGGCGATGCGTTTGGGAGAATCTATGAATACTTTCTCGGTAAGTTCGCGATTGCGGACGGGTCCGGCGGTGGGGAATTTTTCACACCGACTTCCATAGTCAAACTGATTGTGGAAATCCTCGAGCCATACAAGGGATACATCTATGATCCAGCGTGCGGATCGGGCGGTATGTTCGTGCAATCTGTCGAGTTTATCAAACGGCACTTCGAGAATGGCAAGAAAATAAAGGCGTCACGCGAAGTGTCTATCTATGGACAGGAAAAAACAGATCAGACGGTCCGCATAGCTAAAATGAACCTCGCAATTCATGGTTTATCAGGCGACATCCGACAAGGCAACACCTACTATGAGGATCTCCATCGTTCAGTCGGCAAATTCGATTTCGCAATGGCCAATCCTCCATTCAATGTTAACGGCATTGATAAGGAACGCATCAAAGACGATCCACGCTTTCCTTACGGCATACCTCGGAATGACAATGGCAACTATCTCTGGATTCAAATTTTCTTGAGTGTGTTAAAAAATACCGGACGCGCCGGTTTCGTTATGGCCAACTCCGCAAGCGATGCCGGACATAGCGAGAAAGACATCCGCACGAAGATGATTGATGACGGCTTGGTAGATGTGATGATCGCCGTCGGTCCAAATATGTTCTATAACGTCACCTTGCCGGTCACCTTGTGGTTCCTCGATAAAGGCAAAAAGAAAACGGATCGCAAGGATAAAATCCTCTTCATTGATGTTCGGAATATATACCATCAAATAGATCGAGCACACCGTGATTGGACGGAGGAACATATTCAGCAAATTGCCGATATCGTTGGTAGCTATCGCGGAGAGAAAGGTGCCAAGAAATATAAGGATGTAAAGGGACTTTGCAAAGTAGCAATGCTCGATGAAGTGCGAGCCGCCGGTTACTCTCTTAATCCGGGGCGATACGTTGGTACTGCCGATAACGGAGTGGTAAGCGATGCGAACTTTGAAACGACTGTGCGCGGTTTAAATACCGAATTCCAGAAATTAACAGATGAAGCACATGATCTTGAAAAAAAGATCGCCGCTAATTTCAAGAAATTATTTTAGCCATGAATACTCAAACTTTACAAAAATGGAATAAGGTTAAATTGGGAGATGTCGCTGAAATTGAATCTGGCGGAACTCCGAGTAGTACCAAATCAGAATATTGGGATGGTGGAGATATCTGCTGGGCGACACTTCCTGATTTAGAAAATAAATACCTTTTTGATACTCAAAGAAAGATTACTCCGCTTGGGTTAAAGAACAGTAGTGCCAAACTTTTACCTATCAATTCGGTCATTTTCTCATCGAGAGCAACCATCGGAGAGGTAGCTATTACCAAAGTTGAAACCTCTACGAATCAGGGAAGTAAAAATTTTATCTGCAATCCGGCAAAAATTGACTACGAGTTCCTGTACTACTTATTGAAAAGTAAGGTTGAAGAAATCAACAACCTTGCGTCCGGAGCAACTTATAAAGAGATAAACAAAACTGTTTTTTCTGCGGTGGAGATAGAAATCCCTAATATCCCAGTCCAAAAACAAATTGCACAAATACTAGCCGTCTATGACGATCTTATTTATAACAACACTTGCCGGATTAAGATTTTAGAACAGACGGCACAAACCATCTATACCGAATGGTTCGTTAACTTCCGTTTCCCCGGCCACGAGAAAGTCAAAATGGTTGATAGTGGCACTGAATTCGGAAAGATACCTGAAGGATGGAGCGTTGGCACACTAAGCGATCTCGTAGAGATACGGAAAGAGGGTATTAACCCTAAAGTACTTGCACCCAATACTGCTTATATCGGTATAGAGCATTTACCGAGAAAGAGCTGGAGTTTTACCCAATATGCACATGCGAGCGATGCTCAGAGTAATAAGCTAAAGTTTTATGAGGGCGATATTCTTTTTGGAAATATCCGACCTTATTTTCATAAAGTTTTACTGACGCCAATGGATGGTATCTGTTCCTCAGATATAGTTATTTTGAAAGCGAAAAGCTCGAAGTTTCTTGGATTGGCTTTCAGTATTATCTTTAGTGAGAAATTTATTTCTCAAGCTACAACCACGTCAAAGGGTACAAAAATGCCTCGAGCTGATTGGAACGCCCTGATTGATCATCAAGTAGTAATCCCTCCATCTGAATTTCTTGATACGTTCAAGTCAGTATTCAGTAATTTTAATGAATTTGCGCAGACATTAAATACCTTGAATAAAGATTTTCAGGATTGTCGAGATATGCTCATTCCAAAACTTATCACTGGCGAAATAAAAGTATGAACGAATTTTCTGAAAACAACTTAATCGAGCAGACAGCCGTCAAAATCTTTGCCGATCTTTGGGGCGTGAAGAATTTTATCAATGCCTACTCCGAAGAGGGCGATGCTCTGCTGGGACGAGAAAATCAGGGACAGGTTGTTTTGACTGGCCGTCTTAAGCCGGCACTCGAAAAGCTCAATCCTGATGCGCCACAGGAAGCCATAGCCCAAGCTCTGACGGAGATAACTCGCGACCGCTCGACCGCAAGTATGGTCAATGCGAACCAAGAGATCTACAAGCTCATCAAAGACGGTGTGAAGGCAGAGATACGCGATGAGCATGGATCGTTTGAAGCAATCAACATCAAAGTCATCGATTTTAATGATCCTGCAAAGAATGATTTTCTCTTGGTATCCCAAATGTGGATCACCGGAGAGCTTCACAAGCGGCGTCCGGATCTGATCGGTTTCGTGAATGGCTTGCCCCTCGTGCTGATTGAACTGAAGGCATCACACAAGAACCTACGAAATGCCTATCAGGAGAACATCCGCGATTATAAAGACACCATACCGCAACTCTTTTGGCACAATGGCTTTATTATCATTTCCAATGGCATTGAAAGTAAAGTCGGTACACTTACTTCCGCAT
>CAYHXC010000023.1:0-3936 GCA_964360585.1 uncultured Candidatus Saccharibacteria bacterium | reverse complement strand
CTTGGGACCTTCTCCAGCCCCAGGATAAGGTGAGCCGACATCGTACATACTCCATTATTACTAACGGTGTGGACTATATCTTCATCCCGTTTAGAGAATGTGATGTTCGTCTAAAGGGAGTCGGCGTGTTAGCCCTCCGCAATCGGAGGGCTCCGATCCTTCAATAAATTCGGGATCGAGTCTCTACGGGGTCATAACTCAATTTGTATCTCATTGATGGAATCACATAAGGACCGACGATTTGCCTAAGTTTAGGCAGACTTTCTTTTAACAACCTGATGCGGTGATACTTCTTATCTTTGTTTAATCTGCTCTTTAAGCCCATCTGCCGCAGTAAATACATCAGTCTTTTTTGATCGGAGAGACTAAACTGCTGGGTGTTTAAATAAACACTCCCCCCCGATCTGCTCCCATCATCCATTAACCAGACTGCTAAAATCACGGGATCAAGTTCTAAATCAGAAGGCACTTTCTTTTTCCCATCCCTATAGAAACGATTCAGCAATTCAGTAAATTCTTTGCTTTGTCTTGTATAGAATCGATAAGCCGTCCGCTTTTCATCTATCTTTCTTGTTTGCGGCACAGACTTACAAACATTTTCCAAGACGCGATACTTCCAATCAACATACTCCTTAGCTTTTATAGAATGGTTTATTTCCAAGAAAGCATTGCTTCTTCCGGGCATGATACAAATGTAAGCATCACCCAGAATCGATCCCGCAATCACAGACATTTGAAATTGAGTTAGACTTCCCACGGTATTGTCCATAGCTACATTATGCCTGATCGCAACCATGGAGTCCACCGTTATAAGCCGATTTTTTGTAAGAGTATTACTACCCTAGGCACCCCGATTTAAGGTGCCGAACAGTGCCGTCGATATGGACTCTTGGGCACTACCAGCCTGTTCATACTTCGATTAACTCTCAGTATAGACTATATCTTCACCTGCCTAAGTTTTGCTCTGCAAAATTTTGGCAGGGGCGGCGTCTGAATCCCCGGGTATCAAAACCCAAGAATTCTCACCCACTTAAGGGATCAGTCGTTACGGGGTCAAGAAGATTTTGCTTCGCTATCCGCCAACTTATATTCAAAAAATGGCAGAACAAACTCTTTTATTGCCCGATGCAATTTTAAGGTTTCTTGGGGAGAAAAATAAATTACAAAACCTTTGTTCTTTTTATCAAGAACTTTGGAGACAAGTCCGAAATTGTTTTCCAAAGTATTCTTGATCAGAACGGCTTCGTTTTTACTCGTTCTGCCCAAATACAAATAGCTGACTTTGTCGCGCCCGTAATAATAACCATCATCCATATACCAAACCGCCAGACTCAAAGAATTATTCAACAAACTTTCAATGTTTGCTGGAATAGTTTTTTTCCCTTCCGGATAAAACACCCTCTGCCATTTGCCCAATGCTGGAGTTGAATTTGACTGATGGCGCCAGTATTTGTACGCCTTACCGCTAATAGGATGCTTTCTTTCCAGGTATTTGGGCCTGCCCTGAAACAGTTTGGGAAACTTGCTTATTTTCCAAAACAAGTATTCTTTCTGTTTAGAGGAATGCTCCAAACGCAGCCTGGCATTTTTGCCGCCTGTTTTTTGCAAAAAGGCGTCTCCAAGTATCATGCCTATTAGTATGGCTATTTGCTCTTTGCTAAACTTCACGAATTTAATCTTCCGACTTCCCACGGTGTTGACAGAACTCAAAACCTTTATAAAAGGAAGACCAGTTCTGGTTTCACCGTTATAAGCCGCTTTAAACTCTATTGTATTACTACAACAGAGAGACAACAACTCTTTTTTCAGAGTTTATCCCCGGGGTAACTTTTATCAGATAATCTTTGCGCCTTCTATTATGGCGCATCGGTTCACTAACTTCCGCTTTCGCGTTCAGCCCGTGGGCGAACCCACAGGTGAAGCCCTTTACGGGCCTTGCGCGGCTCTTTGGCCTTGCAATCAAGCCGGCTTATGCGTTTGCACTATCGCGCCGATTTCCATCCGGCGCTAGCCGACCTTAATAAGCGCCTCCGTTACTCTTTTGGAGGCGAGCGCCCCACTCAAACTGCCCACCAGGCACTGTCTCCCGCTGGTTTAAGGCGGGGTTAGCGGTAGCGATTTTTAAGGGCGGTATCTCACTGGCGACTCCACTCCAACCGAAGTCAGAGCTTCAAAGTCTCCCGCCTATGCTGCGCAGAAAAATCACTACAGCAATACCAAGCTGCAGTAAAGCTCCCGGGGTCTTTCCGTCTTGCTGCAGGTACCCGGCATCTTTACCGGAATTGCCCGTTCACCGGGCTCCTCGTTGAGACAGTCCCCCAGTCATTACGCCTTTCGTGCGCGACAGAACTTACCTGCCAAGGAATTTCGCTACCTTAGGCACTTCAAGTGCTCTACCTCTTGTCGCCAAAAGGGTTGGACTCTATCTTATTCCATCGACCAATGGAATTCTGACGTAGGTCTCTGAGGATTTCTCGTAGTTAGCTTTCAACACCAATGGTTGAAAGTATAAAACTTTTAGGATGCTTTCGTCCTTTTCCTTGCTGATTCATCGCATAAGCGATGCCTACAATTTTTGCGAACCCTTCACGGGTCCAATGTTCCTTTCGCTCCATTGCCATAACAATACTGCAGAATCTCCTAAATTCATCCGCCTTAGTGATGAGCGGGTATTTTTGGAAAAAAGGTATAACCCTCTCCAAAATACTTTTTCGTGAATCAACGGAGAAGTTCAAAACCGGATGAACACCGGACTTGCGATATATCTGTCCTGTCCCGAACTGAAACTGAAATAATTCCAGAATTTCTCTGTGTTTTTCATGTTGGTAAACATGAAAAGATGGGTCTATCATCCATCCGAATTTTTGCGTCGGATGTTTTATAATCGCGACACTGAAACTCCCTTCACCGTCTGCAAAACCAGCCAAGAAATATCCCAAATATTTACGCTTGCCTCGAAAAAGGTGAAGGACTTTACTCAATTCTTTGGTCATAAGATTTTACTACGAGACCTTTCCTGCTGATTGTCTGCACCGGGCGCATTGTTACCTACTCGGTAGCGCCGGATACTACAGATATTCCAGCATATAGTCAGATTTTATAATTGCCCTCTAAGCTCCGTGCTAACGGAGGGTAGCGAGTCTACAATTATAGTTATTGCCGTCGTTCATCGGTGCTTCGGGCATCAACCAGCACTCCGCGCTGGTACGCCGATTCACGCTGATCAAAACGCTGATCAACGCGGAAAAATTCATCCGCGTAAATCTGCGTTGATATCTGCGTTTATCCGCGTATCAGTGCGAAGCACTGATCTCCGCCGTTAACATCCCGACACTGGACAGGCGTCAGCCCCTATACATCCTCTTGCGAGTTAGCAGGGACCTGTGTTTTTGATAAACAGTTGCTAGGGGGTCTTTGGTTGCAGCCCCGCTGCACAGCAGCGGAAATCCCAATGTCAAAATCCAAATGACAAATCAAATCCAAAATCCCAATAACTAAATCGCTTTAGGCATTCAGTCATTTGGGCATTGAAGTATTTATTTGACATTTGAGCTTTGACATTTGACATTCCCGATGCTGCGCATCGGGGCAGGCCATGTTGCGAACTTACGGCCGCTCTTTTGCCGAGTTCCTTAACGAGGAATCACCCGTTCGCCTTGGTCTACTCGACCTGCCTACCTGTTTCGGTTTTAGTACGGTCGCCGGCAATCACGCCTTAGGAGTTTTTCTTGGAAGATGGCTGGGCGAAGTTGATCCGGCCGTGGCCAAATCTTCCCCAATGCTTTGGACTCGCCACTAAAGGCGGTCTTCCAGATTTGCCAGGAAGACATCTTCAGCACCAAGACGCGAATTCAATAACACGTTCCGCTGACTCATCTTCGTCACTCCATCAGAAAATTACCGGCGGCAGATGAATATTAACACCTTGACCATCGC
>CAYHXC010000022.1:0-4632 GCA_964360585.1 uncultured Candidatus Saccharibacteria bacterium | reverse complement strand
AAATTGAGACCCCGAAAATCCAAGGTTTCCGTGGCACTGGCAATCAACCACGGGTGAGGCGGGCCTAAGGCGATGGCGAAAGCCGCAGCTGATGGACAGCCGGTTAATATTCCGGCCCTTCCGCCGTTCATATCCGAGGGACAGAGGAAATAAGTTTTTGTGCCTTATTGGTTTGGCATCCATACCCCGAAACTTGTGCGTGGCACAAGTAAATTCGAAGCACGAAGCACCAAATCTCAAACAATAACCAAAATCCAAAACTTGAATGTTTAAAACATTTGAATTTAGAAAATTGGAATTTGTTTCGCCTGCCTGCCGCAGGCAGGGATTTCGTATTTGTGATTTAGGATTTTCTTGTGCTGCGCGCAAGCGCGGGATTGGGAACGTCTGGTTTTTGCCAGGCGAACAGGAACGAAGAGCCTTTCGAGAAAAGCTCGGTAAATAGCGACCTCTGAACAAATTCAACGATTTGTAATCAGAATTATTTTGTTTTAGATTCGCGGCGCGAGGAGCGATGTGTATCTCGTGATACATGAGCGACGAGCAACAAAGAAGATAAACAAAATAATCTGACCGAAGGAGCTTCGAAATCACACGATTTCATTGTTGCTCCTCCTTGATGTAGCGCAGGCTACACCTTCGTCGTCGCGTTGCGACTTCGAAGCTTTACAATATCGCTGCATTTGTTCAGAGGCCGCAGGAACGAACGGAATCCGTACCGTAAACCGACACTGGTGGATAGGGCGAGTAGCCCAAGGGGTACGAGTGAGTCATCGTTAAGGAACTCGGCAAAAAAGCGGCCGTACCTTCGGTATAAGGCCTGCCTTGTCGAGGCTGAGAGAAGGAAGAGATGCTGTGAGTGGTGTGCCAATGGCACAGGTTGTGGGATAAGGGCTTACGAGTATTCAGGGAAGCGCTAGCTTTTCTGGATGGGCGTAAGGTGCCGGAGAAAAATCACAATCTGAGGGATGTCATTTCGTCCCACCACGCATAGCGCATTTCCTAAGGAAAAAATAAAAAGTGGAGCGATGCGTTCCGGCTTGCAAATGCGTGTCTAAAGAGTTCGGCATGGGGTCGGACACTTTCTAATGATGTTGCTGTCAGCACGTATTCGCGGGTGGAAAAGTTGTAGGCAACTTTTCCCATCGCTCTCCATTGTTTAGAAGCAGTGTGGATGCGTGCGTAATTGCACGTTGTCAGCTGAGAGTTTCGGAGTAGGAAAAAAGCGGCTTCATTTCCCGCCCCTCCCGCTCCTAGACTTTGAAGACTGACAAGAGTCTTCTCCATCCCACACGGGACGGGGGAGGGTGAATCTAAGTAACCCTCCTCTGTTTCGAACTAGTTCTTTTGAAATTGCCCAAAGAGCAGCGGACTGCGCTCCAGCGGGCAATTGCAAGCGGGGTTTCCTTCGGGTACCTCGCGCGAAGCAAAGGTGGAGGAATGGGCAATAAGCAGTCCAGTTCCACCCATAGACTTGAGTTGTTTGGGCGCGCCCGAATGATTGTGAGTCTATGTCCTCCTCCTTTCTTCGCAAATATTTTGAGTGGAGCGCACCGTCTTTGACGTGATGCGATCCCTCCTTCTCTCAGTCTCGATGAGGCCGCAGCGAAAGTCTCTCTGGCGACTGTTTACCAAAAACACAGCTCCCTGCAAACTCGTAAGAGGACGTATAGGGGGTGACACCTGACCGATGCGAGAAGGTCAACAGTGGGGGTGTGCGTGGCACACAACTAAGAACTAACGACTAAAAACTTATAACGAGTTACTTGTTACAAGTCATTAGTCATAAGTTTCTGTTGTTGTTGGTTGTGTGCTGCGCGCGCTCACTGCTCTAAGCCCTCGTCAATGTCAGCCGTAACTATAACGGTTCTAAGGTGATTGCATTGCCTTAGTAAAACCTAACTATATGCTGGAATAACCGTGTATCCGACGCTACTCGAAAGAGTGATAATGCGATCGGTGCGGTCAATCAGCAGGAAACATTATGTGCCCAGAAATGGGGAGGAGTTCGATGAAACGGTAATCAATCCGGTAAATCGGAACAACAACTCGTGGACTGTGATGTCTGCGACTGGGAAACCAGTTAGAAAATCAAGAGTGTTGGCTCTAAACCGTTCGGGTCTCGTGCGCATGCCATGAGACCCGTCCATTTCTGGGTACGTAATGGATCCTCAGAGACTACACGTTAGGATCGTCAGAAAACGATAAGATATAGTCCGAACTGCATAGCGATATGCAGAGTGTGACAGAAATAGTCACGCCGCGTAGTAATTTTTCATTTTACACTGTCATTTTGACTTTTGCACTTTGAACTATTGTTACGAAGTAACAAATTGAGCGCAATTCCTTTTCGGGTAAGAGAACTTGCCCCTTTCCGCCGTGAGGCGGATCGATCAGTTGGCTTATAACGGTGGAATCCATGTGGTAGGATTACCTTATGGACAATACCGTGGGAAGTCGTTCCGACAACGTTGGAACTGACCCCGTAACGACTGAGGTGAACAACCGAAATAGCTTAGAAATTCTAAGTTATTACACGCCGACCTCTTTAACGAAGTTCGAACGAAACGTGCCGGAATATATTACCGGATACGTTGATGGTGAGGGATGTTTTACCGTAACATTCAACATGAAGCCAAAAGCACTCTTGGGTTGGGAGCTTCGCCCAAGTTTTTCGGTCAGTCAAAACGAAGACCGACGTCAGGTTTTGGATATCATGAAAATGTACTTTGGATGCGGATATATTCGGAGGGACTACTCCGATAAAACCGTGAAATTCGAAGTTCGAGATCATAGCGATCTTATGCGTAAAGTAATTCCTCACTTTCAGAAATACCCTTTACTTTCTGCAAAGCAAAAAGACTTTGAGTTGTTTCAGCGGATATGCGGACTGGTTGAAGTAAAAAGTCATCTCCAAAAAGATGGTTTTATACAAATTCTCAATTTGGCATATCAGATGAATGGCTCAGGGAAGCGAAAAAGGAAGTACGAGGAGGTTGTTCGACAACTTCGTGAAAGATGAAGATATAGTCTGATCCTTGCCGTAAGGCAAGTTAACACGGAATGAAGTTCCGAAGCGCACGAAAGGTGTAACGACTGGAGAACTGTCTCAACGATGAGCTCGGTGAAAATGCGATTCCCGTGAAGACGCGGGATACCTGCAGCGGGACGAAAAGACCCCGGAAGCTTTACTGCAGCTTGGTATTGGCTTTAAGATTTTTGTGCGTAGCGTAGTGGCGAGCCTTTGAAGTCCCGATTTCGGTCGAGATGGAGGCGACAATGAAACAGCCATCTCAACAATTTTAAAGTCTAACCTTACCAGAACCCCAGAGGGCTCTGAAAATACGAAGCACTAAGCACGAAATTCTAAACAAATTCAAAATTCTAATGTTTTAAACTTTTGGTTTTGATGATTCAACATTGTTTCGGATTTCGAGTTTAGGATTTGTAATTTCCAGCTTCCTCTGGGGAAGCTGGTAGGGGACAGTGCTTGGTAGGCAGTTTGAATGGGGCGTTTTCCTTAAATAGTGGTCTTCCGTTAGGCCATGGGGGAAAACGATAAAAAATCTGGCGTATATGCTGGAACATCCGTGGTATCTTTCAGTACCTTTGTCGAAAGGGTAAAAATCTGAAAGTGGTTCTCGATATATTTTCGAGATGGCGGACAATCAGCAGGCAACCCACCTAAATTTTGTTTTACAAAACTTGGGTGGGAAGTCCTCAGAGACTACAAACCAGAGCGGTTCTTTAATCCGAGGAACCGTATGATATAGTCCGAACTGCATAGCGATATGCAGGTTGTGTAGCGATACACAGCACACCTAATTATGAGATCGAAAGAAATTGAAAATCTAAAAACAACGTTTAGACTCACGAGAATTCAGAGATCTATACTGATCGGAATGCTCTTAGGCGATGGACACCTTGAAACGCAAAATCAAGGCAAGACCTATCGCCTGAAGGTCGAGCATTCTATGAATCAAAAAGAATATGTTGAATGGTTGTACGAACACTTTAAAAATTTAGTTCGTACGGTACCAAAAGAAAAGATGAAGATGCTGGGACGCAAACAGCATACGAGTTATTCTTTTACGACATATTCTCTTGGAATTTTCCGGTTTTACGCTCAGCAATTTTATGTAGGGCGGAAGAAAGTAATTCCAAAATTGATCAGTACATTGCTTGATCCGGTAGCGTTGGCGGTATGGTTTATGGACGATGGTTCGCAGAAATCAGTCCGTCATACAACCTACATCATCCATACGCTTGGATATAGCAAACAGGATCTAGACCGTGTAAAAAGTGTGCTTCAGGAAAAGTTTGGAATTAACGTTGGGGTTCATAGGCAGTATGATCGGTGGAGACTCTATATTTATAGTGATTCTGCCGATACATTTAGAAAACTTATTGACCCATATGTAATACCATCGTTGAAGTACAAATTAGGGAACACAATGCCTAAAAAGTAACGGAGGAGTTTATTAAGGTCAGCTAGGGTCGGATGGAAATCGACCTGGTCGTGTAAACGCACAAGCTGGCTTGACTGCAAGACCTACAAGTCGCGCAGGCACGAAAGTGGAAGTTAGTGACCCGACGATCCTTTATAGAAAGGTCGGAGACACCGGATAAAAG
>CAYHXC010000021.1:0-6022 GCA_964360585.1 uncultured Candidatus Saccharibacteria bacterium | reverse complement strand
CACCGTTTCCGATTCCGGCGGTTTGAGTGATCAGTACTCGTATCAGGTGCAGGTCGGCTCGGCCACGGCGCCAACAATTACGAGTATTGTGCCAAACTCTGGTCCGGCTGGCACACTGGTCACGATTAGCGGTACCCGTTTTATGTCTTCCAATAATACCATCCTCTTCGGCACGGGACAGCTGTCGGGTCTGACCGCCTCAAATGGCACAACGATCCAGTTTAGGATTCAGCAAGATAGCCAGGGGACGTATCCCATTGTCGTTCAGAATTCAAATGGAAAATCGAATGCCGTAAATTACACCGTGACCAGTCCGCCAACGTGCGCCAATCTGAATGTGTCCGGCACTAATCAGTTTTTGGGCTGTTTCTATAAATGGCGAAATACGAACAGTATTCCTGTTTCTGGTGACGATGGGATTTTGGCCGGCGAAGCGGTGCCGACCGCTCCCGGGTTCCTGCCGCCCGTTCCGACAAATGCCACGGCCTTGGACATTGACTGGAGAGGAAGTACCCCCGCCAATAATTTCGTAGGAGCGGATTACTACACCGCCCGGTGGAGCGGAAACTTCACCTTTGCTCCGGGCACCTACCATTTCACTGCCGGAAGCGATGATGGAATCCGCATACTCTTTGATGGCGTTTCCCGTCTCGACAAGTGGGGTTTACGCAGTTATACCGAAGACTCCTTCGATGTGACCTTCCCTGTTCAAACTACGACCAATATTCGGATTGATTATATGGAAGGTTGGTTCACTGCTCGAATGAAATTTGGCTGGACGAAGCTCTAAGTACTCATTCTAAGGAGCTCTGCCATATGCTATAATTCCAGAAATACTATGACTATCTACTTTGGCGCGGATCATCGTGGGTTTGAAACAAAAGAGCGGCTCAAGGAATTTGTAAAGGGTATGGGGCATGAGGTTGTTGATCTTGGGAATAGCGTCTATGACGAACATGACGACTATCCGATGTTTGCTTCGGCGGTCGCGCGAAAAGTTGTGACTAGTCCCGATGCGCGTGGAATTATTCTTTGTGGTTCGGGTGGGGGTGTGAATATCGTGGCTAATAAATTTGCTGGCGTACGTTCCAATATCGGCCTTTCGCCGCTCCAGGTCTATGCCGCGCGGCGTGACGACGATTGCAACATCTTGTGTTTAGCGGCCAGCTTCATGACTGAAGAACAGGAAAAGGAATCGGTGAAAACATTCTTGACGACTGAATTTTCTGGTGAGGAGCGGCACCAGCGGCGCTTGGGACAGATCGCCACCATCGAAAAAGAAAATTTCGTTCCGCGGCCGTAATTCCAGAGCATGATTAGGAATCCTCTTTCGTCGCACCGTGAGCAGATTTTCGAGCGAAAAAAATTTTGTCCTGAGGAGTCATACCGAGCGGTATGTCGAGGAAGGAAAAATTGTTTGGAGCCGAAAAGATGGTCGTGTGTGCAGAATATGGGGTTCTTAATCATGCTCTAGTATGGAAGTTATCCTTTCGGTTAACTGCCCGGATCTCGAGAGTGTTCTTTCGGTTTTTAATCGTCTTGAAAAATTCTTGCCGCGCGGCGGCCGATTGCACTTAGACATTTCTGACGCACGTTTTACGCCAAATCGCACCTGGGCCGATCCGGAAAAATGGAAAAATTTGATTAAGCATCTCAAAGTGAAAGATGTAAGTTTTGAGACGCATCTTATGGTCGAAGAGCCGGAGAAGGTTTTGGAGCCCTGGCTTCGGGCGGGAACGAAGCGAGCGATTGTGCACGTTGAGCGACTGAAGGATGAGGAGTTCATTCGGCGGGCCTGTGAGGCTTATAAAGCTGAGCCAATGCTCGCACTTTCACCGGAAACATCAGTCGAAGCGCTCCGGCCGTATTTTAAAACTTGGAATGCGTATCAGACACTGGCGATTAATCCCGGATTTGCTGGGCAGAAATTTTTGCCCGTAGTTCTCGATAAAATAAAGTTTTTGAGAGCAGAAGTGCCGCGTGCTACAATTGAAGTAGATGGGGGGATAAATTTAGAAACGGGAATGTTAGTGAAGGCCTGCGGCGCGACGGATCTTGTTTCCGCCTCGTATGTTTTGGATGCGCATGATCCTGGTGCTGCTTACTGTGAGCTTAAAGAAATTTAAGAGATAATGACTGATAAAAGAATAAAAATTATTGAGGGAATTCTCATTGGGATGGTTCTAACCTGGATTTCTATTCCTATTAGCTTTTTGTTGCTACCAGCATTGAGCTTCTTGATATTAGAATTGTTTGGTGGATTTTTTTTGGTGATGTTCAGCACCTTCATCATTTTTCCTATTGCACTTATTACTGTTTTTCATAGCTTTAGCTTCGGGAAAAAGTTTTCAATATTCAGTTTATTGTTGGGAATAATATTTGCCGATGTAGCAGTTATTACTTACGGATTAATATCTTAGACCCATGGAATCGCTCTACGAAAAGAAACTAAAGTTTTTAGAAGAGATGGCCTCGGTTTTGCGGCAGGACGTGATTAAGATGCTGGCTGAAGCCGGTTCTGGCCACTCCGCGGGCCCGCTCGGCATGGCCGATATTTTTACGGCGCTCTATTTTCATATTCTGAACCACGATCCTAAAAAACCAAACTGGCCGGATCGGGATCGGCTTGTTTTATCGAACGGACACATCTGTCCGATTCTCTACGCCGCGCTGGCTCGCTCCGGCTATTTTAAAGAAAAAGAACTCTCGACGCTTCGCAAACTGAATACTCGTCTCCAGGGTCATCCGCATCGCGGTGCTTTGCCCGGATTGGAGTCTACGTCTGGTCCTTTGGGTTCGGGTCTTTCGCAAGCAATTGGTATGGCCTTAGCCGCCCGTCTGGATCATAATGGTTCGACGGGCTCACCTCGAGGAAAACACCGGATCTACTGTTTGCTGTCGGACGGTGAACATCAGGAGGGGAATCATTGGGAGGCCGTCATGTTTGCGGGGAAGAATCGCCTGAACCAGATCACGGCCATTGTTGATCGGAATAATATCCAAATCGACGGCTATACCGAAGATGTAATGCCTTTGGAGCCTTTCCGTCTTAAATACGAGGCGTTTAACTGGCACACGCTCGAGATTGATGGGCACAACTTCGAACAGATTGTGGCCGCGATCGCCGAGGCTAAGGCCATTTATGAAAAACCGACGGTCATTATCGCCCACACTATTCCCGGTCGCGGTGTGGACTACATGCAGAATAACTTCATGTGGCATGGTATCCCGCCAGGTATTTCAGATGTTCCAGGCGCCCCGCCAAAAGCCGAACAAGTCAAAGTAGCGCTTCATGAACTGCGAACCATGGGCGGAAAGATAAAATCAGAGCATCAATAGCATGAATTTTCTTAAGACTATTCTCTTCATGATAGGGAGTTTCCTCGCTACTTTTTTCCTTGCGGGGTGGGGCCTTGGATTACTTGATAGTAGTGTTCGAACTGAAAGTGACCTTTACACGCTTTCCGCCCTTTTTGCGTTGTTCATATTTTGCTCGTCTGTTTTCTTGCCTTTTGTTGTCGCTTTCTTGATGAGAAAAAAGTCGGCATCGAGTTCAGTTGGAGCGATCATTGGCTTCATTGCCTTTGTAGGTTATTTGGCGTTTGTTGCTATGGCTTTGCGTGCATTTGGAGGGCGCTGAGAAAAAGTCTAGATTAAAATAAAAACATGAATCCCCGCACCTAATGAGGAAAAATGCTATTAAGAGATAATATGAGGTATAATTATAATACAAAAAGTCGGCAATAATATATTAAATACAGTGAGATTCGGTTTCTTGAAAACCGTTCCTCATTAGGTGAAGGGATGAAAATCATAAACATTATTATCGGTATCGCGACGACGTTGATCTTGGGTTCGTTGATTGTGTTGGGCATTCGGGCGTTCCATCCGGAGCCGCCGCCGCTTGATTATTCGTTTTATTCGAAGCCATATCCCTACGTAGATATGAACTGCGAAAAGAATGATACCGACTGTATTGCTAAACGTGATCAGTACAACAAAGACCAGCAGGCCGAACAGGAGCTCCTGAATCAGAGGCAAAAAGAATGGGATGAGTCCATGAAACAGTACAATCGCGATGTTTTCTTGATCGCGAATGTTATCGGCATTCTAGTTTTTGTGGGCGGATTTCTTGTTATCTTTAGAACCGAGATTGGCAGTAATGGCGCGCCGGTGGGAATGATGCTGGCTGGTCTTTGGGGAATTATTTATGGTTATGCTCGCGGTTGGCGGAGTACAGACGACCAATTGAAATTCTTTGTCGGTCTCATCATTGCCGCACTCGTCATCGGCGGCAGCATGTGGCTTTTGGAGCGATACAAGAGAACACACAAGGCATAGGTGATAGCTCCGACGTAAGGTCGGAGTCCCGACTACTTTTAAAATATGTCGAATGTCGGGATAGGTAGGAATAGCAATGAGCGTGTTTGTGCTAGTTAGAACATTCCAACATTCTGCAGAATGTTGGAATGTTCTATTTTGACTAGGGTAGCTTCTCGGGAAATGGTATGATAATTGAGCTAGAATTTAGGAGCTAGAATTTTGGATTCAGTTTTTATGATCAAAAGTAAAAAAATGAACTGTCATTGCGCCTGTCCGTCCGAAGTTTTAACGAAGGAGGAAGCAGAGCGAAGCGCGGCAATCTCTATTCATGAGAAAGCCGGGTTCGCAATCCTTGAAATCGTCATCGCGGTTGGGATTTTAGCGGCTTTGAGTTTCGGTGGGTTCTACGCCGTAAATAATATCAAAATCCCGTCTGGATTATTGAATGGCACGTCCACAAATCCTGTTCAGTATGCCAAGCAAACGACCGATCTTTTCACACAAGCCGGCGAGCAGGTCCAGAATCAGGTCACCGAACTTAATACTAATAACTCAAAACTAATAACGAATACCTCGGCCAGTTCGACTGCAAATTGGAAAACGTATCGGAATGATACGTATGGGTTTGAGTTTAAATATCCGGAAGATTGGGAGCAGCTTAGTCGGGATGGAGAAACATATCTAAGAATTTCTTCGAGTTCCTTCATTCATATAGGAATATTTCAGAATGGGTGGTATCCCGATCCGGACACTACTACGTCCGAAGTTGTTATTAATGGTGTTCAAGCGGAACGCGCCGATGACGCGTATCTTATAACAGGAACAAACAATTCTTTCTATGTTGAACTAAGGTTCTATTCTGAAGAAGCGACCGACCGACACTTTTTAGAAGATATCGTTTCTACTCTCAAATTCACAAAATAACTTCATGTATATCGAATGGAACAAAGTAACCTGGTATTCGAAACTGATCGCGCTCGTGCTTTTTGTTGCCCTGCCGCTCACTGGATTCTATTTGGGGATGATGTATCAGGAGATGCGCGATGTGGGTTATGAAGGGAGGAGGATTGTAAACGAACTGAAAACTCAAAACCAACAACTAACAACGAATACCGCTGGCAGTTCGACTGCGCTCACTGCAAGTTGGAAAACCTATCGGAATGAAAAGTATGGATTCGAGTTCATGTTCCCTCCTGAGTTTGGAGATAGTTTTAGTGACGGAGAAGATAGTGTTTTATTAAGAAACTTCTTACCCTCCGAAGTGGCCCATGGAGGTATTGTTGAAAAAGCGGGGGGCTTTATTTTACGAGCAGTAGTTTCCGAGGGTAGTAATAAAACGATTGATCAAGTTGTTACAGAGGAGTTACAAAAAAACTCAGCACTTTACCAAAAATCAAAAAAAGAAGAGTTAGTTGGTGGTCGTAGAGCATTAAGAGCGGTTACTACTGACGGAATCTTGGTTCATGTAAGAGTCTATATCCAAAAATCCACATCAACATCTATCTTGATTGAAGCATATAGCGAAGGGTCGGCTACTATGGACGAGATATTGAATGTTTTTAGTCCAGCTCTTTCCACTTTCAAATTTATTGAACCACTAGCGCAGGTCAGTACCTCAACGGCAACTGGTTCGACTCCGCTCATCACAACCTGGAAAACCTATCGGAATGATAGATATGGATTTGAGTTCAAATATCCA
>CAYHXC010000020.1:0-8777 GCA_964360585.1 uncultured Candidatus Saccharibacteria bacterium | reverse complement strand
CGAACGGGAAATGGACAAAACTGACATTCCCGGTACTTTTAATGCTGGGGCTACCCTAGGCCCGGTGAACGAAACGAATATGGCAAGAATTTGGAATAAACACAAACAATCAAATACCCCTCTTAAAAGAAAGGTCTTCGTAGGTATGAGTGGTGGGGTAGATTCATCGGTCACGGCCTACCTCTTGAAGAAGCAGGGCTATAACGTCGTAGGTGTTTTTATGCGATCATGGAGTCAAAGTAGCTCCGACGCTTTACAGATCGGAGTGCCCTGCGGCACCGAGACTGATGCCGAGGATGCTCGTAGGGTGGCGGGTCATCTTGGAATTCCATTTTATACCTGGGACTTTGAGGAGGAGTATAAGAAGCGCGTAGTCGAGTATATGGTCGAAGGGTATCGAAATGGTCTCACGCCCAATCCGGACGTGATGTGTAATCGCGAGATTAAGTTCGGCTTATTTTTTGAGAAAGCGATGGCGATGGGAGCGGATTATGTGGCGACCGGGCATTACCTGCGCCGCAGGCGCGTTCTAACCGTTCAAAACGTTGGAGACGTTCGAGATGACGGTAAAATAAAACGATTAGAACGAGCGAAGCGATCGAACGATTCGCTGACGGGCGAAGATAGAACAATTAGAACGTTTGGTCTTTATACGGCTAAAGACCAAAGCAAGGATCAGTCATATTTCTTGTGGACACTGACGGAGAAGCAGTTGGAGCGCTGTTTATTTCCGATCGGTGATTATCTAAAATCTGAAGTGCGAGCGATTGCCAAGAAGGCCGGACTTTCGACAGCTGAAAAAAAAGATTCGCAGGGAATCTGTTTCCTAGGAAAAGTTTCCTTAGCTGATTTTTTGAAAGGTTATATCCCGACGAAACAAGGAGCAATTCTTACCACCGAAGGCAAAAAGATTGGCGAGCACGAAGGAGCGGCATTTTATACTATCGGCCAGCGGCATGGGCTCAACTTAGGGTATCGGGTTAAGGGTATAGGGGATAGGGTTGGAGGGAAGATAGATTTTAATCCGCTCTATGTTGCAGAGAAAAATGTGGAAACAAATACTCTGGTGGTAGCTGAAGGAGAGCAAAATAAGGCTTTATACAAAAGAGAGATTGATTTAACACAAGTGAATTTCATTAACCCTAAACCCTACACCCTATCTACTAAGCCCTACCCCGTCCTAGCTCGTGTTCGCTATCGTCAGCCGTTGTCCAGAGCCGTTCTATACGTTGAAGATGTTCTAGACGTTGTAAATGAAAAGAAACAAACGCTACAACAAGCGAAGCGATCCAACAAGTTCCCCAACGATACAACGAGCGTAAGCGATAGAACATTCCGGCTTGTTTTTGATCGTCCGCAAAAATTCGTAGCGCCTGGCCAGTCGGCGGTTTTCTATAAAGTAGGTACGGACCCAGCCTTCGCCCCCACTTCGCCCAGGCTTCGAGGGGCAAACAAGGCTTCGGCGGGCAAGGAGATGCTTGGGGGTGGAATTATTGTTTAAAGATGTGATACTGTATAAAAAGTCGAGGAGGTTCCGATGGTAAAATGGCAAGCAATCCCAGAGCGTGAAGTTCGGGAGATCATTCGTGAGCATCGTGTACGCATGTCCGAGAGCGAAAAGAAGCCAGCCGACCTGAGGAAAATTGTTGGTCGTTGTCCTCTGAATTGCGGGGGAAAGGTAATTGAGACCACAACCTTCAAATGGCGACGTGACTCGTCAGGCAAGATTCCGGGGCAGTTTGTGGGTTATGGCTGTAAGTCTAGCATCGCTTGCAATACATGTTTTGTTCTGTTCTTGAAAGATCCCAGGGGATTACATCCTATGCGGGGGAGTAAAAAGAGATAGACTCTAGTGAGCCCACGAAGCTCACTTTTTTGTTAATAAAAAAGACCGAATCCTTGAAGAAGGTTAGGTCTTATGCTGCCCTAGTTATGAGGGGTTCAATTAGGAGGATGTGTTGCTGGTCGGGAGTAGTTCCACTCGCGACAACTGTGAAATGTCCCATGGAATCATTGGGAGTGCCAACTTCGAGTGATGGAGCTACACTCCAGTGAAGTTGTTCATCATGCCGAACTGCAATCTGGAGAAGGTTCGTAGTCATCACATTGAGGCGAACACAGATCACGCCCTCAGGGCTTTCGCTGAGCTGAGCAGGGAAGAAGACGCGGCTACCGATGATGTGATGCGGAAAATCACAGTAGATCGTCTGCGTTCCTTCGATACGAACTGATCCATCTTCCTGGATAACGACCGTTGTTCCATTCTTACTGATGGTTGTTGCCGACATCGACGCCTCCTTTGCTTTTAGTATTGAACAATAGCTACAAGTTTTGGTCAATTTTTGAGATCGGCACATCTCCGTATATAATCTCTCTATGCGACTGACCAAATATTTCCATTCCTGCTTCTTGTTCGAAGAGGGAACCGACAAAATCCTCTTTGATCCAGGTATATTTTGCTTCCTCGAAGGACGAGTGAACCCAGCTGTTTTCACTGGACTTCAGGCCATCTTTATTACCCATAGCCATCCCGACCATGTGGATACGGCGGCCCTCAAGATCATCATGGACAATAATCCCGGCGCTCTCATTTATACCAATACTAATGTTCAGAAAGTTCTGAATCAGGAGAGCATCGCGTGTACCATTTTTGAGGAAGGTGAAAAAATAGTTGAAAGTTTACGCGTTCGGGCAATTCCAGCCGCACACCAACCACTCCTTGCTCCTGTGCCGCAAAATACCGCTTTTTTAGTGAACGAGCTTTTTCTTACCGCTGGTGACTCGATAAACCAAAGTCTCCATGCATTTTCTGGAACCCAAGTTCTGGCTTTGCCGATTCTCGCTCCGTGGGCCAACGTTCGACCGGTAGCCACTTTTCTTGAAGCCATGAAGCCTGCGACAGCTATTCCGGCTCATGATGGGTTTGTCATTGATCAGTTCCGCGATCGACAACACCGAGCGTGGGAGAGTTACGCTAAAGAGAGATCAATTTCTTTCGAGTCGTTAAATGGTCCCGAAAAATCTTTTGAGTTTTAATCATGCTTATTGTTTTCACAGGGAATGGAAAGGGGAAGACCACGGCCGCTTTGGGGCAGGTGGTGCGGACGATAGGGCGAGGAAAGAAAGCGCTCATGATCCAGTTTATTAAAGGACCGTGGAAATCAGGCGAGGATACCTTTGCGGAAAAAGCCAAAAACGCCAAGAAGAAAATTGAAGGTATCGAGGGCGGGTCGGAAATTATTAGCGACTTTCCGGAGTTTTATAATTTTGAGATTCGGAAGATGGGTTTGGGGTTTGTGGGAATCTTGGGCGACTCATTGCCGCTCGAGGATCATCAGGTGGCGGCGGGAAAAGCTTTGAAGATGTTTCAGGAGGAACTCGCGAACTACGACTTTATTGTCTTGGACGAACTAAACGTGGCGCTTTCTTTAAACTTATTAAAAATCGCAGACGTTCTCGAGGCTTTAAATGCCGTCGAAGATCACAAGCTGGTTTTAATGACTGGTCGAGGAGCGCCGCAGGAGCTGATCGACAAGGCCGATCTCGTCACCGAGATGCGCGAAATTAAGCATCCCTTCAACGACGGGCGCTTGGCCAAGATCGCCGTGGAGTTTTGACATTTATTGTTTTTATTGTATTGTCTGACCAGCTCGTTCAAGGAGGTGCATCGTGGCTCTTTTTGAGCCCACAGAAAAAGTTGGTGTATTCATCGACGGCCAGAACTTCAAGGGGAAGCTTCATTATGCATTTCCCAACTCGGAAACGGATTTCCGGAAACTGTATGCGTATCTGAAGGATTTGGGAGGAATCCTAAAGTTCGTAAATTATTACGCGATTGATTTCTCGGGTATTGGCGAGCTAACAGAGACAACCCCGGAGAGATGGAAAGGCTTTGTGAGACACCTGAGAGACTGTCGTTACAGTCCCTGCATTAAACCTGCCTATGTTATCGACACTAATGCGGGGAAGAAGATCAAAGGCAATCAGGATATAGAGATTGCTACTGATGTTCTTTCCTCTTTGGCTGAGCAGGTGATTCATCGAGTGGTTCTGATAACCGGCGATCGAGACTTTGCCTATCTAGCAGAGAGGATTAGAGAGTGGCCATTCTGTGCCCAGGCCGCTCTTATCTGTCCACGTGATACCGCTCCTGCTTTGAGGGATGTTGTAAAGTACGTTATCTCCCTCGAAGAAGTTGCTCCAAATTTTTTAAAACCACGAAGACCGAGGTAACGCTCCAGTCATAAATTGTCTGGAGCTTTTTTATCAAAAAAAAGCCCACCATGATTGGTGGGCTAACTTTCTACTTGAGGATCGGTTCGTGGATCTGATTCGCCGCAAAGAGAGCGCAACCTTCAGCTGCTCTCGCAAGCTGGTCGTACGCGGGTGTTTCGATACTGGTCACGGGCGGTCGGAAGCTAACTGCCTCCGGATATGGCACCCAGATGATGCCATTTTTGGAATGAGTGGCCACCTGAGCGTCAACACTTTTCGGACCAATGCCGACACGAATGATCCGTTAGTGGTCGTCCCTGAAGTACTTCCAGGAAATAGTTCCTGCGTAAACTGGCATAACCCCTCCTCTTCGAGCTAAAGGATACGGTATGACTTTTGACCTGGCGAGTCAAGAATTTGTGGGGTTTACCCCCACACCTCATCAACAAGAACTAACGATCTTTATTATGAAGGAAGAACATGCGTTGTTGTTCTAAGGAAATGCAAAATAGTGAGGCGAGGGGGTTTACAAATAGGCTGGTTTCGAATATACTCGAGCCCATTAGTGTTCACATGGAAACAACCCAAGAAAACCCAGTTTTAGAGGCCCGAATCCAGGAGATGGTGGATGCCGGCGTCTTTTATGGTTGCCACAAAAGCAAGACTAATCCAAAGGTGAAGAACCTGGTGTTTGGCAATCGCGGCGGTATCGAACTCATCGATCTTACGAAGACCGCTGATGCCATGGACGAAGCCCTGGCCTTTCTCACGAAGATTCGCGAGGCAGGTGGGACATTTCTGATTGTTGGCACACAGCCGGCCGCGCAGGAAGCGGTGAAGAATTTTATGGACAAGTTTGGTTTTCCAGGAGTTTTGCGACGGTGGCTGGGAGGGTTACTAACCAACTTCCGCAGTCTCTTGGGACGCAAGGATCATTTTGTGAAATTGCGGAGTGACTTCGAAGCCAAAGCTTTTGAACACCTGA
This sequence comes from uncultured Candidatus Saccharibacteria bacterium, assembly GCA_964360585.1. Lineage (GTDB taxonomy): Bacteria > Patescibacteriota > Minisyncoccia > UBA6257 > 2-01-FULL-56-20 > JBBUHS01. The sequence goes on along the minus strand of CAYHXC010000020.1, from coordinate 3,577 downwards.
AGAAAAAAGAACGGTTGGAGATTGAACGCGATATTGCCCGCATGGATGAACTGTTCGGTGGCATCCAGAAAATGTCCGACTTACCGAAGGCCCTAATCATTATTGACCCGCATCTTCACGTGACAGCTGTTCGCGAGGCACGGTTGATGAAAATTCCGGTTGTGGCTTTTGGTGACACCATGAGCGATCCGGACATGGTTAATTATTTGGTTTTGGGAAATACAAAATCAAAGACCAGCATCAACTGGTTTGTAGAAAAAGTGAGCGAGGCTTTGGCGAATGCGAAAGTGAGTGTTCCTTCCGTACCAGAATTGTCCGTTCCAGAGCTGCCGAAGGCGTAGAACTTGTCGCTTGAAAAAGAAAAGGGTTATAATTGAAACCTATAGTGTTTCGTATTTAGTCCGCCGAAGGCGGATCCGCCTCTGGCGGAAAATTAGACATTAATAATTAGAAACTATTAACAATATGGCTATTAACATGGAAGAGGTGCAGAAGTTGCGAGACATGACTGGCGCGGGCGTCATGGAGTGCAAGAAAGCTTTAGACGACGCCAAGGGAAACTTTGATGAAGCGCTGAACTTAGTTCGCGAGCGTGGTTTGATTAAGGTAGAAAAGCGCTCCGAGCGGGAAGCGGGAGCCGGTTTAATTGAGTCCTATGTCCACAATGGCCGGATTGGTGTCTTGCTCGATCTGCGAGCGGAAACTGACTTTGTGGTTCGTTCTGATGATTTTCGTCAGTTGGCGAAAGAAATTGTGATGCAAATTGCGGCTGATGAGCCAGCCGATGTCACAGCTCTTTTAGCCCAGCCATATCTGCGTGATGAGACAAAAACCATTGATGCCTTGGTGAAGGAAGTAGCGGCTCGAGTGGGCGAGAATGTTCGCGTGAACGGATTTTCACGCCTGTCGGTTTGAATGTTTTGAGTTGTCAGTTATGAGTTATTAGTCATAAGTTATCAGTTGTAAGTTTTTTGTCACCATGCTCGTTTTTTCACAGTTCATCTTTACACTCGTTTTCATGATTTCCTTTGGCGGCCTCTTGTATATGGGCGTTCGGGGAATGTCGCGGCTCGAGGATGATGTGGTTTATTCACCGGAGCGAAAAAGTTTTTGGAAACGGCTTTCTACTTCTGGATTTTTGGAGCGGTTGGATATCTTCTCGATCCGTATAGCGCATCGATTTCTTCGTCGATTGCATGTTAGCTTGCTTCGATTTGACAATACCTTGACTGCTTGGTTAAAAAAGACGAGACTGAAAAACGGCGAGGAAGCAATCGAAACGGAATTTAAAGAAATGACCGGCCGATTGAGTCAGGCTCCGAGGAGGGGAGATCTTCTCTCGGATACTCAAGAAGCCAATTCCTTGTAATCATCAAATAACTTACTGCTTCGTTATAGTCTCCGTTCCGCCTTCGCAGTACGTTTAGTACAGCTCAGTTGCGGTACTCAACTAAGCCTCGCATTAAGTCATTTTCTGATTACAATAATTTAGGTTTCACGGTTTGGTTGAGGCTGTTGTAGTAGTTGGAATTTTTCGTTTTAAGTTGTAAGTTTGAAACATGCGTCGGTGACAGAGCGGTCAATTGTACCAGACTGTAAATCTGGCGCCCTATGGGCTACGGAGGTTCGAATCCTCCCCGGCGCACAAATAAAATTTGCCACACCCTTGTGGCGAATTTTGTTTTTGGGTAGGATTCGAATTGTAGGTAAGGGAGCATGGCGAACACTTATGCCGCCGTACTGGCGGCGCCGAATCCTCCCCGACGCACCTTTAATAATGTATTGATACCATGATAGATGAAAGAATTTACGAGCCGGGAAACTTTCATGGAGCGAAGGGGCTTGTATTTATTGGTGATAAAATTATTGTGTATCGAAGAGATAATAAGACTACTTATTTTCCTTTTTCCATAGATTTACCGGGCGGTATGAAGGAGGATGGCGAAATCCCTTTCGATACTTTCCAGAGAGAGGTTAAGGAAGAGTTCTCTCTAGATGTTCAGCGTGAAGACATCGTCTACGCCAAGAGATATGTGAGCACAATAGATCTTAGTAAAGAATCTTATTTTTTAGTGGCTAAGCTACCACACGCCAAGGAAAGTGATATTATTTTCGGTGATGAAGGGTTAGAGTTTTTCTTATTATCGCCATCCGAGTATTTAGAACTAAAAGATGTTATAGAAAGCCAGAGAAAAAGAGCCATCGAGTATCTTAGTTATTCTAAGAAAGAGATATAATAAATGTTAATCCATCTCTATCTTCCATGAAAAACATCAAAGCTATTATCTTCGATTGGGGTGGGGTGTTTGTTGATGCCGAAACGAAAGAGCGCTATCCAGAAGGAAAGGAGGTTTTGGAATACTGTAAAAAGAAAGGGTATCGGATGGGACTGGCGGTGATCGCCAGTGATTTTGAAGAACGGAAAAAACAGATTGAGGAATCAGATATCCGTGAGTTTTTTGAGATCTTTCGAATTGGGTCTTTGAGTAAGGAACAGATCTGGGATTCCGGTTTTAAAGGTAAGGATGCTATTTTCGAAGAGATCGCAGCCTATTTTGAGCTTCCTGCTGAAGAGATTCTTATTATCGACGATCGGACGGTGCGAGGAATACGGTATGCCAATCAACATGGCCATCCCTCGATTTGGGTTTCGCGAGGAAAGTTTGCTCACGAACTCCCGAACGAAGAAACAGGAGAGCCAACGCATAGAGTGTATGCTCTGAAGGAAGTGGTAGGTTTAATCTGATAAGCATCCCGATCCCTCTATCAGCGTACTGGGTGATTAATGATATACTTCACCAAATGGATGATTCGCAAAAGATTATTGATTTTCTCAAGGAATCTCGGAAATTGCAGCACGTGTTTCGATTTACAGCCCATCCCGATGGCCGCTGGGAAAACGATGCCGAACACTCATGGTCGGTTGCTTTTGCGTGTATGATTTTGGCGAACTCATTAGAGAAAGAGTTTAAGACTACATTAGATCAGACAAAGATGTTAAAGATGGCGTTACTCCATGATTTTGCAGAAATTGGAACAGGAGATACGAAAACCTGGGATACCGCTTCTCGAGTTGGTAAAGAAGAAAAAGAAAGAAAAGCCTTACACGATCTCGTCGGTGCTCTCCCTCAAGATATTCAAAAAGAATTAATTGATTTGTGGGAAGAGTGCGAGAAAAAGGAGACACTTGAGGCAAAAATAGTAAAATCAGTTGATCGGTTTGATCCGGTGATTCATCGCACTGTTTTCAAGATTGGTTGGGAAGGGGTTATAGAAGACGAGCACGCTACTGTTGCCTCCTTGAATGAACGCCAGCTCCCGCGACATTCGTTTTCAAAAACACTGACTACAATCTTTGAAAGTATTCGCGACGAGGCAATAAAGGAGGGACTATTCAAAAAGGGCTAGAAAACTTTGCTTTTCTAAAGAGTTGATTTACTATAGAACGACTGCCGATGTAGCTCAGCCGGTAGAGCGCCACTTTCGTAAAGTGGATGTCGTCGGTTCGATTCCGACCATCGGCTCCAGAATCCGAGTTTCAGACAAAAGACCGACTTTTTGATGGGACGCGCAAAGC
>CAYHXC010000019.1:0-9651 GCA_964360585.1 uncultured Candidatus Saccharibacteria bacterium | reverse complement strand
GACTCAAGGGCAATTAGTACAATTGATCAAATTCTTTTCACCTTCAAATTCACAAAATAATGACCATCGAGTGGAACAAAGTAACCTGGTATTCGAAGCTGATCGCACTCGTGCTTTTTGTCGCCTTGCCGCTCGCTGGATTCTATTTGGGGATGATGTATCAGGAGATGCGAGATGTTGGCCATGAGGGGAGGAGGATTGTAAACCAACTGAAAACTGATACTTCGACTTCCTTCGACGTTGCTCAGGATAAATCGCTCAGTATAAATAACTCACAACTGATAATCGATACAGCAAATTGGAAAACCTATCGGAGTGACAAATATGGGTTTGAGTTTATGTATCCAGCGGAATGGAAATTCTCGGAAAATCTTAATGAGGGAAGTATTCTTTTATGGAATTATGAGGATAAAGACGTGAAAAGAGACCCGCCTTTCGAGGATTTGCCCGGAGCTAATATTGAAATCAAGATAACAACAGCAAATGAGAAGTGTTTAGGAAGTCTTGATTTTGCTTGCTACGAGGGAGATTCTCTCGCATTGTTCGCACCCGATCAAAGCGAACAGTTAGTCACGAGTACGATCCAAGTTGATGGAATAAAATCGTTACGTGTTGATGCGCTAGAATCGTATTTCACCGTGTATCGTTACCCGGCGATTTATATCGGTGTTCCCTACAAGAATTATCTTTATAGGATTTCTATCATGGATGGCGGAAATAAGAAGAATTTCCCGTTGTTTGATCAGATTCTCTCCACCTTCAAGTTCACAAAATAGATCTTGTGGTAGAATAAATACGTACAGTAAATGGGGGATAGTAATTAGTAGATAGTTAGAACTCAGACATGATCAATCCAGATACAAAATTAGTACAAAAAGTAGCGCACTTTCTTATCGGTTTAATTTTAAGTTCTCTTTCTCAGTGGCTTGTGGTGAATCTTTCTTTGCCCCCATATATACGGCGCAATCAGTTTTTTTAACTGTCATATTAGTTATCTTGTCCCTTGTGTTTCGTAAGAGAAATACCTTTTTAAGTCTTGGTTTGCTCTTCGGAAATATAGGTTGCTTTGTTTGGTTTAGCAGGTTCTGTTTTAGTGGAGGGTGTGATTTCAATGATTTTCTTTTTACCGATACAGATTTCGAACTCTAATGTGAAAATGATTAATCCAGAACTAAAACTGAATCCAAGGGTTTTTGATCCCAAGGTGGAAATGATTCCGACCAGAAATGGGTATGGCGAAGGCTTGGTCGAGGCGGGGGAGAAGAATCCCAACGTTGTCGCGCTTTCGGCGGACCTGACTGAATCCACGCGGGCTGAAGCGTTTGCTAAGAAGTTTCCGACTCGGTTTTTTGAGATTGGGGTGGCGGAACAGAATATGGCTACGATTGCCGCTGGCTTGGGGGTTTCTGGAAAGATTCCATTTATCTCGTCCTACGCCACTTTTTCTCCTGGGCGAAACTGGGAGCAGATTCGGACGACTATTTCCTATAACGATTCGAACGTAAAAATTGCTGGACATCATGCCGGAATTTCGGTTGGTCCGGACGGAGCAACGCACCAGGCGATCGAAGATATTGCCACGATGCGGGTCATGGCCAATATGCGCGTGATCGTGCCTTGCGACGCTATCGAAGCTAAAAAGGCAACGATGGCCGCCGCTCACATCTGGGGGCCAGTTTACCTTCGTTTCTCTCGCGAAAAGTCACCGATCATGACGACCGAAAAAACACCATTTGCTCCGGGGAAAGCCGAAGTATTCTGGATGACCAAGAACAACCGATCGCGTCTGTTCCGAGAAACGGTGGCGATTATGGGATGTGGACCGCTTTTATACCAAGCCTTACTGGCTGCCAAAGAACTTGAGGCACAGGGAATGAGCGTGGTGGTTTTGAACGTGCATACTGTAAAACCGTTGGATTCTCTGAAAATTGTGGAAATCGCCAAAAAATATGGGGCAGTTGTGACGGTTGAGGAGCATCAGGTGAGCGGTGGATTAGGCGGGGCCATTGCGGAACTTTTAGCTAAAAAACACCCCGTGCCAATGGAGTTCATTGGTATGCAGAATACCTTTGGCGAGTCCGGCCCGCCCGCCGCGCTGATCGAAAAGTACGGTATGGGAGCAAAGGATATTATTCATGCCGCGAAAAAAGTCGTGAAGAGGAAATAATAGAAGTAGAGATTATGAAAACATTTGTCTCACTAGTGATTAGAACCGTATTATTTTTATGGGGATTGTTTTTAATCGGATTAATATACTATCAATTTAGCGCAGATCAGTTGTGGCTTGCTTATTTAAATCTTCTAGTAAATCTGGCCATTGTAGCGATACTTTATTTTATTTGGAAGAACAATGGGACAACTTTCTATTTTTTCCTTATCGCAATTCTCGCGTTTATCCACATGATTTTTATCGTCGATTCTTTTTTCACGCCGCACTATAAACTTGCTTAAATCAATGTACGACGTTATTACAATTGGTTCGGCCACGCGGGATGTTTTTTTGGAAAGCCCAGCGTTTAAAGCGATTCGAGTGCGCAAGCTTGAACATTTAGGTTTTCCGGATGGTCAGGCCGAGTGTTTTCCCCTGGGGTCAAAAATTGAAGTTTCTGAGCCGACATTTACCGTTGGTGGGGGAGCGGCGAATGCGGCAGTGACCTTTGCGCGGCAGGGGTTAAAGACTGCTTCGCTTTTTAAGATTGGCAAAGATGACGAATCCGGACGGGCTATTATTGCCGACCTCAAGAAGGAAAAGATTACGAGCATTCCGATTTTTGATCGTGATGCGATTACTTCGTATTCAACAATTCTTCTTTCACCGAGCGGTGAGCGGACGATTTTAAATCATCGCGGCGCCTCGGAGGATGTGCGCATTGAAGAAGTCCCCTTGAATAAACTAATAGCCCGCGCCGGCTATATCGTTCCTGGAGCGATTCCGTTTCCCGTTATTATGGCCATTGTGCGGAAACTAAAGAAAGGCGGCGCTTTGCTGGCCATGGATCCGTCGAAGCACTACTTACAGATGGGACCGAAGCGTTTGAAACCACTGCTCGATGCGCTGGATATCATAAAAATGAATCGCGAGGAGGCAGCTTATCTCACCGGCGTTGATTTTAAGGACGAGGTCAAGATATTCAAAAAACTGGACGAGTTAGTCCACAGCATCGCCATTATGACGGACGGGCCGAAGGGAATGTTGCTATCAGACGGAAAACAGATCTATCACGCCGGCATTTTTGAAGAAAAGGAAATTGTTGATCGCACTGGAGCGGGTGACGCTTTTGGAAGTGGTCTTGTCGCAGCTTTACTGCGAAGTGTAAAAATCAAAAATCAAAAATCAAAATTAAGGAATGGAGCGAAAATAATGTGGAGAGAAAGCGATATTCGAGAAGCGATTCGTTTAGGCACTGCAAATGCCACCTCGGTGGTGGAGTACGTTGGCGCTCAGCCAGGGATTCTAACGAGCCGTGAGTTCAAAACCCAAAAACGCTGGAAAAATCTGAAGATTTCGGTCAAAGCTCTTTAAATCGTCCTGGGTATAAGTTTGAGGGCTTTATGAAGAGCGGCAGGGTATAATTTGTTGCATAAGGTCTGTTTCCTCTCATTTTATAAATTTACTTATGTCTAATTTTACAAAACTAGTTGGCAGTGTGGCATTGGCGATCCTGGTAATGGTAGGTATTCTCGGTACTTATAATCAAGAGTTGATGGGCCAAGTGATAACCTTTGAAGGAAAATTATTAGGTCTCACACAACAGATCAAAAGTAGTAATAATGTGTCTCTAGGTTCACAAAATCAACTAGCTTTAGCCGTAGTGTCTCCCGGAGTTTGCATAGGTCCGAATGGGGTAAGAGTAGAGGTTGCTGGAGTTATTATCACGTCTGGTAACTGTCAGGCTTATGGAGGAACGATGACTTCTTCTCCTATTAAGATAGGATATCCGAATGGGGGTGAAGTAATGAATAAATCTTCTAATATTCCTATCTTCTACACAACGCCGTCGTCAGTAGCCAAAGTTTCCTTCAGTTTAAGTAAGAATGGCTATGTTACCGGCTGGATTGCCCAGAATGTTCCCAGCAACGGTTACAGTGGATACTATTCCTGGTCTTCGACGTCTTCCTTGCTAAAAACTGCAAATGGCAGTGGATATAAAGTTTCCGTCCGTGGGTACAATAAAAGCGGCGCTCTTGTTGGTACTGATATTAGCGACAATTCATTTAGCATCGTTCAGCCGCTTCTTCAGGCCAAGGCTAACGCTTTGTTCGCCAACCCAACTTACACTGCCTCCTCGGAAATTAACCGGCATAGGGTGGCTTCATTTGTTTTGTCAACAAACATGCCGAGTGGCGCCATGTCCCTTTTCACCTTCAGGCTTGAGCCCGTAGTATCGCGTTCAGTAATGGATAATTTCACACTCATGGGATCATTGGCCTCCAGTTTTAGTCTTAGGGCTACGATACCTAACGGAACTTCTTCGATTTATGCCTGGACGAATCAGGCCGTGGATCGGTATAGCGTGACTGTTTCCAGTACGGTTATTGATATCTACGCTGATATCAAAAAAGGAGTAAAGTATGCTGGTCCTGCGGTTAAACTGAAGGAATGTTACGGTTGGGCATATACAAATAATGGTGGTTACGAGTGGACTACGTGTAAGCCTGTAAGCGGTATCATGCCGGTTCAGGGACAGATCGTGACGGTGAAGTAGGTGATATAGATGTAGCTACGAATTCAAGAAATTGCCCTTTTGTGGGGCAATTTTGCTTTTGCGTCGTCTCTAAAATTACCTTACAATAGGGCCATGACTTCATTAGAAACTATTGCTCGGATTTTGCGGGCGGATAAAAATTATTTAGCGGAAGTTGATCATCGGTTAGTTCAGGCTACGGGAGCGAAGGAGGTTTTCGATAAAATTATCAAGGAAAACGAGGAGAAGATGCATCAGGCGATGACGACGCTGGGGGTGGCGCCAACCGCTAATGCCCACCAAATCTATGAGGCGTTGATTGGTAAAGTGGGCGCCGATGATAAGCGAATTTTCGAGGTCTTGGGTAAGCCGGACTCTCGTTCAACCGCGGAGTGTCAGCGCATCGCCACCTTGGCCAAGAATGCGGTGAATCCACCGAAAGGCTTGTTTCTGAAGCTCGATAAAGCCAAAGAATTTCTGATCAAAGAACCGCCGCGCGAGGTGATGCGTTTCCTGGGATATGGCAATGTGGCGGAGATGATTGAAAAAGAGGATCTTTTCGAGGTTTATAGCTCACTTCGTTTTATCGAAGGCAACGAGTGGCTGAACAACACGTTCTTTAAGCAGTACGAACATCTGACGCCGACCGATTTTGAGGAGCGGGAGGTGGTCGTTCGGGCTTTGGGCGAGAAGTGGGGAGAGGAGGCCAGTAAGTTCGTGGCTAAAAAACATCACAATATTAGTCATCTGAAGGAACTTGGGGTGGTTTTTATTATTCCGACCACGCTCGGCATTCCCGGAGAGATTTTGCGCATGATTACCTTGATTGGCCACTATCTTTACGAAGTGCCGTTCTATGCCGACATGTTCCGGTTGATCGCCAAAGAGCCGGGAACCTTTGCGCCTAATTTAATTTCATTGCTTCGTGGTGATGTGCCGACCGCTCGGCATTTGAGCGAGGATCCAGCAACGTGGCTGGTTATTCAGCGCTATCTGGCGAAGGACGACGAAAATGACTGGCGACTTTCGGCCGCCCACATCAATCCCGAGGCGCTGCACTGGGCCAAAGCGATTGCCACGTTGCCGAAGATTGCCGAAGCGATGGGTGAGTCGCCGGACGCCTTATCGTTTTGGAGCAACCTGGGTTGGATTGGAGACTACTTCAAAGATGAAAGCGGTGTTGATGTGCTCGTCAGTTTTGATCTGGTGGACACGGTCATGTCTTTGGTGCAACAAAAAGAAATGATCAAGTATCTCTATCATCACGAAGAAACGCTGTGGAACAAAATTTTCACCGCCTACCTAGGCGACGAAGAAATTGAAAAACGGGCGCGAGAGCACCTCTTGACCGGCTTCTTTAAAATTTAATTACTGGGAGAATCCGCTGGTATAGGGGAGCGGCGCGTCTGCCTCCACCTGGCTATTCGCGTTTATGGTCGCTTCGCTTCGGTCACTCGCGGTTCTTCGGAGGCTGTCATTGCCGCTAAAAATGCCGTTTGAAATGGAAAAAAGCAGAGAAATAAATACGACGATGGCCACACCAATCGTGATTAAAAGTGTCGTTGTTCGTTGGGACATGGTTTTATTATACTATTATATCTGATTTTAGGGTGGATTCTGTGGGTATCTTTCTCTCGGTTGCGTCTTGACCCCCACACCTAACCAGGAATTTTTCTTACATCGTCTTCTTCCAAGAATTGTTATAGTTACATTAAGCTTAATCCTGACATTTCTCTTGTTTCCTGGTTAGGTGTGGGGGTTGACCCCGCACCTATGGAGGATAAAGCTGTGTTATTAAACGCTTTTTACGAGATATTTCTTTCACAAAATTTTTTAAGCTTTAACCAGGGGTATTATATCAACAATCCTCCATGGGTGAGGGGTTGACGATTTTCATAAACCGAGCTATCATTTCTTGGTCGAAAAAAATAATATCCGTGGGAAGAATAAGGCAGTTTTTTACTGTCTCAATCTCTCTTTGATCTGAAACGCTCATCTGCGTCGTTATGGCTTCCGCTCGCCCTCACTGTGCAATACAGCACAGCTCGGTGCGATGCTCGGACAAGCCTAGCATCTGAAGCATTTCATAGCAAAGTCCATTTTTAAAAAAACATGGCAGAAAAAGAAAAGTTTAGTCGTGCCAAGCCCCACGTGAACGTCGGTACCATCGGTCACGTTGACCATGGCAAGACGACTCTCACGGCGGCTATCACGAACGTCCTTCACTTGAAGGGCTGGGCGAAGAAAGCCGAGACGGTCGACCAAATCGATAACGCGCCAGAAGAAAAGGCTCGTGGTATTACCATTGCCTTGCACCACTCCGAGTACGAGAGTGAGAAGCGTCACTACGCGCACATCGATGCTCCAGGTCACGCTGACTATATTAAAAACATGATCACGGGTGCCGCCCAGATGGATGGCGCTATTCTCGTGGTGGCCGCGACTGACGGCCCGATGCCGCAGACGCGTGAGCACATCTTGCTGGCTCGCCAGGTTGGTGTGCCGGCTTTGGTTGTCTTTTTGAACAAAGTTGACCAGGTGGCCGATCCGGAGTTGATCGAGCTCGTTGAGTCTGAAATTCGCGAACTCTTGAAGAAGAACGAGTTTCCAGGCGACGAAGTGCCGATTATCCGCGGTTCCGCTTTGAAAGCTTTGAACGTCAAGTCAGCCGACGATGCTGATGCTAAGCCGATCTTGGATCTCATCGCCGCTTTGGACACCTACATTCCTGACCCAGTTCGAGATATCGAAAAGCCGTTCTTGATGCCAATCGAAGACGTCTTCTCAATCGAAGGACGCGGTACGGTGGTTACTGGTCGCGTTGAGCGCGGCAAGGTCAAAGTGAACGAAGAAATCGAAATCGTCGGTTTGCGCGATCCTCAAAAGACGGTCGTGACCGGCATTGAAATGTTCAATAAACTACTCGACGAAGGTATGGCTGGCGATAACGTCGGTATCCTTCTCCGCGGTCTGAAGAAAGAAGATGTGGAGCGCGGTCAGGTGGTTATCAAACCGGGCACCGTTACCCCGCACACTGATTTCGAGGCTGAAATCTATGTCTTGAACAAGGAGGAAGGTGGACGCCATAAGCCATTTTTCAAAGGCTACAAGCCGCAGTTCTATATCCGAACCACTGACGTAACTGGTGAGATCACCCTGCCGGAAGGTATGGAGATGGTCATGCCGGGCGACACGGTGAAGATCAACGTCAAGCTGATCTCGCCAGTCGCTTTGGAAGAGAAACAGCGCTTTGCTATCCGCGAGGGTGGTAAAACCGTTGGCGCTGGTGTGGTAATCAAAATCAACAAATAGTCATGAAAAAAGAAGCCGCCGTTTCGACAAAATTGAGAATCAAAATCCGAGCCCACGATCACAAACTGATCGATAACTCGGCGCGGCAAATTATTGAGACGGCGGAACGTCATGACGGTCAGATTGTCGGCCCCGTGCCTTTGCCGACGGAGATCAAGCGTTACACCGTGAATCGTTCGTCCTTTGTGGATAAGGATTCACGTGAGCAGTTTGAGCTTCGCGTGCACAAGCGCTTGGTAGATATTCTGAATCCCAATCCGAAGATTATTGAATCGCTTTCGAGTCTTAACTTGCCTGCAGGGGTAGACATCGAGATTAAGATGGTTTAGTAGTCTTGAATCATAAATAGCCAGATCCATCGTTACGGTTTCCGTGCCATCCCTCGATGTATGCCAATACACCTCGGGATGGTACTCAACCAAGCCTTGGCTTTGGCTATTTCTGTTTTCAAGACCAATCGCCAATTCGTGCTGGCTGTTTCTGTCTAAAAGCCGAATAAAAAAGAACCCAATGGGTTCTTTTTTATTCTGAATTAGAAGGTCAGTTCTCGATTTTTTTCTTCATTATTTATGTGCATAACTTTTCCCCTTGTGAGAGAAAAAGAAAAGAGCGATAATCTGACAGCAAAACCCCGTGCGGGGTTTTTTGATTGAAATAAAAATACCTACTTGGAAAATAGTCTCTGCCCCCGTAGTTTAATTGGATAGAACACCGATCTAGTAAATCGGAAGTCCGATACGAAGGACGCAATATAGGTTCGATTCCTATCGGGGGCACAGACTGTTTTTCAAATAAGTGCTGCTGCTCATAGCGAGCAGTTGAAAGTAGAGAGGTGAGTATATGGTGGAATTGGTAGACACGGTGGTCTGCAAAACCATTGCCTCCCGGGCGTGCGGGTTCAAATCCCGCTATACTCACGTCCCTGCTTTCAACTGCCAACTAGCTTATGTCGACTCTACAATTATCACACTGGGTATGGCGGTGTCCAGTGGACAAGTATGGCATTAGATATGGCGGTGTTTCTGGTGTTTATTAAGTCCCTACGTAACGGGTCGCCCTCCTCTGGACAAAAAAGAGCCCGATTGGGCTCTTTTTGATTTTCCACCTAAAGTCACAAACGAGTTACGAACTTAGGTGGGAGGGATGCAGCGCCAAGAGGCGCTGCATCCCAAGTATTAGCAGGTAATTGTGAGGATCGCGTCAGCGGAGTATTTTGGGAAAATGGCTGTACCAGATCGACCGTGGGTGCTGTAGTTGGCCTCAAATATATATTGAGTACTTCCCTCGATCGCCCAGCATCGGAGAAACCACTCGTCGCAGAGCCCAGATTGTGGATGGCCACGCTGAACCAGTTCAACTCGAGCGCGTATCTTTCGACGCCGATGTTCCTCCGGAGGTCCCCATACTAAGCTGAACCACACATCTTTTCCTTCAAGAAGAGAGGTGAGTAGAACTCCGTATTTGTCAGGACCTTCCACTATGCTTGCCGCTACTTCTGCTTCATTGCTTTGTGCCATACGGCATCTCCTTTTTGCCCATACGGGCTGGTTTTTTTGGACTATTTTCTTTATAACATATAAAATATGAGTAGTCAATATTATGTGTACAATCTCGGCGCGTTAGTACGTTTTTGGACACAAAGAAAGACTCGGTT
>CAYHXC010000018.1:0-18029 GCA_964360585.1 uncultured Candidatus Saccharibacteria bacterium | reverse complement strand
CTCACCGTAAACAAGCTCAATCTCGACACGAATGAATTCCAAGATTTTGTATTATGTTTTACTGGGAGTTCTCGCGATACTGGCCGCGGTCGGTTTAGCGGCCTTCTACTACGCCGCTTTCGGAAACCTGACCGGTCTCATTCCGGAATCGATCCGCAATATCTTAAAAATTGAGTCGCCCACTTCGCAAACTCCAACGGTCATCCCAACCGGTCCCCAGATGGCGCTTCTCGTCGACGCCAACGGCCGCCTCCTGCTCACCTGGAAAAATCTGCCTAAGGGCATCCGCGATATTCACATCTTCCGGGCTCGCGAAGGCCAACCAAACTGGACACTTTGGAAAACTATCTCGATCTCCGATCTGACCGAAGGAGTCATTCAGCTTCAGTCACTGTATTCACAGGGACTGCTTGGTTATATTTACCGCTTCGAGGCCGTCGGCGACGGCAACGAGGTCATTTGGAACTCATCCTCGACCGCCATCGTAATCGGATCAGGATCTTCATCCACCCTGAATCTGCCGGACTCAAACAGCCCGCCGCCGCCCGCTCCCACTCCGTCGGGCAGCACTCCCCCGCCATCAGCTCCGAGCGATAACACCGGATCTTCCTCAACTCCCGTAACCACCTCCACTCCTCCTTCGACCGTCACCTACTACACTCCCGAGGGCGATATCTCCGGCTCACTCTCACTCACGACCGATCCGTTCTGGGTGAAGGAGGTGAATAAAAAAATTCAGATTGGCTGGAGCAGTCTCAATCCATCGTCGACCGAAGCGGTGGTCTCGCGGAGTAAAAACGAGAGCGGTCCTTGGACAGTTCTTTTTCGCCAAGCGAATCCGGTCACCAACCAGCCATACTCACTCTACCTCTTAGACGACGCGGTTCGCGAAACTGGTTACTATAAACTCGAAAGCCGGGCGACCTCTGGAATCCTCCTTGATAGTTTGGGGCCGGTACTTTTCGAACCGTCGGGGTCATGAGCGAATCATTTTTTGAGACGCCTCTCTATACTCTTCGTCACATTGGCATAAAGTACGCCGAACGGCTCACGCGACTGGGTCTCACGACGGTCCGTGATCTTCTTCGCCATTTTCCCGCGCGATACGAAGATTTCTCCCGTCACTCCTCGATTGCCGAACTGTCGGTTGGTGAACAAGCCACCGTTCAGGGAGTAATCGAAACAATTGATGTGCGAAAAAGTTTTCGCCGCCGGATGATTGTGGTTGAGGCATTTCTTCGCGATGATACTGGTCTTATAAAAATTATTTGGTTCAACCAACCGTACCTTAAAAACACATTCCAGCCCGGCCGGCTCGTGAATATCTCCGGTAAGGTTTCCGAGGAGGGCGGTGATCTTTATTTTTCTCATCCGGCTTATGAAGTCTTGGATCGGAAGGTAATATCTGGCAGTACAGAGACGCAACACACTGGCCGTCTTATTCCCATCTATCCAGAAACGCATGGGCTCACCTCGCGAACTATCCGCTTCCTCATTCAGCCGCTTCTCCTCAATGCCCCAAAGATGGACGAGTGGATTCCACGACCGATTCTCCGCTCGCACAACCTGCCCGAAATCAACCAGGCCATCCAGCACATCCACTTCCCGACCAATCACGAAGAAGCCTGGCAGGCGCGGCGCCGCTTTTCTTTTGAAAACTTATTTTTACTGCAACTGTTAAACGCCGAGCGGCGAAACGAACTGGCGCATCAGAATTCGCCAAAAATTACCATTGCCATTCCGTGGCTGAAGGATATCTTGAAGGAACTTCCCTTCACCCTCACGCTGTCACAGAAAAAATCTCTGTGGGAGATTATCCAAGATCTGGAGAAAGGGCGGCCGATGAACCGACTGCTTCAGGGCGATGTGGGATCGGGAAAAACCGTGGTGGCCGCTCTTGCCTCTCTCGCCGTCGCTCATAACGGCTACCAGGCCGTTCTCCTCGCTCCAACCGAGGTGCTCGCGACACAGCACTTTGCTACTTTCAAGAAATTATTCGCCTCGATTGACGCGGAGCATCAGTCGACGCTTGGCCTCGTGACCGCGCACCAGTCGACCATTTTTTATGGCACCGATCTCGAAAAAGAGCTGACGAAAGAAAAAATGAAAGATCAACTGAAGTCCGGAAAGATTGGCATGGTCATTGGTACGCACGCCCTCCTTGAAAAACAGGTGGCCTTCAAAAATATCGGCCTGGTCATTATCGACGAACAGCATCGGTTCGGTGTCCGCCAACGCGCGGCGCTCGTTAAAAACGCCGATCTTTTGCCACACTTCTTGAGTATGTCGGCCACGCCAATCCCCCGCACCCTCACTTTGACCATGTTCGGCGATCTGGATCTTTCGATTATTAACGAGTTGCCAAAGGGCAGGAAAATGATTCAGACGAGTGTTATTCCGCCGGAAAAAAGAAATCAGGCCTATGCTTTAGTTCGCCGCGAGATCGCGTCCGGCCGCCAGGTGTTCGTGGTCTGCCCGCGCATCGACGTGGCGGAAACAAATCAGTTTTCCGGAAGTCCTTGGGATCGGCAAAAATTGGATGTGAAGTCGGTCAAAGAAGAGTACGAGAAACTGTCGACCACAGTATTTCCGGATTTGAAGATCGGGATGCTCCATGGCCAGATGAAATCCAAAGAAAAAGAAACTGCTATGGCTCAGTTCAAAAAAGGAAAGATCGATATTTTGGTTTCGACGTCGGTCATCGAAGTCGGCGTGGATGTTTCAAACGCGACGGTGATGATGATTGAAAGCGCCGAACGGTTTGGCCTCGCCCAACTCTACCAGTTCCGCGGACGCGTTGGCCGCGGCGAGTCGCAGTCGTACTGTTTACTTTTTACCGAGTCGAACTCGAAAACTGTGGAGAACCGTCTTGAAGCGCTCCGCAAAGCAAAAAACGGATTCGAGCTGGCCGAGGTTGATTTGAAACTTCGTGGTCCGGGACAACTGCTTGGGAACGAGCAGACGGGATTTCCTGATAGTTTGATGCGCAGTTTAGACGATATGGAACTGATTGCGGCGAGTCGTACCGCCGCCACAAAAATCCTGGAGAAAAATAATCTCTCTTTATATCCGGCTCTCAAGAATCGACTCCAAGAGTTCAAAGCTCAACTCCACTTGGAGTAATCGCTACTGCTCGAAACAGTACACGCGGAGAGCTGAAGGACAGGTTATTCCGCTTGGTTCGGTATCCGTCCAAGAACTCGTGACGGAAGTGAGCAGACCATCATCTCCAGATCCGCTAATATTATTTTCCCAAAATGTGCAGTTATTGACGCTCGTTCCTCTTTCTCCATTGGCCGTCGGACCAGTCCAGACTTGTGTGGCAGTAGTTACTTGCAGGCCGTACTCTGACCGGTTTATCGGATTAAGGAGTGTTCCGTCCATCAGATCGGTGTAGCCATAGGCAACTACGGTACCATTTGGCAGTTGCAGTATCGGACTCGTCGTAGCGGTACCAAAATACATCGGCAAAACATAGGGAAGACCTAGATTCGTATTATCAATCCACGCTTTGTAGGTACCGGAAAGACCGGCACCATTCGCCGAATTTTGACAAAAACCGTTGGGACCGCCGATACTTGTAAAATTACCGTCGTGGCGCTGGCTGGTTACAAACACTTTTTTCACGGGACAGTATGGGGCTCGATTAATCGCATTCCGCAGTTCGTTGAAATGCCTGGCTTTGACTGGCATGCCTATGGACAGGCTCGCTCCATCAGTCCACGTTGGTAGTGGCTTACCGCACAAACCATACATTCCTTCAGTCGCCCGGCGCAGTTCATTCATATGAAGCGCCTTAACAGCCATTCCCGCGCTCAGCGTGCCGTCGGTGAAAGAAACTGTGCTCGTACCATTGCCTGTTCGCCGTTCATTGACTCTGGTTTGGAGCTCGATAATCTGGCTCGCCTTGACCGGTCCGCCTGACACAATCGCATCGCCCCACGTGATAGGGTTGGGAAAGTAAACACCAAAATTCGAGGTAACGTTGTGCGAATATTTTCTGATCTGAGCCATGCCCGCCACCGGCCCGCCCACTAAGAATATGTCTCCCTGATCGTTCAGTACGGCGTCGGCGCCGCCCATATCCGTTACCGAAACCGACTGAAAACTGTCGCCATAGTGATAAATCCGACTCGCGAGAATCGCGCCGATATCAATAATATTATCATTCACGTCCACAATGGTCGCTCGTATGTTTGGCGGAGATTCTCGGAGAACATAATCAGATCCTTCGTAGGTAACTTTTTGCATGCCTACCGGATTCGAGGCTGAGTCAAGTTGCAAATTTCCCATCAGGCAGGCGGCGCTGAATGCCCAATCCTGAAGAAGATTGCCAGGATTCAACCGAGCAAAAGGCCCGCAAGAAAATAGCTTATTTTTACCGGCGCTGAAAGCGAGCGCGCTCGAACTGGTGGCCGAATACGAACTGGTAGTCCCTGTCAGTATATTGTGTTTTACAATTCCGGAACTACCGCCTACAAAAAGATTTCCACCCGCTTCGTCGAGCGCGAGATCATAGGCCTGATCCAAAACTCCTGATCCGGGAACATTTTCGTATGTCTTTTCCCACAATAACGTACCCGCCGAATTAAACTTCATCACTCGGTACTGGGGCGTAGATGGATTCACGTATCCCACCACGTACACGTTGCCAAGAGAATCAACCGCGACGGCGTACCCCTGATCATCATAGGGCGTGTCGGCCAGCATAAATCCAGCGCCATTCCACGAAGGAAGATAACTTCCGGTGCTGGAGCTGACTTTGATGATCTTGAAACAAGCGGAAAAACATCCTCCCGTCTGATACCCAATAGCAAAAACGGCGCCATCACGAGGGTCTAAAGTCACTCCTCGGAAACTGTAGGGACTGTAACTATTTGTCCACTGGGGCGTAATAAAAGCCAGGGCCTGATGGGCAGTAGCAAAAAATAATACGAAAAAACCAGCGAAGAGGATAGTTTTATGAGCCCTGGAAATATTCATCACCATACCTTATTCGGCTGTTTTCATCATGTACGCCTCGCAGTATGGCATGGCCCAGATATTCGCGAGCGCGCGACATTCTCCCACCCCTGCCTGCTCTTCCGCAAAAACTTTTTTCAGTTCGTCACAGCCGGCTCTCAGGTTAGCGGTACTCAGATCACCGCAGGAAACAAAATCTGGCTCGACCCCAAGACGAGATAAACGATAACTCTCCTCGCACTCTTTCTGGCTTGCGGCAGTAGGGATATTGGCGCAAAGAGAAACATTATTTTCATCTCTTGCTCGAGTATTCCAATAGGCGCTCGTACACGCTAAGACTCCTTCCTGACTCAATGTAGTACAAACATCCGCATCCTGGCCTGCCAAAGCTTTTGAAAAAGCCACATCGAACTCACACTTCAGAACACTGACAAGCTTATTATCGAGCATCGTACAGTAGGATGGATCCTGTTTCTCTTTGGCTAATGCTAAAGCCACGTTATTGGTACAGATGACGCCATAGTCATATCCTTCAATTCTCACTCCTCTCGCCTTTCCGCACAGCTCTAAATTTCGTGTATCAATAATCGCGGCCACAATTTCTTTTTGGGCATCAGCATTCTTGAGGCGGGGCAGTTCATCCACATGCCGCAGTGCTTCAGCGCGATCATGAAACATTTCTCGATCAATTGTTTTTTGGTCACCGGAAAACTGATAGAAGAGAAAAAATCCAACTAAAAGAACGAGTGGTGGGAGAATCCATTCCTTGCGTATATCTTTTTTTGTGGGAGGATGTTTCCTTCTTTTTATGCGCAATTGTTTCTTCATGCGTAGTAACCTACTGCTGGACACAGTAGAGACGATTCAAGGCGGTACAGCTTACGGTAGTACTAAAAGTCCAGGTACTGGTTGTTGATCCTACTAGACCAACCGCCCCAAATGGGCCGGCCACTCCACTCGTCCAGTTCGTGCAGTTATTGCCTATACCTCCTCCCTCGCCATCGGTGCTCGTCCAGACAGTTGCGCCATTCGCGACCGTCGCGCCAAGCTCATTAATGTTGATAGTTTGATCTAAGAGACTGTCTGTCAGATCGTCAAAGTCCCTGGCTATCTGCCCACTCGTCGGGAGGATAAAGCGCAATGTTGTTGATGTAAGACGAGTTCCGGCAATTCCGGTTCCATCTGAGAGCCAGGCCTTATACGTTCCAGGCAAACTGCCGGCGGTCGCCGCCGTCTGACATTTCGCGTCAGCGCCAGCTAAACCGCCCAAATTGCCGTTATAGGTGCTGCTGGTCACAAATATAAATCGCGTGCCACACGCCGGCGCATCGCTTGTTACGATACGCAAATCATCAATGTGAACTTTTCGCGTCGAGGTGCCTGGCGTGATTACCCCCGATGACCAGGGTGGAGCGGCCTGACCGCAATTCGTATACACCTCTGAAATAGCCGTACGCATCTCATTAAAGTGGGCGGCCGTCACCGCATTGCCCGCGCTAATGGTTGAGCTAGACCAGGAATAGTTCAAGGCTCCGGCATTACCACGACGACCATTAACTTTAGTGCGAAGCTCGGTCACGTGCGTGGCTCTAATCGGTGTGACACCAGCCACAATTGCCTCGGCCCAGGTAAGTGGATCTTGCGGCGAACTCGCTCCAGCAACTGTGTACCGCCTGATTCGAAGTCCTAACCCAAAATCACCGATAGCATAAATTCTCCGAGCAGAATCCGTGCCCAAGGCGACTGCATAAAATGGCAACGTGTCGCTCCACAGTAGATTTCCAAGAAAATCATTTTTTATTAAAAAATTATTGCCGTAATTGACCGTATAGACAAATGTTTTAGAGTTCTCGGTATTTAAGGTTGGAAAGTCTCTGAAGCCAGTAATTCCCGTAGCCACTCCGCTCGTCGCGTTTACCTTTTGCCCGCCACCATATATATGCGAACGATAGCTGTCCAGATTGGTTGGGTTCAGTGTAATCGGTAAACCTCCGCCATAGACCACCGCCCCAGCCGACGTAAACTTTGTCCCAAAATCACTATAGAGACTGCCATCGCTTCCCACCGCCATGGTGCATGGATCGAAAACGCCTGGACCGGAAGAAGTGGCAGTCGTCAAGAGTTGCGTACCAGCGCTATTATACTGAACAATAGGTTTATTCGAACTCCCCGTCGTTGAGCCCGCGACGTAGACTAATGAGCCGTCGCTTTTAACCCCCACACACTCTCCATAGTTGTCGCCGGTGCCACTATATATTTTAGGCGTCCAGAGAAGTGTTCCCGTAGGTCCAAGCTTGACGGTGTAGTAACTCAAGAATCCATTTTGCGCCCGTCCAGTCACATAGACATTGCCACTACTGTCTATCGCAATGCCTCGGGCCCGTTGTTCCTGGCCGAGCGGCACGCCCACATCAATTAAGACCAAACCGTTTGTTCCCCAGCTGGTATCGGGCGTAAGATCGGGTTTTACTTTTGCCACGGCAAATCGATTCAAGGTAAAACCACTGACCGGATTGGTGCTGTCGCCACTAATAAATATAGCGCCACTGGCATCAACGACAGCCGAGATGGGAGAAATTCCGGAAATGGCCGGAATAGCATCCTGATCAAGGGTGGGATTCGTTGCCAAAGAAGTCGAAGGGAAAGAGACGATAGTTAAGAAGAGAATGCCTGGCCAAAGCGATTTTTTAAGAAGTTGTTCGTTTACAAAGTTCATATTTTCTTGAGGAGAAAAATGTCGATGCATACCTGTCGAAAATCGGGACGGGTAATCTTCTGACATTCAGTTATCTTCTTCGAAGTAACTGCTTGCTTCACTTGAGAACAAGCGGCTTGATCGCTCGGATCAAACTGCGTACAACTTTCTGTTTTTGGATTATCCCGTAAGAGCCGTAGGAGGACTTTTTCTCGACAGTATGTTGTATCGGTACCGCTCAAATTACCGCACGGAGCAGTTGTTCCGGTTTTTAAAGCTTGGGTCTGCCAATACGATAAGCGACAGGTTTCACGGGAAGGAGCGGGAGCGGTGTCACACAATTCCACCCCTTCTTTTCCTAAAGAGATCCTGGCCGAGAGAACACGCTCCTCACACTCTGTTTTCGTAAAGAGCGTTCCGTCCACGGCATCACACTGGCTGAAATCAGGGTTTTCGGAAATTGTTTGATAGAGAATGTTATTCCGGCAAACGGCGTAGTAATTAATGCCATCGCTCGATACTCCTTTCACCTCCTCGCATCGAGTAATATCCTTTGACGCAATCAAGGCGGCCACTGCCTGTTCTTTCGCTACTCGCGCCGCTAAGCGCTCACTCTCGCTCGGCAACGATACTCCCCGTTCTACCGGCCAAAAATAAAACAGAGCGCCACCCACAATAAGGAGCGCACCGAGAATCATTCCCCACGCAATGAGTTGACGAGAGGTTACGTGCATATGAATAAAAAACTTACTGATACACTGCGCCACCAATCGTCACACAAGTGCCCGCAGTTATGATACCACCGGACACGGTTGCTGAAGCGACAACCTGTCCAACCGCACAACTGACGCTAATACCGCTACTCGTATTCCGCTGGAACACACCGTTCGTCACAATGTTTCCAGTGGCAGTAATGGCGCCGCTGGCCAACACCGCTCCTGCGTCAGTAACGAGAAAGGTATTGGCCGTATCTCCAGTGTTTCTGACCGCAAAGGCCGTACCGGCGCTCGAACGACGGACGGTTAAGTTTGATCCGGGAGTATATGTTCCTACGCCAAAATTAGCGGTGCTCGTAACAGCCACGATAGTCACAGTCGTTGTGGCATACATGTTTGCACCACTAATAATCCAGGTGGAACTTCCACTACCTCCGCCACCGCCAGCCGCGGACCAGTTTGCTATACAAGTACCAGAAAGACAAAACTGAGTTGAACTAACATAGCCGGGGTTGAAAACAGTGAGGCCAAGCGTGGATAAAGTCATTCTGTCTGTTCCGGCACCTACAGTCGTTCCACCGGTTTGCCACCGAAACCGACCAAGTACCGGAATCCAACTCGTCACACTATTGCCACCCTCTACTCCAGTACCCAGAGCAGTAGAGTGCCAAAATATCTTATCTCCATTTTCATCGAAAAAATCAATTTGGCTGCTTGTAGAAAGTCCAAGATCACCTCCAGCGATATTCACACGAAATGTTCCTGGTGGAATATTTATACCAACGCGGTTTACTGTGTCAGTTTGAATCGCTCCATCACCGTTCGGCGGGCCCTGGGTTGGGCCGTTAAAAGCGGAAGTCAGCATGCCGACCGAAAAAACCACGACAATGGCAATCAGAATCCCTCCCCAAAAAGAACGTTCGGTCATTTATAAAATAAGTAGGTTATTTTTAAAAATTTTTCCTTCATTATTATACCACAGCGATTACCAAAAATTTATACACATGACTACTGACCCTGAAAACTCGCCCAATTATATTGATCGTTTGAGTCAAAATAACAAACGGCTAACTCATCCGGTCCACTGCTTCCTGGCGTAAACCAGAGCGTACCCCGAAGATTATTATCGCAATCAGGACGATCCAGAAAGTTATTCAGTCGCAAACCGCCATTATTTAATTCCAAACGGATGTTTGAGGTTGAAGTGGTTGACTGACTGCCAAGACCAATGCTTTGTCCTCGGAAGAAAAGAAGATTATTGATAGAGGTAATCTGGTCAGCCAAAACGCCGATATTGATTGACGATCCCGCGACCGGAACAATATCCGAATCAAAGGTAACCGCGCGAGCCACGCCGGAAAAGTTACTGGTAAAATCAGACGCTTGGCGGAGCAAGTAGTTATGCAAAAGATAATTGACTCCGAAAAAAGCCAGAACGAGCGTGCCGCCGGCAAAAAGACCGAGAAAGAAGTTTTTTTCAGTTTTGAATTTGCTCATCATTTTTATTATACCATTCCTCATTAAGATTTACTCAAAAAGCGGTGAATCAAAACCAACTTTATACACTTGGAAATATGTTGTGCCACTGGGGTCTGGGGGATAACTCACAATATAGGTCCAATTATCAAGCCAATCAGCATCAACGTTTTTTGGTGTCTGCGTTCCAATACCAGTTACGGCAACACTTTTTGTCCACGCTCCTGCCGTCGCTCCACCTAACTGTGAAAACGCCTGCCGCAGATTGTGACCGCCTGGACTCGAGCTGAACTCATGATAGGCTATAAAAACCTTTTCTCCATCAGGCGAAGTAACCGACGAATACTTTCCCGTACCAATAACGTTATCGAGCGTATAGGGCGCTTCAAATCCGGTTGGTCCAGTTATGGAACGGATAAATTTTAATTGACCGTCATTTATACCATTTGTTTTACTATAGTAGCTAATGAAAATAGTGTTCGCAGATGGCGCATCGATGGAGCAATGTGATCCTCCGGTGATAACTGAATCCAGTGTACTTGTCGTCCATGAGGCTCCGTAATTCGTTGTCCACACAAACTCCAAATCGTCATCTTGTTGATCGTAGTAACAAACATAGGCAATATTCGGCTGGGGCGAAGCGATACTCGTATACTGGCCAACATTTTTTCCTCCTTGCCCGTCAACGGTAGTCATCGTCCAGTTTGCCGGATTCCCACCATTGGAGTTGTACGCTATTCTCAAATCCGCATTTCCGGCATCATAATAACTAATATAAATATTATTAACATCAGCGGCGGCAATTGAAGTGTACTGGCCTTGGTTTCCACTAAGATCAACATTGGTGACTGCCCAACTTCCGACTGCTCCGCCATTTGTGGACTTTGCAAATTTAAGAGCGTTGTTATCCAAATCCGCGTAGCTGATATAGATGATACTCGTCGTTGGAGCGGCAATGGAGTTGTCTTGCCCCACATTATAAGTCCAGTCAATTGCTAATGGTGTACTCCACATCGTGCCATTCGAAGAAGAGCTGAAGTAGAGATCACCACCAGCTTGTCTATAGTAACTCACGTAAATACGATCACGCTGATTTTTAGGAACAGCCAGACTGTTATACTGACCCTGACTACTCGACTGATCAACAAAGGTGCTTGTCTGATACCCTGTTCCCGTTTGTGTCCAGTAATACTGACCACTCGCGAGGCTTAAGAAGCAAATAGAAATGATATCGCCAATAGAATCGTTCGGAGTGTTATCCGGCGTAAACCAGAGAGTGCCCCGAAGATTACTATCACACGTCGGACGAGGCAACGTATTATTCAAGCGCACTCCCCCATCGTCAATCTGTAAACGTTGGTGCGGTGTTTGGCCATCCGAACTAATCCCGACATTACTCCCCCGGAAAAAAAGAAGATGGTTGATAGAATCAATATCGTTCGTGCTTGATCCTAATTTGATCGGACCAAGACTGGGCGTTATATCAGAATCAAAAGCGGCTGGCGACGTACGCGCCACGGAGGTATTAACTGTTTTTGTAAAGATATGCTGGGTTGAACTCGCCACCGCGTCGATTTTAAAAGAGATCTGGAGCGAGTCATAGCCACGCGCGTTTGACCGCTTGATGAAACTACTGGTCGATATCAAAATCCGGTCGGTCGTAAGCGGTTGAGCTGACGCTGTTCCTTCTTTTATGTACAGGCGACTACTCGAAACAAATATCAGTGTCGGATCACTGGAACTCGCGGCCATCCGCAAGGTAATGGTCGCCATCGCGAGATTGACCGGCATCTCGATCAGACTTGCTCCTTGAACCAGCGTGCGTAACTGTTGAACAACAAACTGGCTCTCCTGACTGACTGAAATAACCGAGTTTTCACGTGACTGCACCCGTGTGATAACAATAAAAATGGCCACGAAGGCCACGCTGACCAGCGCAAAAATTGCCGAAAAAAGCAGGAGCTCAATAAGTGTAAAACCGCTTCGCGACTGGAAACGTTTCAGATTCATCTCGTTTTTTAAAGTATACCATAGAGAAAAAGTGACTCGTTTTACTCCCTCTTTAAAAACTGAAAGTTTTTAGATACCTTAAGTAAAACCATGGAGAGTTTTATCTCAAAGGGTGTTTCGCAGATACGCAGGTAGCGAGAAGTAGCGCGATTTCAGTAGAAATCGACGCGACCCTTCGTGATAAAACTGGTAATCCGTAGCCCTAGTGGGTGAAAACTGGAATCAATTACTTATAGAGCTTAACGCCTGGAGGTTATTCGGGAAAGACCTAGAAAAGGCCGACTTAGAGTTGTCTAATATTACCAATAGGGATTAGAACATAGATCATTAAGTATTCAGCTTACGGTATGCTATACTCAAGCCATGAAGACGGTTCTCGAATTTGACTTAGAAAAAACTACACAAGCGCTTAACTATCTAGCCCAGAAGGAGGGCGGGAAAATTGACAAAATGAAGGCCATAAAACTGATATGGTTAGCTGATCGCTATCACTTAAGGAGGTATGGTCGCCCAATTTCAAATGATAATTACCTCGCCATGGAATATGGGCCTGTGGGATCTTCGGCAAAAGATATAGCGGATAACAACGATTTTCTGTCTTCTGAAGAGAAGAAGTATTCCTCAGGATATATCCAACCAGATGAGAAAAGGCATTTTGTTGAAAGTGTCAACGAAGTAGATTCGAGTGTTTTTTCAGATTCTGATTTAGAGGCCTTAAATCTGGTATACGAAAAGTATGGAAAGGATGATGCCTTAGAGCTTGCAGATATGTCGCACTATTTCCCTGAATGGGATAAGTTTAAAAAGGAAATTCTTACTAAGAGTATTTCAAGGGGGAATATGAGCTATGTCGATTTTTTTAAGAACCCAGGGCAGACGATACCTTATGAGAATATTTTTGATGAGAAAGAGAAAGATCTAGAAAGTTCTCAAAAGATTTTTGAAGAGAGCTATTTAATGGCAAACTTTTGGAAGTAAAGATGGGGCTGAAATGACCGTTGAAGAATTTGAGAAGACGATTGAAGCAGGGGTGGTATATTACTTCAGTGATCCGAATATAATATCAGGAGAACCACATTATAGTATTCTCTTGAATCATACCCCACAGAAAGAGACGTTTCTAATTTTTGTACCTGCGACTACTTTAGACATTTGGTCGGCGACAGCCGCCGGAAAACACCCTAAAGAAACAGTCATAGATCTCAATCCCGACCAATGCAAATTTCTGAAGCACGCTTCTTTATTTGATTGCAATAGACCAATCGTGAGGCACATTAACGTACTAACCACAAAGGCTGTTACTGGTAGTCTAAAAATTAAGGGTAAAGTCTCAGTAGATATTGTTGAAAGACTTCGATTAGGCGTCCTAATGAGTAGATTGGTTACAGGCAAAATAAAGAAGCTACTTCAATGACATCAAAACAGGCAAAGTTCGCTGAGAGTTACCTAGAGACCGGAAATGCCACAGAAGCCGCAATGACATCCTACAACCCAAAGAATAGAGCCACAGCAAGCGTTATGGGGCACGAGAACCTAAGAAAACCTAAGATTAGGGCGTTTTTAGAAGAAAAGGCAACTGATGCGATAGCTATGATTTATAAGCTTTCCCAAAAGGCTAGAAGTGAGAACGTCCGCTTCAATGCTAGTAGAGATATATTAGATCGAGCAGGGTACTTCGTTAATAAAGATAGAGCACGAGAGGCTGATAAGTCGCTTCCGTTACCTCTCATGTTCGGCAGGCACGAAGGTGATGCCGAGAAAATACAAAGGGTAGTGAGTATACTCCAAGAGCTAGAGGGCAAAGAGTACGTTGAAGGCATAAAGAAAGATGCCGACGAAACCTTATCGATCTGGAACGTCTAGGAAAACAAGTCTTATTGAGAGACTACTGTTTGCGGCTTAGCACTGGAATTAGTAATCGTAACTTCTGCCGTATTGTCAGAGGTATACCCCCTAGTAATAATATCCGCAGCTGAAATTTTGAGTTGATGCACGCTATTTGGTGTTGAATTACCACTTGTACTACTGTATACGTCAGCCTTAAAAGTTAGGGATACAGAACCCGCCATGGGAACAAAAATACCATGTGATGGCGTGAAGGAATATATATAACCAGTTCCTGCGCTGTTTGGTACGCCATTTGCCGAATTAGCTATTAAAACATGTCCGTTATGTAGAGTCATATTGAAAAAGGTGGGCTTTGTGATTGCAGTTGATCCTACTTCGTCTACAAAAGTAAGTTTTGTGATTTGAATCACGTCAACTCCGCCGGTTTCTGTAAATTTTAAAGAGCCCAATATATTATTACTAGACCCCATTATGAGTTGGTCCGGAGTCGGTTGATTGGTTTCAAATGCGGCACTAAGTGCCAGAGTGCCATTTATATTACGATTAGCGTATTCTGGTGCCTGCCCTGATATTGTCATCGAAGCACTTGCTCCATTTGCTGAAGCAGTGATAGTTCTTGATCCGGCGGCTGAAGGAGTGTAGGAAGTATTTAAAGCTTGTTTTCCATCGTAACCGCTCTGCCTCGTTGGACAAGTTATAGGATTTCCTCTGTTTTGGATTCCAATGCAGTCAGATAGAAAGACTCCAGTATCATCTGAGGAAATAGTTATAGATGCACTGGTTACTCGGTCGTTCTCTGAATAGTAGACTTCGAAACTGCAGATTCTTCCAAGGGCCAGGTTTAATGAACAATTCTGCTGACGGAATTTAATTTCTTTTCTCACTTCGGCGATAACTGGCGGAGGAACGTAAACGGGCGTTGTATTCTGCTGGATCTGATTCAGTGTTTGACTCTGTTGCTGGATAATCTGATTCTGATTTTCTAACTTCTCCTGAAGAATCTGGGTGGTAGAAGCAATCTGACTTTGTGTTATAAATTGTTTTTGTAAAAATTCGATTTGCTTCAAAAGAGCTTCTAGTTGAAGTTGAACTGAACTTGAAGCTGGTGCAGGTGGTGTATTGCCGGTTTCAACAATCGACTGTTGATTTGATATCCCTAATTCAGTATTTGCTATTGCGTTAGCTTTGGTACGGGTTAAGGGTCCGAAGTATCCCGAAACAGGAAATATACCTTGTTGCGTCTGAAATGACTTCACTGCCCTCATGGTCAAGGAATAGAAGTTCCCTGAAATTGGGCCTGAATACAGCCCTTGGTCGGTGAGAAATTCTTGAAGCTTAGTTACCTCAGAACTCTTAGAAATGCCGAAATACAAGTTTTGGTTGAAAACGTCCTCGGCATTAGCTTGCCCAAATAGACTAAGAGACAGAGTTATCGCGAGAAGAGTTCCAATGTAAATCTTCTTCATATACTTAATATATTACACCTTCTACGCAAAAAACCAACGTACTGTGCTGCTTGAAGAAGTGTCTCCGAGAGAGTAGATTTGAAGCAAGATGAGCGTAGTAAAAAGAGAGAAAACAAGCCCAGCTGTGTCTTTTTGGCAGAGACTACTTCTAGAAGCAAAAATAATTACCTTGGCAAAGGAATATAGACGACGATTTGAAATTCCCGTTAGAGGATTCTCGTCCTTCGAAGATTTTGAAAGGTGGCGTAGGGAAGGTATTAAAAAGAACGGAAGTGATAAGGGGAGGATTGCCAACTTTAATCAGTTTGAAGCAGAAGCAAAAAAGATAGCTCCATATCGTGGAGTTTTGAGCGATCAAGCATTTCGGAAAATACTGGTTGATTTTTATTATCTTAACGAGTTGAGTGAAGAAACCTTAGATAGTGCTGGCCACTCAGAGCTGAAAGTTAAGATTATCAACGAAGGCAAGCAATCAATCTATGACAAGAATATCGAGGGTGGTGTTTACATAAAAATTGGAGCATATACACCAATTAGTGTAATAAAGAAGTTTGTACAGGATAAAAAAGATTTGATTAGATCAGCTCAAGAGATTTTCGCAGCAACTGAGAAAATATCAAAGCCTCCAAAGCTAAAAAGCCATATCAACTTTAAGAGAGACGAGCTGGTCTCTCTCATCAATGATTTAGGCACAGAAGAATTACGCAAACTTACTCCTGACTTACGTGGAAGAGGTATTTACAAAGAACATAGAATCGTAGAGATATTACGAGCTTTTGGTTATCCCAAAATGTCCGTAGATAACATAAAAGCTGTACTTCAAAGACGCAGGAGAATGGACAGGGCTCTCTGGGAGTAGGGGGAGTTTTCTAACAACACATTAAAGATAAGAAAAACGAGCTTTTAGGTACATATTATTGTACCGGTTTTTTGTATGTATTTAGTACGTTCTAAGAGGCATATTCTTAACACAGTAAAGCTGTGTTTTTATGCTATCTCTCGAACAACTGAGAAAAGTAGACCCAAATCTATCAGGACTTACCGACGAGGAAGTGCTTGAGATTAGAGACTCCTATTACGATCTAGGGAGGCTTATGTTCGATGTTTGGCTGGACGAAGTGGGTGGTTCCAAATATCCCGTTGGGGTCTTACGGAAGTTGAAAGAGGGTAATAAAATTAAGCCATGAGTGACCAAGGTAAGAAAACAGGAATAATCTATTGCCGCGTGTCTTCTAAGGATCAGGTTGAGGGTACGAGCCTAGAGTCTCAGGAGCGAATGTGTCGGGAGTACGCTTTGCGCAATGATATTGAGATCGTCCATGAACCATTTATTGATAAAGGAGAATCGGCCAAGACCGCAGATAGGCCAGAGTTTATCAAAGCGATTACTTTCTGTTCTGACAAGAAAAAGCCTGTTAATTATTTCATTGTTTATAAGGTAGACCGCTTCGCTCGGAATCAAGATGATCATGTTTCCGTAAGGGCTACCTTACGGAAGTTTGGTACGGAACTTCGATCTGTTACGGAGCCAGTTAATGAATCTTCTTTGGGGAGGCTAATGGAGGGAGTTCTATCTTCTTTCGCCGAGTTTGATAATAACGTCCGCACGGAACGAACTAGGATAGGTATGATGGAAAAAGTAAAACAGGGCATTTGGCAGTGGCAGGCTCCTCTTGGATACTATCGAGCGCACAAAGGGGCTAATATCACGCCAGAACCGCACAATACAGGCTATATTCGCCTTATATTTGAGGAATACGCCAAAGGTACGCATGGCTATGACTCTCTGGCAGAATTTATGGCTGAGCGTGGATTTCGCACCAGAGGAGGAAAAAAGGTTTATGGTCAGCTTATAGAGAAAATAATCAAGAATCCTGTTTATTGCGGGATCATTGATGCTTTCGGTCTACGAATAAAAGGAACCGGAACCTTCACGGAGATTGTTGGTGAAGATTTATTTAATCAATGCCAGGAAGGGTACCGTAAGAAATCTAAGTTCGAAAAGAGGGTTGCAAGTAATCCAGAATTTCCTTTGAGACGGGCGGTATGTGCAGTGTGTGATAAATCTATTACGGGAAGTTTTTCTAAGGGGAGAAAAGGTAAGAAATATCCATATTATCATCACCACACGAAAGGGTGTCCTAATGCCAGATCAATCCCAAGGCAGACCTTTGAGCAACTTTTTGTTGAATATCTTCACGAGATTAATCCAACTTCAAAGTACGAAAAGGCGTTCCGAGCGATAATGATGGACGTGTGGCAATCGAACTATAAAAGATTTGATGAACAAAATCGGCAAGTCAATAAAGAGTTAGAAAAACTTGAGGGGGAACGACAGAAGGTTTTCGATCTTCACCGAAGCGGTTCTTATTCAGATGACGAGTTTCTAGAACAGAAGAGGTTAATAAACGGGAAGATTCGAGAAAAGAGAACGCTTCTAACGGAGAGTCATATAAAAGAGTTCGATATGGAGGAGTCTTTGAATTACTGTTTTATGCTCAATAGAGAAGCAGCTAAAACCTGGCTGAGGCTCAAGGAGTACGACTACAAGCTGCGATTCCAAAAGAATATCTTCCCAGGAAAAATCACTTTCGATGGCAAAAAGTTTGGAACCACTAAATTAGCCAGTATTTATCAGCTTAATAAGGATTCTGATGGTGGAACTTCTAACTTGGTAGCCCCAAGGGGAATCGAACCCCTATTTACGCCGTGAAAGGGCGCCGTCCTAGCCATTAGACGATGAGGCCAATCACCCTACTCTAAAATGAAAGTTTGAAATTGTGAAGTCCAAACACGTAACAAACTGTACAAATCTATCGGGTTAGTTCACTTTTGTACTCGGTCAAGATAGGCCTG
>CAYHXC010000017.1:11747-18703 GCA_964360585.1 uncultured Candidatus Saccharibacteria bacterium | reverse complement strand
GCCAGGATATCAGTGAAGAAAATTTGTTCGGGGATAGACCTGCCTGCCGGCAGGCAGGGAAGTGTCCGCCGAAGGCGGATCCGCCTCTGGCGGAAAAGCGTTCTAATCCGACTTGTTCTGAGCAAAGTCGAAGGATGATACTTGGCCTTTCGAGGCTCGGGAAAGTAGGATATGCCGGCCCGCTTCGCCGTAGTCAGCGAGGCGAGCATATAAGCAACCCTAAAATAAAGAGAACCGCCGCGAGGCGGTTTTTTCAATATTAAAAAACGGCTATAAGTTTTAAGTTATAGCCGCAAGAGACTTTCGGGTACTACTTACGGATATCGTGATTACACCGGTACTTGCCACCTCTCAAGCATCCTCCTCCATGAGGCCACTGTACTTCCAGATCGAGAACTTCATTCAAACTCTGGCGGGGCGAAGGGATTTCTCGTGTCGTGTATCCAAAGTGAGCCCGGCGTATCCCTCGTCGTGTAGCGCGTCGGATCAACCGTTCTGCCCACTCGACTGCTTTGCCAGGTTTTCTGAATGGTCCGCATGTGACGGTTTTGTTTTCCCAACGTTTACGACCCCGTGCATCTCGAGTTGGAACTCTGAAGGTAACGATAGCAACTTTCATTCCCATGGGTCATTCTCCTTTCTGTAATGTTTTTATCAGTATTTCTTAGGTTTTACAAGTGTATGTAGTTCGACAGACTCACCATAAATCAGCTATTATAAGAGGGATGGATCCCCGCACCTGATAAGAAGGTAGGGTGAATACGTCCTATGGTGTATCAAACTATGATGATAAAAGAGGCGAAAATTAAATCGAGACTTTGCCGCTTCGCGGTAATTTCTTATTAGGTGTAGGGATGGATGCATATATGATATGGGGACTGGTGCTTTTATCTTCAGCTCTAGTATTAGCTTTAATTTCTTATATTCTTCGGGTAGATAAGTTCAAATCCTGGGGGAGTAGAAAGAAGTCTTTCTTAATACTGTATGTATTATGCGCTATTACTATTGTAGGAATACTGATCTATAGTATTGCTTCTGGGAATCGGATTTTTCTCTAATGCACGGATCCCGTTAGAAGCCGCGATCGCTTAACGAGTTTCCTCGGGCCTTTTAATGAAATGTCGAACTCTAAACATATTAATTATTGCGTGGACGCGTTGATCGCGATCTGCCTGTCTGTGCGTGTACGCACGCAGACGGGCTTCTAATGGGATGGATTATCGAACGACAAAACAAATTGTATTCGGCAGTATCTATAGCGCACTCGTTTTGGGTTTGATCGTTTGGTTTTATTTCTTGGTGGTAAAACCGGCGCCGACCTGTTTTGATAAAAAACAAAACCAAAATGAGGAAGGCGTTGATTGCGGGGGATCGTGCGCGCAGATTTGTTTGCCGGCCAATCTCGAAGAGATTAGTTTAGTTGATGATGTTTCTGTTTTTTCGCCGACCAAAGATAAAGTCACCTTGCTTGCCCGTCTTAAGAATCCCAACGTTTCTCATGGAGCCATTGTTTCGTACTCGATCACCATTTTTGATGAGAAAGACCAAAAGATCGAACGTGTTTCAGAAACTGCAGTTTTATATCCAAGTCAGGTGCGCTATGTGATCGTGCCCGCTCTCGATCTTCCCGGCGGCAGTGATCGAGTAAAGCGAGCCGACTTTAAATTAGAAAAAGCCGACTGGCGGCCAGCGGAACTGCTCCCGCAACCACAGGTTGTTCTTCGTGATCATGAGATCGATACCACGAATAAAAGTTTCGTGCGCGTTTTGGGAAATGTGGTGAATAGCGATATTCTCGATGTGCCGCGAGTAACCGTGATCTCTGTTTTTTTGAACCAGTTCCAGGCTCCGGTAGGCGCGGCGCGAACCGAATTGAACGATTTCCGTTCGGGAGAAACTCGTCCTTTTACGATTGTCCATCCGATGGTTCCCAGCCTCTCGCCGCAAATGACGCAGGTATTTATCTCAACTGACTGAGCATGTTCAAAAATATCGTATTCTACAAATACGCTGATATCTTCGGCTCCATGGCATATTTCCCTCCTCACCATAGCTTTGGCTATATTTCGGCAGGAGAATACGCCATTCGCTCGAACCTCTCAGCGATTTGTGACGAAAGAATATTCTTGAACAAGCTCTAATCTCGTGTCCTACCGTCTTTTTATTCCCGGGGGAGTGTTGCTCCTCATGAGTCTTATCGTGTTAAAGAGTATCGCTCCCAGTCTTTTTTTCTTTCAGCTTTTGTGGATCGTGCTCGGTTTAGGGGCGATGTTATTTTTTGTATTTCTCGATCCGCGGATTGTGACGGCCTCACCGCGACTGCTCTGGGGTTTCTACGGATTTGTTTTTGTCCTCCTCCTTGTTTCTTTGTTGAGCCCGACGGTGCGTGAGACCCAGAGTTGGATTCGATTTGGTGTTTTTAATTTCCAGCCAGTGGAGCTCATGAAAATCAGCCTCATTCTTCTTTTCGCCTACTACTTTAGCCGTCGTCATGTCGAGATTGGTATCTGGTCAACAATAGTCATTTCATTTCTCCTCGTCATTTTGCCGATTGGGGTGGTGGCATTACAACCTGATTTAGGTTCCGCATTAATTTTAGGCGCCACCTGGTTTGGATTTTTATTGTTAAGCGGACTGCCCTGGAAGCGGTTGGCGGTTATGATTGTGCTTTTGGTTATCGGCCTCTTTTTCATGTGGCAGTTTATTTTGCGCGGGTATCAAAAAGAGCGCATTATGAACGTTTTTTATCCGGAGCAACACGCGCTCACATTTAACTACAATGTTATCCAGTCAAAGATCGCGATTGGTTCGGCGGGTTGGTGGGGGAAGGGATATGGCCAGGGATCGCAGGTGCAGGCTGGATTTTTGCCGGAAGCGCAGACTGATTTTATCTTTGCCGCTTTGGTCGAGGAATGGGGTTGGATTATTGGCACGCTCGTGATCGGTTGTTTTCTCTGGTTTATGTTAGAGATATTGAAGATTGGCCAGAATGCTGATCAGAACGTGGAACGATTTATTTGTCTCGGCACAGTCGTGATGCTGCTCATTCAGTTTTTCTTAAATATCGGATCGGTTTTGGGGATCTCGCCGGTTATTGGCGTGCCGTTTCCGCTTTTGAGTTACGGTGGATCGAGTTTGGTGACGCTTTTATTACTGCTCGGCATTATTCATGGCATCTCTCTTCGCTCATAAAAAAATAATAATCTCGACCGCGATTTTTCTCGTCGGTTTATTCTTGATGGCGCTTCGGCCGGCGAGCAGTGAAGCCTCGCCGGTGGTTTTTGAGGTGAAGCCTGGCGACAGCTTTCTCTCCATTGTTTTTGATCTGAAGACGGCTGGACTGGTCCGTTCCCAGTTTGCAACGGCCGGGGTGGCCATTTTGAAAAATCAGATTCGGGCTTTGAAACCCGGACGATATGAGTTGCATAAAAATGCTTCTGCAATCGAGATATTGAATATTTTGGTAACCGGTTCGGAGCGAGAGGTGGTGCTCGCGATCCCCGAAGGCAGTTCGATCTATGAAATCGATCATCTTCTTTCCGAAGCAGGTATTCTCCCGAAGGGCGCGCTTCTTCTGTCTCCTGAAACGAACGAAGGGTATCTTTTTCCGGACACCTACCGCTTTTTTCTTCAGGCGACGACGACCGAGGTGTTAGCAAAATTCCAAGAAAATTTTAATCAGAAAATTCAGGACCTGCTTCCCAAAGACGAGAAGGAGGCGCGACGCATTCTGATCTTGGCTTCCTTAATTGAAAAAGAGGTGCCAGCTCTGCGAGAGGGACGGATTGTGGCAGGAGTATTTGAGAAACGCCTGAAAGCC
Source organism: uncultured Candidatus Saccharibacteria bacterium (assembly GCA_964360585.1). Taxonomy (GTDB): domain Bacteria; phylum Patescibacteriota; class Minisyncoccia; order UBA6257; family 2-01-FULL-56-20; genus JBBUHS01. The sequence goes on along the minus strand of CAYHXC010000017.1, from coordinate 14,883 downwards.
AAGATGCCGCTTCAAGTCGATGCCACTCTTTGCTACGCCAAGTTACGGGAAGCGAGCGATCACGATCTTCCGTTCGCGCCGTGTACCGAAGTGAGGAAGGAAGATAAAGCGATTGACTCGGCCTACAACACCTATCGGTATGCCGGCCTGCCGCCGGGACCGATCACAAGTCCCAGCCGGTGGGCAGTTGAGGCGGCTCTCGATACGGAGCCTTCAGCATACTGGTTTTATATTACCGATCCTAAAACCAGAAAAACCATATTTGCGGCTACGCTTGAGGAGCAGAATAAGAACATCGCCCGCTATCTTCGATAGCTCTTTCCATCATAAAGCGTGAGCTACTGCGTTACGGCCTCCGTTCCGCATTCACTGTGCAGCAAAGCACAGCTCATTATGGTACTCGGCCAAGCCTTGTATCTCATCACTTTCTGATGAAAAGTCCCCGTGCGGCACTAAACTGTCGGCGGCTATTGACTTAACGGAGGCTTTCAGTTAGAATCTTCCTACATTAAAGAAAAAGCCTGTGGGGAGGCTGTTTTTCTTTTTCCAGGGGAGGGATTTCATCTATGGGCCTGTAACTAAATTTAATAACCTAAAGGTCATTTTTATACCTGCCTAAGCGTAGGGCGGGGACTATTTTTCTCGCATAAAAACTAAATGTCACTTAAAGTTTCCGAAGTAAAAAATTTTGGTCAGCTGAAGCCGGGAGTTCACCAGCCGCATCTGAACGATGTTCAGATCAAATCGTATGAAAACTTTTTGAAGAAAGGACTAAAAGAACTTTTGGCTGAAATTTCTCCCATCCGTGATCACACCGGAAAAGAATTAGAGCTCTATTTTGAAGACTATCACTTCGACGAACCGAAGTATGACGATGTAACTTCCCGCCTCAAAGAAGCCACGTACGAAGCCTCGCTTCGGGTAAAATTGCGTCTTGAAAATAATAAAACCGGACAACACACCACTCAGGAAGTGTATCTCGGCGATTTCCCGATCATGACCCGTCGGGGAACTTTCATTATTAACGGCGTTGAGCGCGTGGTTATTTCCCAGTTAATTCGTTCGGCCGGTGTGTATTTCGTGGCCACCCCCTGGCACGGCCGAAACTTATTCGGCGCGAAAGTGATTCCGAATCGCGGTGCCTGGCTTGAGTTCGAAACTGATGTTGACGGTGTCGTTGGTGTAAAAATTGATCGCCATCGCAAATCTGCGGTGACCGATCTTCTCCGTATCTTCGGTAACACCGAAGAGATTTCCCCATCGATGTTTGCTGATGTTGATACCGGCACGATTAAGTACCTCGAAGCCACGCTCAAGAAAGACGGCGCCAAGAATTTGGCGGAGTCATATTTGGAAATCTACCATCGTTTACGCCCTGGCGATCCGGCCACGATTGAAACCGCCAAAAACTTGGTGGACAGTATGTTCAAGCGTTTTGATCGCTATGATCTTTCCGCGGTCGGTCGCTTTAAACTCAATCAGCGTCTCGATTTTAATCGGAAAAAAGAAGAGCGATTGCTTGATCAGGATGATATTTCCGCCATTGTGCGTGAAATTATCCGCTTGAACAACGATCCACATGCCGTGGAGGATGATATCGATCACTTGGGTAACCGCCGTCTCCGCACTGCCGGTGAACTTTTGGAGTCGCGTTTGCGTATTGGTCTTGCCCGACTTCGTCGTATCGTCCAGGATCGCATGTCCACCTTGGAACGAACGAATCTTTTGCCAAACCAGCTTGTGAACTTCCGTCCACTTGGCGCCGCCGTCAAGGAGTTTTTCTCTTCGTCGCAGTTGTCCCAGTTCATGGACCAGGTTAATCCTTTAGCTGAAGTTGAACACAAGCGACGTTTGTCCGCGCTTGGCCCTGGCGGTTTAACGCGCGAGCGCGCCGGCTTTGAAGTGCGCGACGTCCACCGTTCCCACTACGGCCGCATCTGTCCGATTCAGACACCGGAAGGTTCAACGATCGGTCTTATTAATTATCTCGCCAGTTTTGCCCGCGTCAACGATCTTGGTTTCTTGGAAACACCGTACTTAAAAGTGAAAAACGGCAAGGTAACCAAGGAAGTTCACTGGATGAATGGGCTTGAAGAAGAAAAATATAAAATTGCTCATGGTGGCACGCCGCGTGATGCCGAAGGGAATATTACTATTCCGCTTACGGAAGCCCGTATCAAGGGTGAGCCGGGAGTAACTCCTGCGAATGAGGTAGATTTTATTGATGTTGCGCCGCATCAGTTTATCAGCGTGGCGACGTCTTTAATTCCATTTTTGCAACACGATGACGCCAATCGCGCGCTCATGGGTTCAAACATGCAACGTCAGGCTGTGCCATCCATCCGACCGCAGGCGCCGTATGTCGGAACCGGTATGGAAGGAAAGGTAGCCGAGGATTCTGGCTATGTGATTAAGGCCGAAGAGGATGGCGAAATTATCGAAGCCGATGCCCAACATCTGAAGGTGAAGTATGAAACCTTAGGCTACAAAGAATACCGACTTCAGAAATTTGAACGTTCAAACCAGTTCACCAGTCTTTCCCAGCGCCTCTTGGTTTCGAGTGGTAAAGTGAAGAAAGGCCAGATTTTGATTGACGGCCCATCAACCGATCAGGGACTTTTGGCTTTGGGTCAGAACCTGCTTGTCTCCTTCGTTTCCTGGGAAGGAGCGAACTTTGAAGACGCTATCATCCTGTCCGAGCGCGTGGTTCGCGATGATCGCTTCACTTCTATCCATATAGAAGATTTCTACTGCGATGTCCGTGATACCAAACTTGGTCCGGAAATTACGACCCCCGACATTCCGAATGCTTCTGAAGAAAAACTCCGCAACTTAGACGAAGAGGGAATTATCCGCATTGGCGCCGAAGTAAAAGCCGGCGACATTTTGGTTGGAAAAATTTCTCCGAAGGGTGAGGCTGAACTGACTTCCGAAGAACGACTGCTTCGCGCCATCTTCGGTGAGAAGGTGAGTGATGTGAAAGATACATCTTTGACCTTGCCGCACGGTAAGCGTGGACGGGTTGTTGGCATCAAAGTGTTCTCGCGCGATCAGGGTGATAAACTCGAACCGGGAATTATTCGCCGCGTGCAAGTTGAGATCGCCACATTGATGAAAGTGCAGTCCGGTGACAAGT
>CAYHXC010000017.1:0-11737 GCA_964360585.1 uncultured Candidatus Saccharibacteria bacterium | reverse complement strand
GTGACAAATTGGCCGGCCGTCACGGAAACAAGGGTGTTATCTCGCAGGTTCGTCCGGTTGAAGACATGCCGTACTTAGCCGATGGAACGCCTGTTGATATTATTCTGAATCCGCTCGGTGTGGCCTCGCGTATGAACCTTGGGCAGATCTTGGAAACGCACTTAGGTTGGGCGGCGGGTACTCTTGGTTATCGCGCTGTGGCGCCAGCCTTGGAACGTCTGACCGAAGAAACTCTTTGGGCTGAATTGAAGCGCGCCGGTCTTCCGGAAGATGGAAAGACGACGCTCTACGATGGACGCACTGGAAAAGCTTTCGATCACACGGTAACCGTCGGTCAGATCTACATGTTGAAACTGAACCACCTGGTGGAGGACAAGATTCACATGCGTTCGATTGGTCCGTACTCCTTGATCACCCAGCAGCCGCTTGGTGGTAAGGCGCAGTTCGGCGGACAGCGTTTTGGAGAAATGGAAGTCTGGGCTTTGGAAGGGTATGGCGCGCGCCATGTGTTGCACGAGATGCTCACGATCAAGTCTGATGATGTTTTGGGACGTTCGGCTGCCTACGAAGCGATTATTCGTGGCGAGCAGTTGAATGTTTCAAACGTGCCAGCCTCTTTCAATGTGCTCGTGAATGAGTTGAAGGCGCTTGGTTTCAATATCAACTCCGTTATGGATGAAACCCAGGCAGTGGTGGTTGATCGCTTGAAGGCGCTCCAGATTGGTATTGCCTCGCCCGATGACATCATGCGCTGGTCGCACGGTGAAGTCTTGAAACCGGAAACCATTAACTATCGCACCCAGCGTCCAGAAAAGGACGGACTCTTCTCCGAACGTATCTTCGGTCCAACCAAGGATTACGAATGTTACTGCGGAAAATATCGCCGTCTGCGGTACAAGGGAGTGGTGTGTGATAAGTGTGGCGTCGAGGTGACGCGCGCGATTGTTCGCCGCGACCGCTTGGGTCACATTGCCTTAGCCGCGCCGGTCAGCCATATTTGGTTTTTGAAAACGGTGCCATCGCGCATGAGTTTGCTTTTGGATGTTTCCTCAAGCCGGCTTGATCGCGTGGTCTACTACGTTGACTACATTATTACTGAAATTTCCGAAGAGAATCGCACGCGTGCTTTGGTCGACCTCGGTCGTGAATTGAAGAGTCGTGTTGGTCTCTTAGGCAAAAAAGATAAAGAAACAAAAGGTCAGCTCGAGGATGCCGCCGAGCGGATGGAGGATCTCCTCGCCGATCTCCGGGTTGGTTCGATCTTAACTGAAACCGAGTACTTTCACTTGGCTCGTCGATTTGGCGATGTCTTCAAGGCGGGAAGTGGCGCCGAAGCTATTCGCAATATCTTTGAGAAGATGGATCTTCGAAAGCAAGTTCAGGTTGTGGAGAAGGCCTTGGAGAAAGCCAAGAGTCCGCTTCTCGAAGTGAAACTGCTCCGCCGCTTGAAAATGTTGAAGTCCATGATCAAGCACAACATGCGTCCGGAGTGGATGATCATGACCACACTTCCCGTTCTTCCTCCAGATCTTCGCCCGATGGTGGCTTTGGATGGCGGACGATATGCGACCTCTGATTTGAATGATTTATATCGTCGCGTTATCAATCGCAATAACCGTTTGAAGAAACTCCTTGAAATCAAAGCGCCGGAAGTAATTGTTCGAAACGAGAAGCGCATGCTCCAGGAAGCCGTTGACGCTCTGATCGATAACTCGATCCGCTTCGGTTCACAACAGCTCTCCGCTCAGCGCCGGCCGCTTCGTTCCTTGGCCGATATGTTAAAAGGTAAGCAAGGACGATTCCGTCAAAACCTGCTTGGTAAGCGCGTTGACTACTCCGGCCGCTCTGTTATCGTTGTCGGTCCAAAGCTTGCGATTAACCAGTGTGGTTTGCCGAAGAAAATGGCTTTGGAGCTCTTCCGACCGTTCGTGATTAGCGGCGTGATCGCTAAAGGTTTGGCGCACAACATTCGAAATGCCAACCGTTTAATTGAACAGGGACCGGACGAAGTCTGGGCCATCTTAGAAGAGGTGATTAAAAATCGCCGCGTGCTTTTAAACCGCGCGCCGACGTTGCACCGTCTTTCTGTCCAGGCCTTCCGACCGTTCTTGATTGAAGGTTCGGCGATCCAAATTCCGCCGCTTGTTTGTTCGGCTTTTAACGCCGACTTCGACGGTGATCAGATGGCTGTCCACGTGCCGCTCTTCGATAAAGCCCAGGAAGAAGCCGCCCGTCTTATGGACGCCAGTCATAACTTACTGAAGCCGGCGACCGCCGATCTCGTGGCCATGCCGGAAAAAGATATGGTGCTTGGCATATACTACTTAACCAGCATGTTGCCGAAGGGAGAAAGTATGAAAGTTATGACCGGTATCAAGGAAGCCAGCTTAGCCTATGAGCACGATGCCATCAAACTCCGCGAACCGATTTTGGTCCGCACAAAAGAGGGCATGCTCGAAACCACGTTAGGACGAATGCTCGTCAATGAAATCTTCGAGGGAACTGGCGTTGTCATTGCTGAAAACTTAACCAAGAAAAAACTGTCGCGCTTTATCGAACAGGTGTTCGATACCAGTGGCGCTGAGCGCACCGTTGAGGTTTTGGATAAGGTAAAACTGTTGGGCTTTGAGATGGCGACTCAATCAGGAACGACCTGGAGTATTGCCGATCTCGTGACGCCGAGCGAAAAACCAGGCGCTATCACTGCCGCTGAAGAAAAAGTGGCTTTGGTTCGCGAACAGTTTGATCAGGGTCTTTTGACCGAGAGCGAGCGTCGCGCCCGCACGGTCAGTATTTGGGAAGATACGAAGAAAATTATTGCGACGATGGTGGCCAAAAGTTTGCCGAGCGATAACTCCATCTACCGTATTGTTGACTCCGGTTCTCGTGGTTCGTGGGCCCAGCCGATTCAGATGATGGGTATGAAAGGACTGGTCGCCAATCCGAAAGGTGAAACGATCGAGTTGCCAATTAAATCATCTTTGAAAGAAGGTTTCAGCGTGCTGGAGTACTTCATCGCGACGCACGGTGCCCGTAAAGGAACAACCGACACCGCTTTGAAAACTGCCCAAGCTGGTTACCTCACGCGTCGCTTAGTGGATGTGGCGCAGGACACGATGATTCGTGAAGCTGATTGTAAGAGTAAAGAAGGTATCGATACCTTCCGCGAGGACGGCGAGGACTTCGGCTATTCTTTTGGTAATCGTTTGTTCTCTCGAACCGCTTTGGATGATGTGAAGATTGGTAATAAAGTGGTGACCAAGGCCGGTGAGATTATTACCAAAGAAGCCGCGCAGGAAATTGAGAAATCAAAACTGACCAGTCTTAAGGTTCGTTCGCCGATTACCTGTAAGACTTTGTTCGGTATTTGTGGCACCTGTTACGGTTTGAATCTGGCCGACAACCGTCCGGTTGAGGAAGGTTTGGCCGTTGGTGTGATCGCCGCCCAGTCCATCGGTGAACCGGGCACACAGCTCACGATGCGTACCTTCCACGTCGGTGGTATTGCCGGTTTGGATATTACGCATGGTTTGCCGCGTATTGAAGAGTTGTTCGAAGCGCGAGCGCCAAAAGGAAAAGCGATTCTCGCCATGGCCGACGGTGTTATTGAAAACATCGAGATTAAAGGAAACTTGAAGATCCTGACGCTCCGAGAAATTGGTTTGCGCGCAGGCAAGGTGGCCAAGGTCACCAAGACGGTCAAGAAAGATAAGATCGTTGAGTACAAACTGCCGGCGCATGCCATGATCTACGTCAAAGCTGGCGACACTGTTGAAAAGGGAAATCAGTTATCCGAAGGCCACTTGGATCTCCGTGAGCTCCTGACCTTGAAGGGTGCCCAGGAAGTTATCCGCTACATTACGCGCGAAGTACACAAGATTTACTTGGCTGAAGGTGCGTCGATCCACAACAAACACATCGAAGTCATTATTCGTCAGATGTTCTCGCGTGTGAAAATCGCCGAATCTGGCGATGCGCCGGATCTGATCTTGGGAGAAATCGTGGAGCGTTCTCGCTTCCTCGAAGTGAACCGCGAGTTGAAGAAGAAAGGGATGCGCATGGCGCAAGCCGAACAGCTTCTTTTGGGTATTACCCGCGTGGCCCTTTCGACCGAAAGCTTCCTTTCCGCCGCCTCCTTTCAAGACACCCCGCGAGCCTTGGTTAAGGCTGCCGTTGAGGGCCGGATCGACAGTCTCCGTGGGCTTAAAGAAAATGTCATTATCGGCCGCCTCATTCCGACCGGCATTGTTGTCTCCGAAGGGCCGGTTTCTGAGGAGGGGATTGCTGTCGCCTCGTCGGCCTCTCTGAACACTGAAGAAGAGGCCTAATAATCGACTAATTACTAATAACCAATGACTAATTACCTAGTTCAATGTCTAATGATTTAATGTCGAATTTTGACATTAGTCATTGGGATTTGATTAGTCCACCAAAGGCGGATCCGCCTCCGGCGGAAAATTAGAATAATTAGATATTATAAATTTCAGCGCAGATGGGATTGACTTTCACCTACCCTTCTATTACCCTAACTGCACGTTCATATGGACCAGGATGAGAACATACAACACTACGAAATCGCCTTTCTCCTGAAGGAAGAGGCTGATTTGGCGGCCTTAAAAGAGGTTCTCCGGGCGCATGGCGCAAACACTACGTTCGAGGGACCTATGAAGAAAATCGCCCTGGCCTATGAGATAGAAAAACAGACTGTCGCTCTCTTTAGCTCTATCCAATTCAAGGCTCCGACCGACCAGATAGAAAGTATCAACCACACGCTGACGCTTCGAAAAACAGTTATCCGTTTTTTGATTGTGAAATGTACACCGGGCAAAACGCCGCAAGTTTCCCCAGTTTCAGTTTTGCCAGTTGTGGAAGAATCCATATCGCCAGCCACTCCTACGGGAGAGACCTACAGTGGCCACAGCTTGCCCTTAAGCAATGAAGACCTGGAGAAGAAGATCGAGGAAATTCTTAAGTAATCACGAATAATGCAAATTGTAGCAAATAACTCCAATAAAAAGATTCGCGTTATTTAAATTAATTCGCATTATTAGCGATTACTCTCATGAATTTCAACAAGGTTTTCATTCTCGGCAGGTTGACCGCTGATCCCCAGCTTCGAACTACGCCGGCCGGTCAGTCGGTTACAACATTTTCTCTGGCCACGAGTCGTTTTTGGAAAGATAAGAGCGGTGCCCGTCAGGAAAAAACGGAGTATCACAACATCGTGGCTTGGGGCAGACAGGCGGAAATTGCCAGTCAGTTTTTGACCCGTGGCGCCTTAGCTTTTGTTGAAGGCAGAATGGAGACCCGTTCCTGGCAGGACAAGCAGGGGGTGGAGCGAAAGACCACAGAAATAGTTTGCGATCGGTTGCAGTTGGGTCCGCGAACAGCGGGGAGTGGGGGAGGTTCGAACGCTTTTCGCCCGAAGTCAGATACCAGTTCATTCAATCAACCAGCTTCACAGGAGTCAGTGGTCGAGGAGATTCCGATTGTTGATTTGGAGGACGAAGTAAAGAGTGAAACTATTAAAGCAGACGATATTCCCTTCTAAAGTAATCACGAATAATGCGAATTAATTTTAATAACGCGAATCTCTCCAATCTCTTGCTTTCTATAAGTATTATTTGCTAGGATTGGCGTTATTAGCGAAAACTCATATGATTCAGTGTTTCTTCTGTTCTCAAAACTTAAAAGAAATTGATTACAAAGACTCCGAGCTTCTGAAGCGGTTTGTTTCGAGCCAGGCGAAGATTATTGATCCGCAACATAGCGCCATTTGTGCCAAGCATCAGCGAGCTCTTGCCGAGGCAATTAAACGATCGAGGTTTCTTGGTCTTCTTCCCTACGTCCGCAAGTAAGGGCTTTCGATTGATAAAAGCCCGTCTACTTCATTATGGCTTGCGTTCCGCAGTCGCTGTACGTTGCAGTACAGCTCCTTGTGGTACTCAGCCATGCTTCGTATCCAGACTTTTCTAAATCGAAAGCGGTTTCTAGCTGCGATGCCCCGCTTCGCCGAAGCTCCAGCGAGGCGAGTCAATCAAGCCGCGTATTTGCCTGCCCCTAAAGTTCAAAGCAGAGAATAGCCTCAACTCAAAATTTAATTGCTTAGTTATAAGCATATTGAATTCCTGGTATAATGAACGGGATGGATCCTCGCACCTAATGAGAAAAGTTAGGTAAATGCTTGTATAATGACAAATATGACTTTGATTGTAAAAGAGGCGGAGATTATACTGAGATTTTGCCGCTACGCGGCGGTTTCTCATTAGGTGTGGGGATGAATCTGAACCGACAGATCTTCGGGTTTATTTTTTCCTACTCCGGACGCTCACCGGTTTTTGATGCGTGCGGTGTGTTTCTTGCCGAGTATCTGCCATACTTTTTAATTACGGGTATTTTCTTTTTCGTATTTTCCTATAAGACGTGGCGGAAGCGAGTCACCGTTTTTTCCTTTTTAGTATTTGTGCCGCTTCTCGCGCGAGGAGTGATCGGTTATTTGATCGGTTTTCTTTTTCCTGTTGCCCGTCCGTTTGTTGTTTTTGAATTCATTCCGCTGGTTGGTCGAGTGCCGGATGCCGCTTTTCCTTCCGGACACGCCACTATTTTTTTCTCACTCGCTCTCGCTCTTTTTGTTTTTAACCGGACGTGGGGCTGGAGTTATTTTCTGGCGGCTTGTGCGATTGGCATCGCTCGAGTTTTTGTAGGCGTCCACTGGCCAATGGATATTATTGGCGGACTACTGGTTGCTGTTGTGGCCGCCGGAATAAGCTGGTTGATCTTCAGACCGTATCTGGAAAAACTGGTTCTTGAAAAACAGAACTAACTCTAGTGCCCGAGGCGAGAGTCGAACTCGCACGCCTTGCGGCAATCGATCTTAAGTCGATCGTGTATGCCATTTCACCACTCGGGCGTTATTTTCTTTTCCTATTTTTACCCCTATGTGTTGGCTTGAGACTGTGACAATTAGGGCAGAGAACTCTCAAGTTCTCTAGTCTGTTATCATGCCTGTCTCCATTGATATGGTCAAGTTCTAAGGGGAGATAACCATCTTCGCTCATTTTTGCCCAACCACATTCTTCGCACTTTTTCTTTTTTAAATCAGCTGAAAAAAGACGCTTCTTCAGCTTAAAGCTTTGAAATGAACTATTCTTAATGAGAATTGAGTCCAAGGAAATTCTTGGTCGTCCTATCCCCGTTAGACCTTTATTCCAAGCTTTTCCTTTAAAGTGAACGGTATCTAAATTGTGTTCTCGTATATACTTTTTAAGTTGAACATAATTTCCACCAGCTTCTCTCAGGCCGAGCTTACTCAACACTTGTCTGTAGCTTGGGGAATCTTTGACCGCTATTTTTAATTGATCTTTAGTCCACGACCTTTTGGCCATGCAGAGATTTTACCGTACGGCAGAGGCACTTGCAACACCTATCTTAAGCGTCTGCCTCTTTCGAAAAAAGATGTTTCTATTCGGCCAAACTCAAAATAACAAGTGCCACGAGACCGAGAATGACTCCGGACCATTTAAGGGGTGAGAGAGTCTCATGGAATACGATGGCGCCAAGGGTAATTGAAACTAAAATGATCAAAATACTCCAGATAATCGTGGTGACGATAAGGCTTTCTTTGAGAAGTGTCGGTAAGTAAAAAAGAGGTGAAAGAGCGTAGCTGGCGAAGGCGATATAGTAAAGGATGTCCCGCTGTTCGACTGACCAGGATTTGGCGAAGTAGTCGCCAACCGCGACGCAGATCGCGCCAATAAGGAGAAGGGCGATGGTAGGAAGTTTAGAGAGAAGAATTGTGATCATATTTTGAGGCCGAGAGGGGAAGCGAACAAAATTCCGGTCCCCGTAATTTTCTAAAACCCTGCGGTTTTAGGATTTCCGCCACGGGCAAACTACCGTTTTCCCGACCCCTTTCCCGTTCGATTTTTGAGGCCGAGAGGGGAATCGAACCCCTGTATAAGAGTTTTGCAGACTCTCGCCTTACCACTTGGCCACTCGGCCCTAAGCTCAAAGGTGATCGGATCAGGTCGCTAGATAGCTTATTCTATGCCTCCAAAGAGAGTTTTTCAATCCTAATGAGAATCTGACTCTGAAGACCCCTCCTCAGTTAGAAGTTTCTCAATAGCGGCCGCGTTTTCTGCGCCAAAATCGATCTCAAACTTAATGCGTGGCATCGGTTTTATATTTATTTTTTTGAGGAGAAGATGCTGAAGATGAGCCGCTGATTTATCGAGTAGATCCAAAGCTTCGGCGGTTTTATTTTTTGGCAACACACTCACCATCACTTTTGCCCCTTCCATCTTTTTATCAATCACGACATCAGTAATCGTGACCAGGGCGCCAGGGAATTCAATCTCCCGCTGAATAAGTTTGCCTAACTCCTGTTGTATTAGATTCCCGACGCGTTCAGTGCGATGGTTCATTTGTAATTAGACCGATTGGCTTAAATGAGAAAATGGCATATCCAAGGCTTGATCGACTCGCCTCGCTTTAGCTTTGGCGAAGCGGGGCACCGCACATGAGCTGTACCAAAGCGTACAGTGAATGCGGAGCGGAGATCGTAACGCAGGAGATGTCATTTTATCTTTTAAGCAGTTCTGACGACGAGATGATCTCCAGTCTTCACCATCGTCTCCGAATTCACCATCATGCCGCACTCTTTGCCAGCCGGCACCTGATCGGCATCAGCTTTGTTCTGCTGGAGGTTGGTAATCCTGCCTTTTCCGATCACGGTTTCGCCGCGAACAATTTCAAAAGCGCGTTTATTTTTGAAAATACCCTCAATAACTTTTCCGCCGATAACTTGTTTCTCCGGTTCCATCTGGTTGAAGATCGCCAGCACTTCAAGTTCGCCTTCGGGCGGAGGAGTGGTGTCTTCGGCCATTTTCTGAAGTGCTTCAATAAGTTTATAGATAATGTCTGACTCCAAAATTTTCACTTTGTGAGTTTCCGCCAAACGCTTCGCGGCGGAATTCACTTTCACATGAAAAGCAACAATGATACTGCCGGTCGATACCGCGAGCTGGACATCGCCATCATAGATTTCACCAACCGAACTGCTTTTGACAACGAGTGGTTTGTGAGTGGTGAGGGCTTGGATCGTGGCGGTTAAGGCTTCAAGTGAACCGCTATTTTCTGCCTTTAAAATTAAGGTAATTCCTTTCTCTTCCTCGGTGACAAAAGGCGAGTGGTTTGAGAGATTAGTGGAACGAGCGGCCGATGCCTGGTTTCCCGAGGCCTGCACTTCGACATCATCTCCAGCCGCAAACTCTTCGCCGATGGCCGGGAGATCGTCAAAACCGATAATCATGGCCGGTGAGGAAGGAGTGAGTTCGTTCACTGTTTTTCCCAGGAAGTTTTCCAAAATTTTAACCTTGCCGCCGATACTGCCAACTTTGATTTTTTGGCCGCGCTTCAAGATTCCATTTTTTACAATAACTGAAACTTCTAAGCCGCGGTTTTTATCGCGCTTGGCTTCCAAAACGTAGCCCGAGGTTTGGATCTTGGGATCATAAGTAAAGTTTTCGAGTTCGGCGGTGAGGAGAAGAAGGTCGAGAAGGTCGTTTACGCCCTCGCCGCTTTTGGCCGAGAGTGGTTGGTAACTAATATTTCCGCCATAGCCTTCGAGTAAAACGCCATGCGTGGTTAAATCGTTTTTAATTTTATCGAGATCAGCGCCAGGTCGGTCGATTTTTGTAATCGCGACGACGTACGGAGTTTTGGTCTCGGCCAGAATCTTAATTGCTTCAGCGGTTTGTGGTTTTACACCTTCATCAGCCGCGACTACAAGAATCGCCAGGTCGGCCGTGGTGGCGCCGCGCGAACGCATCTTGGTAAACGCCTCGTGGCCAGGCGTGTCGATGAAGGTAATCTTTTTCGGAGCTTGTCCTGACTTGTCCTGAGCTTTATCGAAGGAGCTTGCTTGTCCCGAGCCTGTAGAGGTGGTCGAAGGATGCTCAATTTCGTAGGCACCGATAGACTGGGTGATACCGCCAGCTTCTTTAGCGGCCACATTGGTCTTCCGGATGTAGTCGATCAGGGTCGTTTTCCCATGGTCAACATGACCCATGACCACAACGATCGGAGGACGCGGTAAAAGTGATGTATTTCCCTTAGGAGTAGTCATATAGTTTCCACAGAATACCCGAAAATACACATAAATACAAGCTTATTTGGCTGTGATAGAATTATGAATATGAGGAGCAAAAACGAGAATCCTTTCAAGCTCAAGGGGTCAAAAGTTGTCTATAAAAATCCCTGGATTACGGTGCGCGAAGACAAAGTAATTCGACCTGGTGGTAAGAGGGGAATATTTGGCGTTGTTGAGATGGTCCCTGGATCTTCGGTGCTTCCGTTTGACGGCGAGTATGTCTATCTGGTTAATGAATTTAAATACGGAGTTGGACGAGAAAGTTTGGAAGTTATTAGTGGAGCAATCGATCACAGAGAAACCCCACTGGCGGCAGCGAAACGAGAACTTGAAGAAGAGACAGGATTCCAAGCAAGCAACTGGACAGCTCTTGCCCACGTTGATCCATTTACCACTGTAGTCAATTCTCCCAACTACATTTTTCTAGCACGCAAACTCAAGAAGGGTAAAAAGCATACCGATGAGGGAGAACACTTAAAAACAATGAAAGTAAAATTCCGCGAAGTCATACGAATGGCAATGGACGGCAAGATTTCTCATGCCGGATCAGTTGTGGCGATTCTGAAAACTGCCCGACTTCTTCAAAAAAGAAAATCTTAGCTCTGGATCGCCTTACTAAAACCAGTAATAACCCACGTGCCGTTTTGATTCCGAACCTTCAAGGCCACTTGATACTGCGAGGCCGCTTTATCGGTTCCGACTTCAGTACTCGTGACTTCGACGACAACACCCTGAACGTCATAGGCGCCGTCATCAGTTGGATCAATCGAGATAATTTCAATGCGGTCTGGCCACGGGCTTGCAGTCAGTCGTCCGGGTGCGCGTTCTGGCGCCATAACAAATCCTTCGAGCAAACCTTCCGAGATATACGGACCGTAGTTTTCTTTAATGGACTGAATGACTGTTTCTTTTGGAGCAGTGAGCGTCACAAACTGCATCTTTTTTCCAAATTCGGTGACGAGACTGCGAATCTCCGTTTCCGGTCCGGCAGGTTTTGCTGATAGGGAATAGACGGCCACGCCAACGGCGAGAATAAGAAGAACGGCAATAACGATATTTTTTTCCTTACGCATAGATGAACAGAAGCTCTTCTCGGAATTTTCCGAAAAGTTCGATACCTCATTTTTAAAACCTACTGATTTTCTACGGGTTCTTTCTTAGCGTATGAAACTGGCAGGAGCTCAGAGAGCTTGAGTTTCAAGACAGCGAAAAGATAGATTATTTCCAAAATACCGGCTGTATTGATAATGAGAAGAGCCACAAACCACCAGGGATGATTCTGTCGAGCGCTGTGCCACAAGGCGAGTCCTTTCCAGATAAAACTCCAAAGAATTAAGAGAAGGATGCCGGCCCCAAAAACAGGGAAAACCCCTCCGCCCATCATTCCTGGCCCAAACGGCCCACCCTGGAACCCATTAAAATTATTGTACATCATGCCTATAGTATAGCATTTTGAGGTAAGAATTTTAGGAAATGTTGCATAGACCCTCTATTTTCCGTATCCTGTAGAAACACCAAGGAGAGGTCGCATAGAGGCCTAGTGCGCTGGTTTGCTAAACCGGTAGGGAGGAAACTCCCTCGAGGGTT
>CAYHXC010000016.1:22452-22564 GCA_964360585.1 uncultured Candidatus Saccharibacteria bacterium | reverse complement strand
AGAAGGTTTGCGATTTTCTTCTTTAGACGGCGGTTCGACTCCGCCCATCTCCACCGCGTCAAACGCGGTTTCGCCGCAGAAACCGGGTTTGCAAGGTGCCACGTTTGACGTG
>CAYHXC010000016.1:0-22352 GCA_964360585.1 uncultured Candidatus Saccharibacteria bacterium | reverse complement strand
GCTTCTATGTGATAAGGTAAGTGTGTAGAAAATGGATGCCACGTTTGACGTGGCTCTCGTTTGAGTGACAACTTCATCGCCACGTTTGACGTGGCTTCTATGTGATAAGGTAAGTGTGTAGAAAATGGATGCCACGTTTGACGTGGCTTCTGCGTTTCTTTATTTTGTATGTAAATGTATTACGTTTACATATTGCACAGTGAGAAAGATTACGGTTTATATATAGGCAAGAGTTCTGACTTAAAGCAAAGAATCCAGTCCCATAATTATGGTCTTGTGGTATCCACGAAGAATAGGCGGCCTTTAAAATTGGTTCACTACGAAGCTTTTTTATTTGCCGATGATGCAAGTGCGCGAGAGCGCTACTTGAAAAGTGGGTACGGAAGACGTCAGCTTAAAGAACAATGCGGAAACCTATTCCGACGATTGAAGTTCAGGTAATAGCGACGTTCGCCGTGTCCTTCGTAGTTTGAACGAAGAAGGAAGAGCGAAGCACTCCCACCATCGAACCCATTGTGGAAGTAAGAAGACCTATTCTTTCAGCTTCGTATAGCCAAGATAGTGTTCTTAGTTTCCTGCAAAAGAAAAACCGCAGGGCAAGCCATGCGGTAGGGTGTCTTACTTATTCTCTATTAACAACACGGGACGTCCATCGGGATCTGTAATGTATACAAATTTTGTATCTTCCAAGACGCTGACGTCCGTCGTTGCTTGAATACCGAATTCTGATGCGACTTGGAGGGCTGTCTCAATAGAATCGACAATCAGCATGAGTGCATCTTTCGGAAAGTCAGGGGAGGCTGCATAAATCTCCATTACACACGTATCGGCCATGGGCATGACTTCGTGATGCGCGGGACCTCCGTGTTTATGCTCCCTTGTGTGAAGTCCAAGTTCGGCATAGAAACGTGCCGTTTCTTGTCGGTTAGTTGCTCTCAAAACGAAACCCGCAATGGTTGTGGCCATTCAGACCTCCTCGGTTCTGCGGATATTAAACAAGAAAAAAATAGAATGTGCAAATTAGTCGAGCTCTACTTTTTCCATACGATAGCGTAGCGCTCCCCTTGCCCGTCCGTAGCTTTAGTGAAGGAGGGCCCATCTCCACACCCTGTGACTTTGAGGCCATAAAATGCTCAAAAACTCTTAACCCGGGTTTTGCTTCAGATTTTCCTCACCGGAATTGTTCGAAAACCTTAGATTCTATCTATGGGAATCATTAATCCTTGTGCTAACTTGTTCTTAATGCCCATTTCATCGCACTTGACAATACAGTTTAATAATGTTTCTCTGTGAATAGAAAGGAAGGTGCGATGGCTCTTGATGAAAAGCAGATAAAAAATGTCTGCAGACCAGGACAGGGTGCGAAAACGTGTAGTTTTCTTCTCGCTGGCCCCGACGGCATGGAGTGCGCAAAAGGCACTCCCCTCGAAGGAATGATTTGGGCCCGGCGTTCAACAATGAACGCGAAAGGTGAAAACTGCTCGGGACCGCCCAACTTCAGGCCATTCGACGACGATTAGGGGTTTCGACCCCACAGGACGCTCTGCGACCTCGTGGGGCGTTTCTGTTTTTATGGCCGAGTTCATTGAAGTTGCCTTCTGATAACGGTCGCCCATCTCCACTAACAAAAATTGTCTCGCATCAAACACCCAACATAACTTGCCACCAGCGGCATTTCCCACTAGAGTGTGAGCAGTATTTTTTACCTTAGAAATATTGGTCCCGATCATACCATGGGGGTATGTATCGAATGGGCCGCTCGTCCCTCTGTACAGCAGAGATGGACCCTACTCTAAAGAATTGGAGGCTTGGAGATGAATAATAGAGGAAGCGTAACAGTGGGAATGATTGGGGCGATGTTCATCGTCGCTAGCTCATTCTCGTCCTGCCTTGGCGGCTTGAAGAAGTTCACGCCGATTGACCAAAGTCCGCAATATCTGGCCCTCAATCAAAAGAACGACACACCCTTCACGGAGGTGGAATGTGTGTTCTGGTTTGATCAGGGGTTGGGCGATTTCGTTAGCGGTTGCGCTAACGGGATGGTCAAGTTCAACTCGATTATTGCCGCGAATGGCTGTGAAACAGCCACGTCAAGTCCAAATGTCCACGAGTTGGTTGTCAGTATATCGGGATGTGATACACCCATACCGGTATCGAGTGATGGTCGCGACCTTTACGACATGTGCTATCAACCGAACGGCAATGCCGGACAGGACTCTTTCATAGGGTACTGTCTTCCTCCTGAAAACGGTGGCACGACCTTTCAGGATGTCAGTTTCTCCGGAGCGCGAACAGTAATCGCGAGTGCCGCAATGACTACCACCATGCCGGCATCGGTGAAAATCAGTGACGGTATCAAAGTGGCAACTCTGCAATTAGCGAATTCCCTGCCGCTCGGCTTTGTTGGATTTGATCTGATGGCCGAGTTCGGGAATGTCGAATTTGTGGGCATGGACAATACAACCTGTTGTAACGCCATTGCCACGGCTGCCGGCCAGTCGATCAGTTGTCCTCAAAGTTCGTCGGTTATCGCTTGGAAAACAAGCAACTTCCCGGCGAACTGTACCGAGACTGCTCAACTCTGGTTGCCTCAATTTACTACCGAGCGCAACAACTTCTATCTGGAAGCCAACTGCAGTGGTGCGGGTTGGGCAGCGAACGCGAATTTTCGGGATGTGTATCGGTTCTGCTATCAAGGCGTTACTGTTGGAACCGACACCATCACCGCAGGCGACGGATCGCCATCCGGGATTTGTGTAGCAAGTTCCGGTGGAAGCAATGTTTCATGTCGCTCATACGACACGACCGTGCAGGTTACTACGAACTAACTTTAGACGTGTGCAGTATGAACTTCATCACCTGGCTCATGCAGGAAGGTATTGGAGGGAAAGAAGACCTCGATCATCTTGCTGAACTTGCTGTGCAAAAGATTCCATTGGCGTTTGGTACAGTAGTCGCTGCCAGCGAGTATGGCGAAACATTCGCCGCGGCCCTCCGAAAGTACAGCACCCATGGCCCGCGCTTGATCGCTGATTTTCTTCTCTCTCCCGAAAATCCTAAGATACTCACCTACGCCAGCGATAGTACTACGGGAGTGGTAGTATATTCATACGGTATCAAGATTCCCGCATGGATCACTTCTGTGATTCCGCTCCCAGGACCATCTCTCAAAGATATTCTGAAGGATCGAGTTACGATCACACACACGACACACTAGTCAGTAGTCATGGTGAATGATCGGTTTCAGACTAGCTAAGACGAACACACTGTGTTCGTCTTTTTTTACCCTCATAAAACTGTGACGGAAGCCTATTGGAGAGAATGGAAGGCCCGCCTCACCCCGAGGTATGCGGTTTTTTATTGGTTGTAGAAAAATACAGAAGCGAGTAGGATGGCAGTAGCCATTTCCATGGAGGGAAAACTATGCTTCGAACGTTAATTCGCGCAGAACGAGGAGCGAGTTTACTTGATCGCAAGATGCCAAACTGGACGGAGAAAGTCAGCCTCTGGAATCTTCGCATGGGGTGCGATCGTCGCCATGTTTTGGGGCAACTCTACGGAAGCTCTGAAGCAGGATACGCTGGCCTCGGCATCGTCGGTACAGGACAAATCATCCATGAAGGTTTCACCGCTGACATCCGAGACTTCTTCCCCGGATTGAAACTTTGGTGCGTCTGGACGACGCTGATTGTGAGTCGAAGACTCCTTCTTTTCCCACGGACCATTCCAATCTGATGCACTACAACCACCACCCATCTCGGGCCGGTGGTTTTTTTTGACTGCTTACTCAGTGGTATACTAGGAGCAGTACAGTTTGGAGGACGACTATGACAATCGATCAGGCGATGCAAGATTCTAATGTTCCTGTTGAGGAAGTCCTCGCTATGCTGAAGCCGACCAAGATGGAGACATTTATTCTCGTCCTACAATGTTTCTTGGGTGTCATCTTCCCCTGGATGGGACCGATCTCCGATCCGGATGACTGGTAATAACCGCTATCTCATTCCAAGGCAGGCGGTTTTTTTATATCTTGTTTTATTTTTTCTTTGGTATATAAAATAAGAAGAGTTGTTTGGGGAGGAAAGATGAGGGAAAATCCAAACATTGATGATCTGGTGTATGTAGCTATCGGGAGGTTCGAAAATGGGAACGCTGTCCGGGGGTTTGTAACCCATTTCGAAGGAGATGAAATTACCGTTTCCGGTTCATATTCTAGTGTGAAGTGCAAAAGGCTAGAGGCGGTTGTGATCCCGCCGGAAGATTACACGCCGGAAGAGTTGCGACTCCTCGATTGGTTCAAGCAGTTTGGACCCTCGTCCTAGGTTTCGCGTGACACATCTGCCCGCTTCTCTTAGGAGACGGGCTTTTTATTTTGTAAATTGTAAAAAATAAAAAGACAGGCGGAGGGGCCTGTCATGAGTGTTGCTCGAGAAGTATTCGCATCGCAATCCTGGTTTCTTCGCGAAGGTCTTGTGGGGATTTCCAGTCGGGCGATATGGGATATCCGTAATGAACGCCGATAAGCGGACTCGTGTCTACATTCCAGAGGCGGGCTCCCGAAGGAAAGGCTTGAAATGATCCGGTGATGATGACGGGGAGAATTTTGAAGCCGCTCTTCTTCGCCGCATAAAACGCGCCACTCTTGAACTCGCCCAACTCTCCTATCTTAGTTCTCGTTCCCTCGGGGAAGATAAGAACGCTCGTGTCGAGGGCTGGGTGGACACCTTCCGATAGGGCTTCGACGGCCTGTTTTCTGTCCTCGCGATCGAGAATGACCTGGCCTCCGTATCGAAGTACTTGTTTCACGATGGGCCAACGAAGCAGTTCTTTCTTTGCGCCGAAGCAGAAGACACTGGGATGCGCCGCCACCATGGCTGGGATATCGATCCAGCTCGCGTGGTTTGGCGTGATAATGAACCTTTCATTGTGATCAAAGTTCTCGAGCCCAGTGATCTGCAGTTTTAGATCGGTATTCTCGAAAATCCACTTCGCCCAATCTATGTGGGCGCGGTCCCAGATGTATTGCCGTCGTGTTGTCGTGTCCCAAGGCGAGAGTCCGCCTTCGCGATGCCACCACAACGTCCCACATCCTGGGCCGATAACTCTGACTGTTCTCCAGAGGCTGGAGCGCACAGTTCCCATAGGCACTCCTTCCCGTGGATGTTACTAAGCGCAAGAATCACAAATTAACGAAGCGAAGTCAAGGAGAAGTTTACCTTGGTGGAGGTAAACAAAAAGTCTTCGAGAGTACATCACGAAGACTAAGGACTATCAGCCGCGGGAAGCTACCAGCCTTGCCGGTCTCGCAACCGTTCGTGGTGTGAGCGCCACACCCCTAGGACGCAGATTGCGGTCAGGAAGATGACAACGTCTGCATAGGACAGGTAGCTTGCCAACCCCAGGACCAAGTTTGTCATAGCACCTCCTTACGACTTCTTCTTTCAGTTTAGGTCTTTGAGGAATCTTTGCAACCGTCTGCCTTAAGAATTTACGCTACTTCTTTCCCCAGCGGGCTTTGATTTCTCTGGCGCGAGCGGCGAGGATGGCCTTGAGAATTTTTTCAGGAAAAAGTTTATTGGGAGGGAAACGAACCGTGCCCATGCCGGTGTCGTAATTTTTGAGTAACGTGCCGAGTGTTTTTAAAGCCGTGCCACTCCAGACAAAAATCGCCGAGTGTTCCTTGGCGGCGCGGAAACCAGCCAGCGGGTGACCATCGAGTTTAAAAAGAGGCATGCCGTAACTAATATGTTCGGTGGCTCGGGGGTACAGTTTTTTAATTTGAGAGCGCAGTTTTTTTAAACCCGCCCGATGCGTTTCGGGAACGGTTGCAAGATACGCATCGATAGTTTCTGGTTTCTTGGTAGGCATATATCTGAAGTATAGCAAAAGATTTGCATTCTCTTGCTTTCCCTTGTATAAGATAAGGTAGAAGAGGAGCCGTATGAAAAGTAAAGTGTATCCGAAAATTGCTGGGAAGCTGCGTCGGTTGACCACGAGCGAGATTCTTTCAGGGCTATTTCTGAGTTTCGGCGCGCGAACGTTTCGCGAAGATCAGCTCTATGATTTCTTTCATCGTTTGTACGGAGGCGGACTTTCTCGGTTTGAAGTAGTGAGAGAAGGAGGGAGGTATTTTTCAGAACCCCTCAGAACAACGCTCTCTTTCTTCGAAATGGGACAGATGGTCGAGGTGCTAGAGGGTGACTACTATCGTCCTCGAGCCTCGTTGTTCGATTCCATGAGAGGAGAGTTGATTTCGCGGGAAGTTCTGCCTCGTGACAAAGATCTCTTCGATGAACTGGCGCGACTCTTCGCCGAGGTGGTAGAGGAAGGTAAGGTCTCCAAGAAATAATCTTGTGAGGCCTTTTTATTTCAATCGCGGTAGAGACACAAAAAAGATTTCGAGGATTGGCCACGGTATTCTCTGCCGGGGCTTCATTCCGTTAGTATACCTATTTGTGGGAGAATACCAAATGTGATTTACTAGGTGTTAGTTATAGGCATTAGGACGTTCAAGAAAGGAGGGATGTTATGCATCGAGGTGATCCGATGGTTGATGACTTGGTCTACGCGATCATTATAGGTACCGGAGGGAAGGATGCATCCCGAGGATTCGTAAGAAAAATCGAGGGGGATAAGGTCTATTTGATTGGACCATCCTGGAGCGCAATCTGTGAAAAATCGGAAGTCCTGGTTATTCCTCGTGACCAGTACACGGCCGCAGAGGAGGGGCTCCTGAATTGGTTCCTAGAGTTTTGTGATACCTAGCCGCACACTCCAAGCAGAGTGCGCCCGCCCGCCATCGCTATGCTCCGGCATTGCAGGCAGGCGGTTTTTTATTTGTTCGTAGGCAAGTTTCTTTGTTTCTTCACTTCGGAAATGGTATCTTCCTCGTATGAGAAAGCTAGGATTTTTAATGGGCGTGGGAGTTTTGGGAATAACGGCATACACCATGCTTTCTTTTTTGCCGTCTTCATCCTCCTTGATTACTCCTGCGAATATTTCTGAAGCAGTTGTACCGGTTATAGAGGGAGTTCCATCTTCTATCACGAATGCTTTTGAAACCAGCACTGTAGAAATCGCGACTACTACTATTAATAAGCCAACTTCTTCAGTCGTGATGCCCTCCACAACATCTTCCGTATCAGTTAAACCCGCTACAAAGTCCTCGTCGACGCCTACATCGTCAGTTGTTGTTGCCCCAGTAGTTCCAATATCCATTGCTTCGACAACGGGAATGCAGGGTGAACCGGTACAGATTATTTTTTTCGGAGCAAAAGATCCGAGCGATATTGTTTCACTTACGGCAAACGGGGTCAACCTTTCCGCCTTCATATATAACAATGTAGTTCAGGCGGTGTACGGTATTGATCTTAGCCATAAACTGGGACAGTTTCCGATCGTCGCCACATTGAAAGACGGAAAGACGGTTATCGCCTCACTCACGGTTACTGAACGCAAAAAACCGACCCTCGCTTTTACCATTCCGGGAAAATTGGGCGGTACTAATCCGGTTGGTGAGCAAAATGTGGCCACGCTTTTGACGAAAGAAAATGGTATTCTCGCCAATCTCACGACCAATCCGAAAAAACTATGGACGGAAACATTCCGGTATCCAACGGCAAATCCAGTTGTTACCGATCCCTACGGTTACAATCGCGATACCGGGACACAGACCGTAACGCATAAAGGCACCGATTTCCGAGCGCCGCAAAGCACGCCGGTTTATGCGGTGAATCGGGGCATCGCGCGCCTCGTTTATAAATTCTCTATTTACGGGAATACGGTCGTTATCGATCATGGCCAGGGCGTCTTCAGTTTTTACATGCATATGTCCAAGACTTCGGTGACAGAGGGAACGATCGTGGCGGCCGGACAAAAAGTTGGTGAAAGCGGCGGCACTGGTTATGCCGAAGGTCCGCATCTCCATCTCACTGTCCGATTGAACGGCACTTCAATTGATCCGATGAAGTTTTTTGAGTTGTATGGCGGAAAGTAAACTACCACGGGCGTAAGCCCGTGGTAGTTTACTACAAAAATTTCTTGAACCAACTCACCGTTTCTTTGTAGAGAACTTCTTGTTTGCCATCTTCCCAAAATGTATGACTGCCTCCTTTGATAATGGTGAGTTCTTTTGGTTCATTGGCAACGCGGTACATTTTTTTCGTCGGAATGAGATTTCCTTCGTGCTTGTCGTGGACAGTAATGAATTTAATCGGCTTATCAAATGTTTTAAGGATTTTTTCTGAATTGAGCATGTGGGCTTCTTTGATCATTCTATCTCCTACAAAAACTAGACATTCGCCAGCGTAGAGTGCACCTTTAGGATTTTTAATATATTTTACTTTATCGAAAAACGTATGGGGCAGTCGTGAGCCGTCCCACGAAACAACTGTCGCAAACTTTCTATCCTTCGCACAAAGAATAGAAGGGAAGCCGTAGCTATGGCCTACGAGAAGTATTTTTTTCACGCCTCGTGATGCAAAGTATTTAATAACGGTATCGATATCCTGGCCATGAGTTTTTAGAGTGCACTCGTGCAGTTTGCGCGCGCCTTTTTGCCAGTCATACAAGTTAAATCGAAAATCAGAGAAACCAGCTTTTTCAAAGTACCGAGCGGCGTTGTAATGAATGGCCGAGTTCATATTCCCTGTTAGTCCATGAACTTGAATAATCAGAGGTTTTTTCAGGGATCCCCGAAGCACACCGTAGATGATTTTCTTGTCCGGTGTTTTGATTTGAACTTTCTTTTCCATGGGATTTATTATATCAGGAATAAAAAAAGTCCCGAAGGGGACTTAAGAAACATATGGCCATACGGCGATGAGATACAGAATTCCGATAGGAGTGTAGAGGAGTGTTGGTTTCCAGATTTTTTTGGGCAGATCGAAATCAGGAATGGAGAACACCCATTGGAGAATCAGTCCCAAGATGAGAAGAATCCACAAAACTTCCAGTAACATCACGGGCACGAGGATGAAATCAGAAAGGTGGACGTACGAAAAAGCGATTGCGATCGATTTCCACATTCTCGACTCCTTTGCTTATTTCAGTATAAGCTAACAAAAAGATATTGTCTTCAGTCCTTGTGCTATACTAATCGTAGATTTCGCGTAAGGAGGGCATATGAAACTCGGAACACACCTTCGCGACCGCTTGAAAAGAGGCACCGACCATACTCCCGATCCTTTTCCGTCCACAATCTGGTCCAGAATTGACGAGCGGGTATCGGCGGCCTATGTCCGCCTTGATCCCGCTTTCCAGCCACTCGCCTTTCCCGTAGTGACCGGCGTCAACACCTTTTGCGAGTGGCGCAATTGCGCGCGACTACTCTCGCACTAACTCCTCCTGTCTTCCAGGTTGGAGTTTTTTCTTCGATGTTTCGAAAATCCCAGCCCATCTGTCGGGATAATTTTGTGGAAAAAGACAGGGCTCCCAAAAAGTAATTTTGGGAGTTTTTTTTTCCGCGCACAGCAATATTCCGGACGTAAGTCCGCGGAGGTTTGTTCAATCACTATTATATTCTACGATCGTAGAATATAATAGTGATTATCCTTTGGCACAGAGTTGCAAGTCGAGCTGGTCTTGGGTATGGTGAACGTAGCAAGACGTAGGTAGCAAAGGGGAGAACAATGCTGACTGTAGTATCAGAGCTTTTCCAACCCGATGTGCTTTTTCCCGCCCAGTTCTATGCCTCGTTTCAGCAGGGAGCGCGGGGGCGAAGCGAAAAACGGCTCATGCTGGCTGTTCTTGAGGACGCAGTCGACTGCTATAAGAAGTACGCTTTTTCCTGCGATGGCAAAGCCCGTCAGCTATTCAGCGAGGCGGAAACGTGGATCAACTCCCAGAACCGCAACTGGTTCTTTTCATTCGTGAATATCTGTGAGACACTCGGCCTTAACCCCGACTACTTACGCCGTGGGCTGCATGAGTGGCGAGAACGGTATTCCGTGCCCAGTGAACGGCGTGAACGCGCGACACTGACTCTTGACGAAGAGCTGGTCGGTTCTCTAGGACGTGAGACTTCAGGCTACTGATAGCTGAAGTCTTTTTTTATGGTACTTCGTAGTTCTCAAATTCCTTCGGCAATCGGCCGACTAATTTCAAAAATCTAAGTGTTTCGCGAAGACGATTCTTATAATTTTCTACTTGGGTCGATCCGAGTTTTTCGAGTTTTGCCATTCCGTCAGCCTCGCCGCGCAGATGGTCTAAAATTTCCTGATCGCTTACGACATCAAGTAATCGCTTCCCGGGATTTTCGATAAGAACAGCAGGAGGCGTACTGCCGATTGCTTGATGGTCTTCAGCGGTCATCTCAAACAGACTCTTTTTGGGCGGTTTAGGGTCGGAGTTTTTCGGATTCTCCATGGACATATTTCCCATAGTATACGATTTAAGTATAAATGCTAACTGACCGCCGTTTCCTCCGGGGCAGTTTGGCGGTATACTAGAAGCATGTCCTTCGCGGAAATTGCCATTATCCTCCTTATTATTTGCTTTATCGCAAGAAGTGGGGGAAAAGCGAAGCATAAGGATGATAAGAAAAAAGGCAGCCACGGAGGCGGAAAGCGCTAAAGCGAACATACTTGACAAATAGTGGATAATATAGTAATCTTTTAAATACAGAAAAAGGTCTCTGGCCGGATCGCCGGCCGAAGCCGATACACAATAAAACATGAAATTACTTGCGACATATCTCTTTTCATTTTTGCTCGTCGGGATGCTGGTTTTCCCGGCGCCAACCAAGGCCGCTTCTTTCAGTGAGATCTTTGCTCAGATTAACTCAATCCGCGATCAGCTCGCGGCAATCATTCGGTTGGTTAATCTCCGATCAGGATCGATGGTTGCGCAGGTCGCGAATCCGCTTCTTTCACCAGTCGTTGACCTTAAAGTAAACGGCAGTGATCAGCCAGTGGCCGTAAAGTTTAATTCGAACGTGACTCTTTCTTGGACTTCGCAGAATGCGAGCCAGTGTTCCGGGTTTGGACACATCGTACCGACCAGTAATGGCACTGCTTGGACCGATATGACCAATTTAGGAACGAGTGGTAGTGTTGCTATCTCAGCTCGTCATCAGAATTTTGGGTATACCAATCCGCTCAAACTTGAAATCAAGTGCACGAATGGCTCGAAGTCAGGAACAGACGCAGTGACATTTCCGGTAACTCCCTAGCCCCCATCTCGAAAATAGCTCCGCCGCGTTCCCTTGAGTTTTGTCCGTTCACCACGGCACGACCTGCCTGCCGGCAGGCAGGCGAGGAGACATATGCCACAGCATAGGCTCCGACCTGCGCTTCGCCGAAGGCTTCGGCAAGGCGAGGGAGTAACACAGGTGACGGACAAAACTCTTGGAACCGAAGGATAGGGAGAATTTGGAGAAAAACGGTGTCATTTCCGCCTCGCTGTGCCTTAGGGCACACCTTCGTTGTCATTCCTGGTCTTTCTCCAAATTCTCCCCTATCGCGGCTGGATATATTTTTGAGATGGGGGCTAAAATTTTAGACTGCTACCGTGAAAAACAAAGCCCCGTTACAGGGCTTTGTTGTTTCTTGTATTTTCGGTCTCTCTGTTCTACAACTTTATAGAGAGGTTCTCATTCAAGAAAGGAGAAATGGGGCGATGAGGCGGCGCGTCGTGATGGTTATCGGGATGGCTTTGGTTTTCGGGGGCAACATTCTTTTTTTGGTTCGGGGATCATCGGCAACCAAGAATGCAATCAAGATTGCCTCTTCGACGCACATGGGGTCAATCAGTTTTCCAGTCAGTCTGTCCGGATACCAGAGCGTGGACAGAAAGGATCGGGCGGCCATCGAGTTCTTTCACGGTTTTTACCGGGCCTTCCATTACGGATGGCTTCACCGTTGCCGAAACCGAAAATACCCGGCCTGCGTGACGTCCGAGAATTGGGTAGTCATTGAAGAGGACGGCAGTGAGGTTTCGATAACGATCTCGGTGCTTCATAAACCGAAGGAAGTCGCCAAAGTATTCAAAGAACGTCTGACGCTTCCTAAAGCGCGGCGGTTAGGCACGAAAGCTGCGCGAGTGGCGATGTGGCAGTTCTCCCGCGAGGGGTAGTCTTGGCTTCGAGATATTCTCGGAGCCTTTTTATTTTCCATGGGTTTTACCCATGGAAAATAACCCTGAGCAAAGTCGAAGGGTACTCTCATATCCGAGCAGAAAGCGAGCCCTTTTATTTTCAAGTTTGTTATACTTAGGACACAAACTAAGAGCATGATAAAAAAAGCATTCATATTTACTGGTCTTATAGTCCTCGGACTGGTGTTTTTTGTGGGCATCTCATTTTTCGGATCATAAAAAACTGAAAAATCACTTAACCAGTTGTTCATTGGGGAGTGGTATACTATTTTATAGAAATTCGACATGGAGAAGATACCAATGGGAAAACCTGAAGAGTTGTCGGAGGCTGAATACGAAGCCATTTATGGAAAAGATGGCGGCGGTCCACCAAGGTATACGTATGTTTGGCGATGGACCAGTAAGATAGAATTCTTTATACAGATCGGAAATCAACGAGTGTTTTTCGAAAAGATGCCTGGTACCGGAAAGATGGTTCCTAAAGCGGGAATGGATTTTCTCCAGCCCTGGCAACAAAGGAAAGTTCAAGAGCAAGCTAATCTGATCTTGAGTCAGGTGCATACCGGCGTGTTGCGATCACCGTTTTCAAGAACCGCCGATCGACCGCCTCCGCCACCCCCACCAGAGTTACCACCGCGTCCACCAAAAAAACAGATGGGTTTCAGTTTTAATAAACTCTCCAAATAACGGAGAGTTTTTCTTACCCGCATAAAACCACGGGCGGGAGCCCGTAGAAGCAGTACGCCATCTTCCGACAGAAGGACTGATGTATCCTCTCTCAGTCACTCTTGCTCATCATGAAGAGCCGTGTATACTAAGGATAGATCATTGTATGAACGTTGAGGCGAGAACTGTGCTCCTCTTCGGGGGGTTAGAGCTCTCGTCTCACCGGAAGCAAAAGTCGAAGGAACACTGTAACGACCGCAAGGAGAAAGTCCCGCAAGTCCCACAGTCCGCGTCCTCGCGGACACGAGGAGGAGGGCGCCTCCCATCGCCCCCTCCTCGTCCCTCTCATTTGTTTTCTCGATAGATAGTCGGAACCCCCTTCCGACTATCCTCCCCCGAAGGAGAGGCCACCCCCTGGCCTCTCCTTCCCTCTCCTTAGTTGAGAAATAGTTTCCCCATTGAGAAGAGGAGTTTCAAAACAAAAAATGACGAAACGAAAGCTGATTATCTACGGTAGTACCCTCATCGGCCTTTCACTCGCCTATTGGTGGTATTATAGATGGATGTTGTCTGGACTAGGGTAAGACTTGCCCTCCCAAGTTTTTCTAAGCGAGGGTTCACCCTCCCAAATTTTTCTTAGAAAAACTTGGGAGGGTGAACGCAACACAGCGAGCGGTTGCCTTGTAGTAACACGAGAACCCTTGAACCCATCTCAGAGCCCCAGTTTCTACTACGGTGAACGATGAATGGCTGCAAAGTATTTTTTCTTCCTCACCATAGTTTCAACTATGTTTCGTCAGAAGAAAATTCTTTTCGCTCACCCACCCCTCACCTCGTGACGAAAGTGGACTCCGAGATGGGTTCTAACAGTTTCCTCTTATGTCATTAGAAACGGACGAAGTTATCGCCAAACGCGTTCAAGGAGGCGATGTCGAATCATTCGGCATATTAATCGAACGGTATGAAAATAAAATTGCGCGGTATGCCAGGAAATTTCTCCTTCGCGGAGAAGACGTTAAGGACATTGTCCAGGAAGTGTTTATGAAAGCCTACGTGAATATCCAAAGCTTCGACACCACCCAGAGATTCTCGCCGTGGATTTATCGGATTGCCCACAACGAATTTATCAACGCCATTAAAAAGAAGGAACGTGGTCCGCTTTTCTTTTTTGATTTGGACACCATCCTTCCGCAGTCCGTGGCGCCAGAAACTGCCGATGGTGAATCGCAGAAGCAAGAAATGAAACGGATACTTGATCAGTCGCTCGATACACTGGGCGCGCTCTATCGCGAGCCGCTGGTTTTATACTATTACGAAGATAAGGATTACGCCGAAATTTCCGAGATTATGCATCTGCCGATTCCAACGGTGAGTTCTCGCCTTCGTCGCGGCAAGGCAATGCTGAAAAAAATGCTTATGGAAAATCATGGCGCCGATGTCTGAGGAAGATCAGAAAAAAAATGTTCAAGAAGTAGTTCTTGAACAAATAAAAGAACATAAAGTCTCGATGCATTCGAAGTCGTACTTTATGCTCCATGCCGTTCTTTTTGGGGTTGGAGTTACGCTTATATTTCTCGCCCTGATCTATCTGGGAAGTTTTATCATCTTCGGCCTAATCCAAAGCGGCGTCTGGTTTGTGCCGACTTTTGGTTTGCGCGGCTGGTTTATTTTCTTCCGCTCACTGCCCTGGATCCTTATTTTGTTGGTGTTTATTTTTGCGTTGGTCTTAGAGATCATGGTGCGACGGTACTCCTTTGCCTATCGTCGGCCATTGCTGTATTCCATGCTTGGAATTGTCGGCCTGGTGATTCTCGGGGGATTTTGTATGTCGCGTTTTAATGTCCATCGTGAACTATGGCAGTACGGTCGGGCGAATCGACTTCCGCTGGTCCACGGATTTTATCGCCAGTTCGGAGCGCCGCGGTTCCGTGATGTGCATCGCGGCATTGTGCGGATGGGGGAGCCTTCGGGATTTATTTTGGAAAATGACGAAGGAGAAACTTCAACGGTCATGATTACGCCGCAGACCCGTTTCTTTCGTTTTCGGGACTATGATTTTGTAGCCAGTGATACCGTTATTATTTATGGTGATCGAGACGGTCGAATTATCCGTGCCTACGGTATAAAAAATATCGGACAATAAAGTGCCTTGACTAATATTATACATTAAGTTATAATAATCCAAGTTCTGCGTGAGTTCAGACGAATCCTCGGCCGGTGAAATTATTAACCACTAACCAAGGAGGAGTCATGACTCATCACACGAACCGGAAGGACAGCCAGTTCCCGGAGATCTATAACGACGGAAGGATACGGGTCTACCGTAATCCTAGTCGTGAGATCTTTGTCGAGGACGTTCGTTCCGGAACTACGATTCGGATCAGTTCGTACCTGGGTAATGGTGGGGGACTCCAGTTCACCACCGATGCTCTGGTCGAACCGATTCGGATCACCAACATGATCGGTTGGCGTGTGGGACCACGGTAGCTGATCAACGAACCGCGAGGTTCGTTAACTCAAGCCCGTCTAGTAGGAAACGAACGGCGGGCTTTGTCTTTGTTTTTTTTACAATTTTTATATGCCTAAATAGTATGTGCAACATTCTTTTTTCAACTTTGTAGTAAGTACGGTGAGGGGTGGTTGTGGCAGGGGGTCGAAACGAGAGGAAACTTGTGTCGTAACCACCCCTCAAGCTCGACTGAGTAATTCATATCCGGGTATGAATTACAACAATGAAAAGTATTATTAATTAAATTATCGCAGATTCACATTAATCGCGATCTGCCTGCCTATGCGTGTGCGCACGCAAACAGGCTTCTAACGGGATGAAACAAAAAATATTTGTGTACTTTGTGCCAGCAGTTCTGGGGTTCAGTTTGTTGGGGAGCGGTATCGCGTCAGCGCATGGTTTTATGGGCAGAGGAATGGGAGTAGTGAATAACCTCACGCCCGAGGAGATAGCCAATCGGCAAACGGCGATGTTTGAGAACCAGGCAAAACTTTTAGGAGTGAGTGTTGAAACGATAAAAAATGGTTGGGCTGCCGGCAAATCATTCCAGGAGATTGCCACAGAAAATAATATTACCGTTGAGCAACTGAAGGAAAAGATGAAGACCGCGCATCTAGAACAAATGAAGACGCACATGAACGCTTTAGTTTCGAAGGGCGTGATCACCCAAGCGCAGGCTGATCAGCGACTGTCGGTTGTGCAGACGATGTTGCAGAATGGGAAAGTGAAACTCTTGAAAGGTCACGGACGAATAACAATGTAAACTAAAAACTCGAAACAAATAACAAATAATAAATAATAAAAAAAGAGGAGCGCAGGCTCCTCTTTTTTGTTTAAGAAGTTGTTGACGTATTTTTTGTTTTACCCTATAACGAGATCAGAAATAGGAGGGCGGATGAAAAAAGAACAACTCATTAGGAGACTCAAGAAAGCGCTTGAACCATATGATTCGGATGAGGTGGCGGCAGGAATCATTGGTGTCGAGCGGTCAACGATCTGGCGTTGGCGACATGGATTCATCGGTGAGCGGGGAAAGGCATACCGAGCAATTATTCGGGCCATTCGTCTTCTCGAGGTTCACACCAAGGCAGAAGTAAACCCACGGCTTCGAGAACAACGCGTGGTGGAACTGAAAGAGATTCATTCCGGACTTTCTCTATTGGAAAAGCGGGTGGCGCGACTGATCAGCACCTACAAGATTTCTCCAAAGAAGTAGCCGTTTGGATTTTCCAAGCGGCTTTTTTATTGCAGGCTAGAAAAAGAACGAGCCGTAATCAGTGCCAACACTTTTCAATTTGCCAGCTCCATTTGGATTATCGCCCCGGCCTAGTTCCTCGCTATCGCTATAGGCATCCCCATCAGTATCTGCCTTGTTTTTGTTCGTCCCAATATATCCTTCGAACCAGTCGGAAACGCCATCCTTGTCTGAGTCTACTTTTGATTGACGCAAAGCTTCTTCGGACAGAACTTTACTCGTTGCTGTATTTTTACCATGAACATAAAACTCTTGAATCATTCTTTGAGGAGTAGTTTTTAACCTGGTTTGATAATCAAGCGAGTAGTAATCCTCGCCATAGGCATATGAATAAATATATGTCGGATTAGTGCCCGTGACGTATGGTGGAATGAGTATATCGTAGGTGAGAGCGAAATCGGCACCTTGTGGTTTATAGCCAAATGGTTTTCCGGTTGGATCGAGGGGAATGGTTTTAAGAAGCGGTTGGTTATCATATCTGTCGTAGTAGTCGAGATAGTCCAAGTCTTCATTGATAGCCATTCCCATTGAGATATTACTTGTCGAAGCTGTAGGTTTTTTAGGGGCGACTGCTTGAAGTTCTTTGCGAGTTTTCTTGAGTTCATCAAGAGAGGTCGGGTATTTGAGCATGATTGATTTATACGACAGAAGAGCGCTTCGCACTGAGGACACGGAGGCTTTTGCTCGTTGAAGAAGAAATTGTTCGCGCGAAAGGCCGCTTAGTTTCATCTGAGCCTCATCAAAAGAGATGGCATCTTTAGGAGCATCAACCTGAATTCCTTCATTGATATCTTCCAGCTCAAGATTAAAGGTGAGACGAAGCTGTTGATCGTCCAATGCTCCATTTCCGGGTACGAGACGGATAGAGTAGGTGGTTTTCAAGGGATCGCCGGTTTTCGGGTCAATCCAAACAGTGAGACTCGTATTTTTTTCGAGATACGCAAACACTGCATTGAAACTCGGCCCCTTCAGGAATTCCAGGGTTGCTTGGTCAAATTCCGTGGTCGAAGTTGCACCGAACTTATTTTTGAATTCGGTAAGCGCTTTCTCGTAAAAGGCAATCAAATTTTCTTTGACTACACGAAGCTGATAACGTGTTGCATCCTGTCCGTTAATTTTTTCTTTAGTACCGCTCCCGCTCAAAGCCAGCACTTTTTCTTCGAGTATGAGCTTGGAGAGCGTTTGCGATCGTTCCATCAGTTTTTTTCGCTCAACCTCATTTTCAAGATCAGCGATCTTGTTGAGTCCATAGAAATAACTTCCTCCCGTTTGCGTCAAATCGCTTCCTGTCATTTTGATCCAGGTACTTTTAATCTTGGTCAACCCTGAGAAGAAGCCCGGCAGTTTGTGGACGTTGATATAGAAGTCCTCTCCTTTTTTCACAAATTCAAGATCGGCGTTGATGATGAAATCTTCAAAGTTAATATCCGTGCCCACCTGGAGACGGACATCGGGTGAGTCGGCCGCTCGACTGGCTGTTCCGGAAGCCTTGATGATAAAACTCAAGTTCTCCGGTAAGTAGTTCAGATACTCGTTCTGACTACTGAGGAGATTTACGAGGGTTGGTTGATTCGGCTTACCAGTGTAATAGTAGTAGCTAGATGCTTGCGCCTTCGTAAACGTTGCTGTCTTCTCGTCCACCTTGGGATTGTTTCTGCCATACGGTGGCGCCAAAGCCGTAATTGCTTCCGGCGTTTCAAAAGTCATTTTCAAGGAAAAGTTCGTGCCATTGTCGGTGGCGACATACTCATACGGTTGTCCTAGAGGGTCTTTAAAAAGAATGCCGGCGGCGGCAAGACTGATCGGGTAGATTTTATTTTTCGTGAATGCGTCGCGCAGTTTTGTTCTTATATTCGTCAGGTCGCGAAAACGATTGACATCGCGATCGTATTTCGGCTGCTCGGCGTTTACTATCGGGGAAAATGGCTCCGCGTCTTTATCGCGAGGTTCGCTGAGGATCTCCAAGTTAGCCGCATACTTAGCCGATTCCATGGTGGAAAGACGCATAAAGAGAGTGTTCAAGACTTGACTTTCGTCGATCGGTGACTTGAAGAAAGAAACAATGTTTTTCCCGTAGACAAAACCAACACCGCCCAAGGCGATCACGAAAATCACAATCGCAATAATTACTACGGGGAACTTCTTTTTGGGGAGACTTTTCCCTACGGTTGAAGTGGCAACTATTGTTGAATTGGTGGAGATAGATGGAGTGGTAACGGTAACTGGTGAAGTAGTTGAAGGCTGAGAGGGAAGAATTGTTGAAGTAGTCTGTGTTGCTGTTTGTGGCACTCCGACTTGAATTGAAGGAAGCGGTGAGGCAGTAACCGCTGGTTTTGGACGAAAGGCTTGGAGACCTTCCTCAATATCGGCGGCGGCCCAACCTGCTGCTAAAAGATTTTTCTTAATTCCTTCTTCGGAAGCGCCTCGCGAGAATTCGGTTTTGATATAATCGGCCAGATCTTTTTGAACCATATGAACTCAGTATACCATTTATGAAGGGTTTTTTATTAGCAAAAAGGATATGCTACCATTACCCCATGGCTAAAATCATACTGATTGCTGTGGGAGCGTTAGCGTTAGCGGGAATCCTCATTATTATGTTGCCCCAGCCAACCCAATCGCCGTCGCCCCAAGATTCGGGAATGGCAACTTCGACTGATCTGGGAACAATCGCGACCAGTCCGACGCCGACAGGCAGTGTGGCGCCTCGACCAACGCAAACAACCAGTCCAAAACCGGTGACGACGAGCGGAAACAGAGTGATTACTCCAGCTGGCGGCGAACAGTGGGTGGCTGACGAGAGTCACACCATCCAGTGGGCGAACGAGTCTTTGGGCAATGGTTACATTGTTCTTTTGAACACGCAGACGAAAGCTGTGGTTGGTTACATTACGCCAAGTTTGACGCTTCATCAAAAAACATTCGCTTGGAATACGAAGGATGTCTTTTTGACGCGCGGCAGTAGTCAGAAAAAGGACGTGCCAATCGGCACGTACAGTGTCAAAGTAGTTTTTGAAATTGGCAACAAAGCGGCGATTGAAAGCGGCGCCTTCACCCTTATCTATCCCAGTCAAAAAACCGTTAGCTCACAAACGTTTATCATTAAAAACTATGTCATGGCGCCGGCCAAGCTGACGGTGAAGCGCGGCGATATTATTTATATTGTGAATAACGACACCATCTCGCACAAACTTTCGATGAGCGGGTATAGCCCGATTACGATTGCCGCTGGCGAAACGATAACCTTCCAGACCACGCCGCTCACGGCCGGATCCTATGAATTCTATTCTGAACAGTACACTGGCCTCAAAGCCGGAATTACCGTTCTCTAGAATTTTTATTCTTTTGCACTCGCACCTTCCATAACGGAAGGGGAAATAGTATTTTTGCATGACCGATCATTATCCCGAGCACGTTTTTCTCGAAAAGCATCGCATTGGCAAATTAGCCCAGATTCGGGAGATTATTTTCGGCGCGCAGGATGGCTTACTCGTGCCGCTTGGTGTAATTTCTTCAGTTGCCGGCGCGTTTGCGAGTAATGAGATTGTGATTGTGGCGGGAATCTCCGAGGCCTTAGCCGGCGCTTTTTCCATGGCTTCAGGCGGCTATCTTTCTTCGCAAGCCGAACATCAGGTCTATCAAACGGAAATAAAAAAAGAGCGAGCGGCCATCAAAGCTCATCCGCAAGAAGAAATTGAAGAGATGGCGATGCTTTTTGAGGAGGAAGGCATGCCCAAAGAGAGGGCCAGCATTATGGCCAAAGAAATGGCCGAGTATCCGGAGCTATTTGCGAATACCATGATCCAAAAGGAGCTTGGCATTGATCCGGAACCGGCGGGCGGACCGATTCGCGATTCAGTGGTGATCGGCTTCTCGTATCTGTGTGCTTCGCTCATTCCCCTCGTTCCTTATTTTTTTATCGAGGCACGTTCGGCTATTCCGTATTCAATTGTTCTCACGCTTCTTGCTCTTTTCTCGCTCGGCGTTATAAAGGGCCGATTTGCTTCTTTGTCGTACGTAAAAAGCGGCTTGCAGATTCTGCTAGTCGGCACTGTCTCCGGTATTGGCGGTTATCTCCTTGGAGTTACACTGCCGTACATTTTAGGGATACAATAATTATCTATGACTAACCATAAAAAAGAATACGGAAGTACGACACTTTTTTGTTTTTCCCCAGCGGCCATGCTCGTGACGTTAATTATTGAAGTTGTTTTTGCTTTCTATATTCTTTTTCGATACAAACTAACATCAGCGCATCGTCTCGTCGTTTCCATTCTTTTCTTCCTCGCTATTTTTCAAGGAGTGGAGTATTTGGTCTGTGCGACCGAAGCGACAGCGCCGTGGCCGCAGATTGGTTTTATCGCGATAACGCTTCTTCCGCCGCTCGGTTTGCATCTCGTGTACCATCTTCTCGGGAAGCGACCACCGCTCTATTTCTTCTACGGACTTGCCACTGTTCTCTCGCTCGCGCTTACATTTATACCGGAAATCATCGTCTCTCCCTTTTGCACCAACAGTTACGCCATTTTCCAACTTTCCCAGCCTATGGCCACGCTGTATTTCGTTTACTACTTCGCCTTATTGTTGTGGGGCTTGGGTGAGATCGTGGATAGCATCGTGGAACATCGGGCGAATAAAAAGAAGCGGACAATGCTTCTGCTTATTGGAGTCGGTTATCTTTCTTTTATGTTGCCAATGGGCGTGCTCTCGCTTCTTCTCGCCGAGACGCGCGAGGCTATTCCTTCGATCATGTGCGGATTCGCGATCGTCTTTGCGTTTGTTCTTACCTTCGGTGTGGCGCCGCTACTTTCGAAGTCTGAAAAGTAAGGGCGTTCCTCTGTTATTGCAATTCGTTAGCGGAACTGCCAATTTCTTTCTGTCATTGCGAGCCGAGTTTGACTCGGCGTGGCAATCTAATTTTTTCATAATTCTTATAGAGTGTCATCGCGAGGAAGGTGCTGACGCGGCGATCTAAAAAGATTGTCACGCTCCGTCGAGTTTAGCTCGACTACGTTCGCAATGACATGTACACAAAAGTTCGCATCGCCGTTATACGTTGTTAGTTATGAGTTATCAGTTGCTACGCACCCCGTATCTCGCGCATGGTGGCGCGTTTCTTCAGATCTTCTCGTTGATCACTTTTCTTTTTCTTTTTGGCCAGGCCAAGTTCGAGCTTAATCAAACCTTTTTTATCATAGACGCGGAGAGCAATCAGATGTTGCCCTTTTTCTTTGAGGAGCGTAGTGAATCTTCGGAGTTCTACTTTGTTCAAAAGTAATTTTCGTTTGCGGTCAGGTTCGTAATCCGTGGGCGTATTCATCGGCTGATAGGGAGGAATGGTGGCGTTCAAAAGCCACAGCTCTCCTTTTTGGAAGATGGCGTGCGAAGCCGAAAGATCCATCTGGCCTTTGCGAACACTTTTTACCTCCTGCCCAGTCAAAACCAAACCAGCCTCGAAGGTCTCGAGGATGGCGTAGTCGAATCGCGCCCGTCGATTTTCTGAATAGATAGTCATATACGATGGTAGAATACCACGTTGCGGCACTATTGACAAACATGACGTTTAAGTGTATAGTCATTACATCGTTCTTTGAGAATCTAGGTTTGATAAGACTTGCGATACTTACGAGTGGTCATAGCGAAAAGTGGCTTAAAAGTAGGCCATTCCTCGCTATGACCACACAGGCCATGGTTCCTCCTCGGATTAGAGGAAAACGAAACGGGCAAATTAGCCCAAGGAGATACAATCATGAGCACAGAATTCGCATCCGCCAGCCTCACCGCCGGCCAACTCAACGCCATCGTCAAGAAGCTCGGTGGCCACGACAT
>CAYHXC010000015.1:0-23419 GCA_964360585.1 uncultured Candidatus Saccharibacteria bacterium | reverse complement strand
TCCAGGCCTATCTTGACCGAGTACAAAAGTGAACTAACCCGATAGATTTGTACAGCTTCATATAAACACCTCATTTTCACACTCACTTCTACCCTCGTACGCTCTTTCTAACTCTGCGATATCAAACATTATTCAAAACCAGTCTCAGAAAATAGGATACCTTTTTGAGATCGCTCAAAAGCCGAACGCACATACGCAATCATATTTTCAGGCAAGTTATCCAGCGGAAACCAACTGAGATCATCGCATTTGTGCGGCTCCTTATTAATAGGTTCGCCCTGCCATCTTTCAGTAGTTAAAAAGAAATTTATTCTTTCTCCGTCGGACATTCTTCTGTGCATCACGTGAACCACTCGTAAATCCGAAGGGGCAATAGTTATACCAGCCTCTTCTTGAGCTTCACGTACCATCGCCGCTATTACTGTTTCTCCGCCATCAAGATGCCCAGAAACGACACCGTAGTTTCCATCCTCAAAACCAGTGTTTGCTCGTCTCAAGAGAAGAATCTGATTGTCTTTTACTAAGAATAGATACGCTGCGGAAACAAATTTAAAATGCTCCTTCATGTCGTAAGCATACTGGTAGCCTATTTCCCTTCATACGCCTTCTCTAGCTCCGCGATATCAAACTTTTTCATTTTCAAAAATGCCTGCGTTACGCGATCAAGTGCAGCCTTGTCGGAAGTCGCCATCATCTTATTCATCGCCGTGGGCACGACTTGCCAGGAAACGCCGAACTTATCCTTCAACCAACCGCACTGCTCGGATTCCGGCACGGCCGACAACTTCGACCAATAATGATCAATCTCTTCCTGTGTTTCACAGTTCACGATAAGCGACACCGCCTCATTAAAAACAAACTCGTGCGGCCCCGAACTATCCATGGCCATAAAGTGCTGGCCGTTCAACGTGAAACGCGCGTGCTTGATGAATCCCTCGGTGTCGCCCTCGCCCTTCTCATACGGCATGATCATGTCCACTTTCGAGTTTGGGAAAAGACTGATATATAACTCCATCGCCTCCTTCGCTTTGCCAGATTTGTCCTGCGTAAACATCAAGAGCGGCGTGATCTTCTGTGCCATCTGATGATTCTCGCTCCACGACAACTGCCAGGACAAACCATACTTATCCTGCAACCAGCCGTACCTCTTCGCCCACGGATACTCCTGATACTCCATCAAAGCCTTCCCGCTTGCCCGCGCCGTACCCGTCACGGCAGGAGGGCCTTCAATCAACTTATTCCACATTGCTTCAATCTCCTGCTCATTATCAAAAACCACGAACATCGAAATCGCCGGATTAAACTTAAAAATTGGTCCCGCGCCTGCCTGCGCCGTGCTTGTCGCGGCAGGCAGGCTGATAGCCATAAACTCCTCGCCCGCCAGATTAAACGAAACGATATCGCAATCGCCCGACGGCGTCCTGGTAATCGTGCGAACGCTATTTATTTTCGACAGTCCGGCCTGTCCTCCTTCGGAGGAAAACAGCGAAACATAAAAAGCAGTCGCCTCCTTCGCCTCCTTATCAAACCACAAGTGTGGAACAATGTTTTTCATAGATTAAGAGTACCACAAGAATATAAAGAATCTATGAAGCTTCCTATCTGCTATAATATGTAGGCATGAATTATCTGCAAAAGTACTCCTCAGCTTTCCGGGTGGGTAGCTGGAAAACAAAAATTGAACTTATCCTTGGTTCTCCTTTGCTACTTTTAGGTCTTGTAGGAGAACTTTTTATGCTCTTCGTTTGGATGCAATCTTCTTACACGGCTTTCACGAACACTCAGTTTACGGCTCAAAATTTTCTTGTTGAATCAATTTATTTTATCGTGGGTAGCCTCGCCTACTTAGCCATTTCTCAGATCGTATCTTTTTATTTTCTCCTGTCATTAGTTTTGGGTATTGGCCTAATTCGAGAAGCATTTAAAGAAATGGTGACGGACTCTACTCCCCAAACAGTTTCGAAAAAATCATTCTTCACGAGCATATATCCTTGGTTCGCTCTATTCCTGCCCTTTATCATTACTGCGGTTAAATCTTATCGAGATGCTGGACAATCATCAGGAAAAAACTTTTTTCCAATCTTACTCTATATCGGCTTTGTGGTAATAGAAACTCCCTTAGCTCTTTTCTCCTATCTATCTAAAAATAAAAACATATACACTACCATCAATATTATCATGAGTGTCCTCGCATTTTTCCTCACGATCTTCTTCCTCGTAGGAAATTAACTCCTGCCTAATTGTTTTTTGTAAAGAAAAAAGCCCCGGCGAATGTTCGCTGGGGCTTGAACTAACTAGAAACTGTAAATCAGTTGCCTACAGTCTTGGTGTGTTCGTCCGGGTCGGACGAAGTGTAGGCGTACTGGTCAAAGGAATCGGCGAATTCGTTCGCGTTGGACGAGGTGTCGGAGTGAAAGTCCTCGTCGGCGGCGGCGAATTCGTCCGTGTCGGCCGCAACGTTGGCGTTGCAGTCATTGTTCGCGTCCGGGATGGTGTCCTCGTAACCGTCGGTGTCGGAGTGTTGTAGTAATCCGGCACCTTCACTGCCCGGAACGCGGCGTCAATCGTTGTCGCTTTCCAAGGCTCGTTCGGCCACAACTGCACAGCTGCAATCACGGTTTGTCGACGAACATCGGGATACGTCCCGTTTGAGCCGGCGAGTTGATACCCGCGAGTCAACGCTCGGAAGGCATCTTCTTTTGTCAGTTTCTGGCCACTTGGACCGAGAGGAATTGTCACGCCGTTAAAGGTCGTGCCGCCTCCATCACTCATGAGCCAGAAAGCCTTGTTCATAACACCCATGTTCGTATGGATGCCACACTGATCGTTACTCTGGGACTTGTCGCACCCTGTTACATTTGGAGTGCAACTTCTCTCGGGGAACCAGTTTGGTCCCTCGTAGGTGTCGGGCAGTGGCCGGTAACTCAATCCGGGATTTATAAGATCCCGCAAGAACTCCGTCCCTTCCCCGATCTTCCAATCGGTATTGGATCCTTCTTCGACAACGGCTTGCATGTCCCCGTAAGCTTCGTTCAAAGCCCCGGGTTGTTTCGAGCCGCGTGGTCCGCCGAAGGCTTCGAGGTATCCATGGCCGAGCTCGTGCATAAACACATCGCGGTGAGCACCGTACGGTTTCCCGTTGCACTCACCAACCGTTCGACTGCTGTACGAAATGTTGTCCGTACAGGGGCAGTTATAGACGTGCCCATCGGCGCCAATCAAGTACTGGTTACCGATCTCAACGTAGAGCTCGACCATATCCGTTCCGTTGCCGTCGAACCAAGGAAGACCCCAGGAGTTGTAGAAAAAATACTGGGAGTTCAAGGCGTTCTTGTGTAAATTCACGCCCCGCTTCTGGGTAACATTCCACATCGCTCCGGGCGGTGTGCCTCCGTAACAACACTCTCCAAAAACTTGATTGTCGTCACGGATGACCCAGAGATCAGTGAACGGACTGCCGGTCGTGTAGTACTTGTCCGTCCGGAATGGCGAAAGACCGCCACCTGTCACCTTCATCCACCAAGTTTTCGATACCTCGTCGTAGCAAACCGGCATGGTGTTAGTATTGTTCTTGGGATACGACCCAATTCCTCGGGCGGAGCTTACCACGTCGCACGGTTGCCGAAAGGAAAACGTGCGCCGTTCTGAAATCGCCCGACCGAGGACATTCACGCTTTCGACATCCCACGAGAAATTACGCCCGTTGGCTGCCGTGTCTAACACCATATCGATCTGGACTGTAGGAGACTTCATCCCGTTCCAGTCACGACCAAGAACTTGGTCGTAGACAACACGGTTTGAGAAGTCAGAGGCATAGATTCGGAGTCGATACTCCTTCGCTCGGCGGCCTTGTCGCCACCGTAGCGTCGTCCGATTACCTGATGCCGTTGTGCCGTTTGTTGGTACTTCAAGTTGTGGAGCTTCAGGAGAATTTGACGGTCCGTTCGTGATGGTCACGAGAGGTGTGTATCCCGTCTGACCTTTCTGATTTGAAGCTCGGACATGGGCCTGATACTTTCGCCCATCGTCAAAGAAACCGCCAACTCGCCACTCGGTCCAGACTCTTCCCGGACCATTAGGATGGGATTCGTCCGTTAATCCACGCCAGTCGGCATGGTACGGTTCCCATGATCCACCGTTCCGTTGAACGAGAATCTCCAGAAAGTGGTTGTTGGCATTGGGACCACGATCCCAGTCGAAGAGGATGTCTTCTCCTGGAACATTGGCGCCATTTGTCGGACTCCGCCATGTTGGAATTGATGGCGGAACCGATGGACCGTTCCGAAAGCACGCTCGCGCGTAATAACTTTCATAGGGCCCGGTCGGCGACAACAGTTTCGCAAATCTCGCACACCAATCACGGCCGTCGTCCGGCAAGGTTATGATGTAGTCACTGCCTGCATCCCCGATCGCTCCCTTGCAACAGAGCGATGCGAGACTTGGTCCACCGTTCAGCCATTCCTGTGGAAACGGACAGCAATTCCGGAACAGCGGACCGTCCGAACAGCAAGCGCCATTCGGACAACAGAAATCATCCCGAGTGTTTAACTGTAGCCAGCCACTCGGAACTTGAACAAGCGTTGGAACACCGCCGTTCAGATCGAACGACCCGAGTTGAAACTCGGCCCACCGCGCATCGGATTTGATGTGCGGCGGAAAGTCTTGCCAGTCTACCCAGAACTGCACGGGCTGGTTGCCCGGTAGCGTTGGGTGCTGGAGAGATGTTCCTGGAACTAAAAAGTAGGGTGGTTCGGATGAGCCGAAGGTCGGAGTGAACATGATGACAATGAGAAACATCGCCATCGCCGTAGGTTTGAGGTTGATGTACTTCATCCCGCCACCTCCCCTACTGCACTTCCGGCGCTCGACCCACACCACCAACAACCGCTCCACTTGCCGCGTCCTGAATGAACTCGCCCGCCGGGGTCGTCACGACCCAAACGAGCTGATCCTCGTAACCGGGATATCCGATCACGAGTTCCGGACTGCCAACACGCTCTGGATAACTCCCCCAGGGAGTGCCTTGGTCCCGACGAACTCCTTGTCCGTCGAGATGATTCTTCAAGCGCTCGAGTACCTCCTTTGCATCCACGATTTTCGAATCATCGGGAATCGAGACAGGCAGGTAATGAGCGCGCGTGATGGAACGTGGTTGATCAGTGTCGCTATCCGCGTCCACGATGATCAGCTCATCGTAAACACGGATCTTGTACTGACCCCTCGTCACGTACCGAGCAAAGAAGGAACCTTTCGTCCCATTGCGGTTGTTCTGTGGTTGGCCAAGCGGCACCAGTTCGTCACGAGACACGAAATTGAGAGCGGCTCCATTCTTACGAACGAAGTCGCGAACTGTCTTCCCGCGACCCTGACCATTCGCCTTGACTGACTCACCCTCAGAAACTCGCGGCAGACTAACGCGGAAATGAATCCGTCCATTTTCCGTTCTAACGTCCGAAGCCCCGGACGAAAGCGTGTCGAGCTTCTTACGAAGCTTCTCCACCTTCTGATCCAGTGACCCCGAATCGTTATCTCCATCATCAAACGAAATGATTTCGTCCGGCGATGCGAGATCCTTGGGACTGCGATGTCCCGCCTCGCGACGGGCGATACGCTCGGACTCATTCGACAGTTGAGTCAGATGTTTTTGCTCCTCTGTCGAAGTGTCCTGCATGCCGCCGTCGTCATGTTCCGGATTAATCCGCGGTTCTTCAACCGGCGCATTTTCTCCGAGGTCAACATTGTCATCACCCTTGGTGAGATCGAAAACCTGTTGACCATACATACCGGTCACGGAAATCGCGACCAGTGCGAAAATCGAAAAGAGATAGCGAAGCATATTCATGCTTTCTCCTGCGCGCCGTGGATTAAAACACACGACGCTGGTTAGTGGATCCTGCGTGCGGCACAAGACCCTGGTTAATCGAAGAATACCCAGAAACCCCTTCCTCACCCGCCTAACTACTTGAGGACTAGGTCATAAGGTAAAACCTCCATATTTACTGCTATTTCAAGGATTCCAGGGAGATAGATTTCCCCGGCTACCCTCTTTAAACCCTAATCACCAGGTCATTGTCAATAATCTTGACAGCATTCACCAAAAATCGTATTAAAATTGATTTTCTGACGAAACTATCCCAACCGGACGGTGGTTTTTTAAATCCGCAACGGAACACAAAATATTAATTTTTTACCTCTTCCAATAGTCGGTGTCCAAAGTTTCGAAATTAAAGTCGCCAGCAAATTGAGACCTTATCCAATCAGCTTCGGTTCTCCAGCCACAGGAAGGCGGTATAACGCTAGGAATTGCTGAACCTATAACATGCAAACCGATAAGACCAGCCTGAACTACATTATCTTTCCCCTGCGCAATAATAAGGCGATCCCCAGGAACAGCGCCTGGCTTAATAGCTACATCAAATGAATAAACGCTGGCTCCGACATTTTTGTACTGACTTTTATTTAAATTACTCAGTGCATAGTCTGGGTTACTACCATATTCTCTTACAGAAACAATGTCATTTTTTACATGTTGTAAAAGAACCTGTCCACTCGTTCC
This sequence comes from uncultured Candidatus Saccharibacteria bacterium, assembly GCA_964360585.1. Taxonomy (GTDB): domain Bacteria; phylum Patescibacteriota; class Minisyncoccia; order UBA6257; family 2-01-FULL-56-20; genus JBBUHS01. Next base: position 16,863 of record CAYHXC010000015.1, on the reverse strand, counting down.
TGGCCTTGCAAAGGAAGGCATGAAGATATTCGGATCTAAGTCGTTATTGATAAAATAACCCTCGAATAAACTAAAGGAAGGAGATTTCTCTATCATGGTAATGTGTATATCTTCCACCGAACGAGCACTGTTTCCAAATACCAAGACTTTTCCAGCATAAGGGTCATTTGAGCTTTCGGTGTTTGAAACATACCAACTCGGAGAAAACGACGGCAAGAGCGGAGGACAACAGGCATCAGGCAAATTCGTTTTCTCAAATAGTCCCGATTCATTCTGCTTAGCAAAAACTCGATAACTCCCAGATCTCCCGATAGCAATACTGAACTTATTATCAGCTGATACTAAACTGGAATACGTGTGACCGTTAGCGGTATCGACGGCGAATACTGCGATGGATTTATCTTTAATACTAGATTGAATCGTTCCTGAAATTTTATACACAGAACTGTGCGAAGGGCTCCAAGCTGATATCAATTGGACTCGATCTTGTTCGGAGAAAGCTAAATATTCAAAATCGTTCCACATTGGCGTCGCACATGCCATTGGTGATGAAATTGAAGCTCTATGGTCAAGTATTCCTAAAGTGTGGCCTATCTCATGTATGAGAATTCTAATGTTCAAGTTGCTCACTCCATTTTTCATACTGACGAAGGCATACCCACCTTCATAGTTATTTGGGATTGAGCCAAAGTAAGTTGCGAATCCTCCATATTGATCGAAAACACCTTTGAACGCCGAGGTATTGAATATAATATAGATAGTCCCGTCACTTGGAATATCGGATGCATTCTCATACTGACGATGTTCTAATCCAGCAAACTCAAACTGAATTTTGGCTTCATCTACAGAACTCCATAATTCGAAAGCTTTCTTTACTTTTTCTACGATTGCTACAGGCGTGGATATGTTTACCCTATTCTCTGCATCCCATATTTCTGCAGAGATTTTAAATGGAATGGTTTTGAACCCTCGCGTATCTCGTGAAATCTTAGGTAGGATACTGCTCATCTTATTAGGTAAGGCATACGTGGTCGTCGTGGTTAAAACACAATTGCCTTTAATAATAACCGAAGCCGAGGGTAGTGTTATGTTTTTTGGAATTACGGTAGTGGCAGACTGCTTGCTTTGACAACTAAAATTGCTATTAAAATACTTGATAGTCTTTGGACCAACTACCCCATAACCGGTAGTCGCCGGATCACCACTCGTAACAATGCCATTCCGCACCTGCCATCTCTGAACAGCTTTTTCGGTCAATGCCCCAAAATAGCCCGATATGATCTTCTCGGGGTAAAGAGTGGGATTTGATGCAAGAAACTCCTGTAATTTTTTCACGTCTTCACCTGAACTGCCCCTCTTGAGGGATCTGGACAAGATGATACATTTTCCAACAGCAATATTTGTATTCGCTTGTGAGTCTAACGAAATTTGCGTTGGAATTATTGTTTGAGCAAAAGAGATTGCTGAAAATACAAACGAAAACATGCCCACCAGGAAAACTGCTTTTTTTAGGTTCATGCCCTAAGTATACCAGAAACCCCCTACCCCAGCCGGACGGTGGTTTTTTTGAGTTCTTTCCGGAGCGTTTTCCAGTTGGCTAAAATGTATATTTTCCTTTCGCCATTATGGAAAATTGCTTACTTTCGGCACATACCGTCGGCTCATCTACATCACACCCTATTATTTTATATTTGCCAATCGGAAAATTGGATGAGATAAGATAATTCCAATGATCGCTAATCGTACCGCTGTCTCTGGCAGAAGAAAGCACCATATCAGTTCCCTTGCCATCCACTGATACAAGCCGTAGGGAAAGCGTTCGATGCAATTTTCCTACGAGTGTCCAAGAAATTGGAATCATTCCTCCTTGATGCAAGATCCCGTAAAAGGGAGCACCAGAAGGTTCATAGCCATTTGCATCAACATGAACCGAAAGAGGCGGCGCGATGGATAAATTAATTGCTCTGGTTTCTCTAAGAAAGGTTTTGGTTCCATTTTTAATGACGATCTCAAGCGTTGCCGGACCAGGGGTAAATGTTCCCGGCTCGCCCGTCGGAGCGGCATCATTAGCAGAAATACTAAAATCAGTCGTACAATGCGCCGGAGGTATGGTTCCAGTCGGTTCCTTGTTTGCTCCAAAGTTGGTTTCTAATATGCATCGCGGAACATAAATCGGATGCTTACGAAGTCGAAAAGTCTCGCCTTGCCGAACCGTCGTTTCAATTTCGACATTTTCGATTTTTTCTGTCCCTCTGTTCCAGATCGCGGCTATCAACCCCGTCCCTCTTCCATTGATCTCAAAGTAATTAGGGTCTATTTCTGGGTAATGAGTTAGGCTGGCCACAATCGGGTCTGAGTGCGGCGCAATGATTTCTATTGGTCCATAGAAAGTAGTTCCGCAATCTTCTTTTTTCAAAGGTGTTTCGCAAAATAGTTTGAGCATATATCCGCTCCCCCGAGCATCCTGGGGCGGACGAACGTAGATTGTCGCTGGATAGTACGAAGGAAAAGCCCAATGCTCGATCGCTTTGGCAACTACTGATCCATCTGGCGCAAGCAAGCTGACACTATGAAAACCATCTGCCCTAATTAAGTCGAAGGTGAATTTATTAATGAGACCCGCTTCCCAAACTTTACTATCAAGAATCAACACTGCGGTCGGCGAAGAATCTTTGGGTTTCTGAAGAGAAGACGATGCGGCGGCCGGTTTAGAGATTGGGGTTGTATTCGTTGCCGGCGCTTCCTTTGGGGTAGAAGTTTCCTTAGTTTCTCCGACAGCGCTTTTCTCTTCCGCCGGTTGATTTGTTTGCTTAGTTGAACTTGTCTTGCTCTCTTCTACTGGCGGCAAAGATACTAGGTTCTGAGATTTCTCTTTGACATAAAGACCGCTCCCAACAACCAAGATACCCGTGACAATGAGAACCAGAATTACAGGAGCGAATCCATTTTTATTCATGCCCTAAGTATACCAGAACCGCCCTCCCCCAGCTGGACCATCGTTTTCTTCAACTCCTTCCGCAGCGTTTTCCAGTTCGGGACTTCCCGTTCGACAAGTTTCCAAAACGCTCGCGAGTGGTTGAACTCGACGAGATGGCATATCTCGTGGACAATAACCGCGTCCCGCATCTCCGGCCGGAATAAAACGAGCTGGTAGTTAAAGCTTAAATTCCCCTGCCGCGAGCAACTCCCCCAACGCGACTTCTGCGACCGAATACTAATCTTCCGAAACGTCACTCCGTAGATCTTCGCGAAATGCCGTGCCCGCTCCGTGATTAAAACGCGCGCCTGTTTTTTATAAACCGCGAGATCTTTTTTATTCCCCCACACAATCGTCCGCCCCTCTGTCGCTTTTACCTTTCGTCGTATCCAGTCGGAATGTTTTTCAACAAATCTCTGTACTTCGTAGGCTACAAATCGCTTATGGTGAGCTTGCCGAATCCGCGGCATCGTCACGACGACACTCCCATCCGGATGCACGGAGATCCGCAACCGCCGTGACCGGCTACTCCGCTTAATCGTGTAGGGAATCATCTACACCCGCAATTTAATTACAAAGGAAACCACATCCCGACCCTTGATCGCTTCTTTCTTCCGTATCGCCGCTTTCAAGGGCAAAAGATACGAACCAGATTTTTTGTCCGGGAAAATGGACGTCTGCCAAGTGGTCTTCCCAATCGTCGCAAAAATCGGCAATGATCCCCAGCCCCGCTTCTTCGCGCCAAACCTCTTTTTAATGTCCGCTGATTGTTTTTTGGGAATACTTAAAAAATACCACCCGGCCATTCCCGGATACTGCCATACTTCTGATTTCACTCTGTACGTATTCGAATCAGACATAGTTACATCTATTCCGTTTAATTATGTAGGAAATCTGCCCGCTCACTCTAATTCTTTCTTTTTCCGAACCTCATCAATAATGCGCTCAACTTCTTTCTCGCGCTCCTTCTCCTCTTTTTCCTCGTCGCTAATACGATCAATAATCTCTTGCTGTTCCTCTGGAGAAATGTCGGGCATCTTTTTTTCGTCTTCAGATGGATACGGCACCTCCTCCAGGCCCGGTGTCACCGCGGGAATTTCATACTCATCTTCACGATCTCGCTCTACCTCCGGCAAATCTTCTTCAGGTTTCTTTTCGTATTCAGACATGCTTGTATATTACTCCGATTGCGCGAAGCAAACAATTGACTACCAAAACCCCAAAGCTACACATTCTAACATTCTGCAGAATGTTAGAATGTTCTCATGAACTTGATAAATGACTTGCCGAAGGGAGAAAGCGTGTGGGTCACTTCGCGACCGTGATAGCTTTTGTTGAGAAGGCCAGCCTGGACCAAGGCCTTGGTGTGTTGCGAGATCGTCTTAAAGTTACCGCCCAGCTCCTGGCTGATGGCATAGACCGCAATCCCCGGCTTCTTCTCCACAAGGAGAAGGATAGCAATGCGCCAGTGGTTGGCCGCACCCTTGAAATAACGCTCTAACTGTTTAGGAGTTTTCATACCTGCCAGTATATCACAACCACAACATTCCAACATTCTGCAGAATGTTGGAATGTTAGTATAGTGCGGTTTATGCGGTTTGGTTGTTATTTTTCCGATTGACCGAGAAGAGGTTGCAACATAAACTAAAGCAGTTCGAGGAGGGTACAACATGCCTAAGAAAAAAGTGCTGGTTTCGCCTCTTACGGACGAACAGCGAGAAATGATCTCTCTTTCCTTCCTTTTCACGCATACGCCGGGACCAAAAGCTCCCGAGAAGCCCAAGCAAATCGGCCTCACCGCCCAGCAACGGGAAATGATCTCGCTCTCCTTCTTATTCACCAGCAATCCCAAGACCTAGACCACCCATCGGACCCAATCAATCTCCCCTCCAGGAGATTTTTTTATTGACCACCGAAATCGAAATTAGACATTCCAACATTCTGCAGAATGTTGGAATGTTAGTGAAACCCCTCAAGGAGATTTTTATTTTCACCCTCCCCTAGCTACTGGATAGGTGTTTTCGGTGCGTCTTCTTTCTGTCCTGTTTTCTGCTCAACTAATTTTTCTAAAAGATCAACGATTCGATTTATTTTCCAATACCAACAAAAGATCTCTCTCATAAGCATAAAAACCACCAGGAAGAACGCTAGTCCTAGAACAATATTAATTGGATCAATGGGTGGGAACATGTATTTATTATACTATATCCTATCTCTTATTTTTCACACCACTATATAGAGTAAACGATCACTGAATACGCATCGAACCAGTCCGTCATCAAAGTCGCTAAATTCAAAATCAGGTATGCAAAAGCAATCACGATCACTTTCGTGACCAGCTTTATCCTCTTCTGAACTCTTACTTCAATAATCGCCTGTTCTTCCATTTGCTCATTTATGTCCTCCGCTTAATCGTATATGGGATCATTTTTACTTTTTAAATCGGATTTTCTTCCAAAGCCTTCTTCGTGATTTCTGCCATGAAACTACCCTTCCCTTCTCGATACGCGTCCTTATCGCTATCAAATTTAGTGATTAAATCTTGCTTCAAACTCATGTATTGCTGAGCTACTTCAGGATGACTTCGTAAGTAATCCCGGAATGCGATGCGTTCACGCCAAAATTTATTCTCAAGTGCGACCATATGGATATGAAATCCAGCTGTCTCAGTCATTGATTTACGGAGATAATACTGATCGGATTTTCCCATCTGTTGGTAATCCAACTCCTGCAACGCCTCACTACACCTTTCGAGATCGTCGGCTGATTTTATAACAATTAGGATATCAACGATGGGTTTGCCCGAAAGCCCTGGCACGGCAGTACTGCCGATATGCTCGATACGAAAAATAACGTCCCCAAGTTTTTCTTCGATCTGCTTTTTTTCTTTTTCGTACCAATCATTCCATGCAGGATCGTAAGCATAATATGAGAGTGGCTGGTGATCGTAAACCTTCATGTTTTTTGAGGATTATACTACTCCCTTCCCATCAAATCCATAACCTACCGGTTTAGATAGGTAATCGCAAGCTGTAAAACCGTGGCGAAGATAACCCAGAGCAGATACGGAATGTTCACGAGTGCAATCCAGACAAAGATGGGACTGCCGGTACTGATGTGGAGTGTGAGCGAGACCACATAAACCGCAAACATTCCCCAGATGAGCGTCGCGAGAACGAGAAGAATATCGAGTGAGGCCAGAAGATTATTCTTGAGGCGAAACTGAATCGGCGTAAACACAAAATTAAAAATCAGATTGAGCGCGAATGGCACAGCGAGCGTCAAAGGAACTTCGTTCTGCCAAGCCATCCAAAACACCTTCCCAAAAGAAATCGCAATCCCAATATAGAGCACGGTCCAGACCGGACCAAAGAGCCAAGCCGGCGGCGCCCAGGATGGTTTCTTCAGTTGTGCGTACCAGTTGTAGGTCGGCGTATGATCGTCTAATTCTTCTTTGGGCATGTTAGATATGTATTATCTTCTTGGCAATTAAATCATCTCTTATTCCTGGATCTATTTGATGCTTATGCTTCTCAAATAAGGTTCGTAATTTACCTTGGGCTGAGAAAGAACCGTAAATCTCGTTGTTTTGAACTGCACCTCTGAATATCTCGTTAACTTGTTTATCACTCATCTCTTCAAACTCGAGTAGTAGCCTGGCCTTTGTCCCAGCTTCCTCCCAACTGTTACTTCCCGTAAAAGTCTTGATAAGAGAATCTAAGATTTGAACTTCAAAATGCGGTCGGGCTTTTTTTATAGCGTTGATTATAGAGCCACAATCCATCGGATCTTGATTGGGATTGAATTTCAAAGACTGATATTTTCCAAGAAATCCATAAGGGTTATGGCCATCAATAGATATTGGTACAATGAGTTTATTTTTTGTAAATGCCATCCCTGATTCCTGATCGGTCCAAAATGATTTGTGAAATTTATCTGTTAAAATGGGTATGAAAATGTCAGTGCTTTCTAAGTTCTCCAAAATAACAGTCTGCCATTCTGCCGCAGGGTCGATATCTTCGTGTGCCAAAAAGACCTCTAGCCCATATTCTTCTAGTCCTTTTTTAATTTTTCCGGCAAGAACTTTGTCTTCAGAAGAGTAACTAATGAAGGCCCTACTTGTTCTACCAACGTATGAAGATGTCGGTATTTCTGTTTCGGGCTCATCCTTGAGCATTCTAAAATCAACAGAAATTATCTCCGGGCCTCCTTCTTCAATAGGGTAGATATCTAAAACTGACTTTTTTATAATCTCTTTTTCCGACAAAGATAATTCCTTGAGTTTATAGTACTGCTCCATCGGAGCAAATATTGTGAATGTAGAAAGAACAGAGTTCCAAACAGAACCATATTGACCCGATTGATCAATTTCACTTCGACTTCCCTGCAAGAGCTCAGCTATTTTTGAATGTCCCTGGTGTCTGAGAACCTTAATCAGAGTTTTTATATCTTCATTGCTCATGCTGAGAATCTGCTTTATTTCATTATCCTAACTAGAACTTCTGGGAATACTCTGAGAGCAAACATCAAAAAGTTTAAATGCTTCGTGTGCGAGAGCAAATAAAGAAAGAGCAGTTTCAATTTTATTCCTATTGGGGGAGAGCGGATGATGGATGATCACATTTCTATAATAACCAATTACTCCTTGTAAAAAATTTCTAGCCGCATCATTATTATAAGCTTTTAGCCTTCCTTTCTTAAAAGCCTCTCCAATTGCATTGACTGTTTGAATGCCAGGTCCAACCCGCAACACACTTCTAATCTTAACGTCCAAGTTTGCAAAAACTGTTTTTAAAGCGGCATCAATGTCGCCATTTAGGATAATTTCAGTAACCCGACTAACTTCAGGGTGAAGGGTTGAAAGATATTCAATCAGAGTAAGCTTTTTAATATACTCCTCAACATTTAGTAATTCCCTGGGAATATCACTGTTGGATATATCTAGCCAATCTTTCGCTTCATTAAAAGAAAGATGTCTTACGAGATTACTATCTATAGAAAATCCTGGTGGTACTGATTTTTGTATTTCTTCCCAGCAACTATGTAATTCTGAATTCTCCTTTGGATACTCGTTTCCCATCCAAGATTCTACAACGTTTTCAACAACATCCAATGTCATAAAAGACGTAATCTCCTGCATGTGTAGCAACTTCTTTCTAACAAGCTCGATTTTTTCTCTGGCTTCTTGTAATACCATTTCGTCCCTATCCTACTCCTCCGAAGGCTTCTCTGGCAAGTTAAATTGAAACACCCCTGGCACGAGGCGTGAACGTACTTTTTGGGCAGACTCTAGAGAATGATTCGCTTACTTTCATACAGCATCGGCAAGGCATCTTGTCTCATTCGAAATTTAGTGCCGTGATTATGTCCTGTCCGAGCATCGAAATCCACTAGGATTTTTCCTTCCTCCAGTGCTTTTAAAAATCCTTCAAAACTGAACTTCTGTAGCATCATTACTTTTGTATAATGATAATATTCTTTCTTGCGTATAATTTTGACTTCAGCTTGAACATAAAAAGCATTAAGCAATTTTGTTCCCGCCTTATGTTCCAAATCGTCGAAACCCCAGTAAGGTTGGGGATCGAGTTCTCCAAAACCGACACGCTTTTTTACTAATTCAGCCCAAGCTTTATGTCGTAGATCTACACTTTTTGCGTCAAACGAAATCAAAATCTTTCGCTCCTTACGATCAATCACCACCTTGAAACCCCTGTCACTTCGCGATTGGCCATGGATAGTTTGCCTGAAACTCATTTCTCCTTTTGCGTATTTTTTTCCATCTTCTTTATGCGCCCATCCATATTTAGGCAAGAGAATTTGTGGCACAAAACGAATGGCCCGTGGAGAAGGTTCGATATGAAAAAGAGTGCAGAGAGAAGCGGAATTTAATCGTTGAGCTTTCAACTCCCATTCGGCGGCGTTTGGTATTGGTAAATTATTCTCCTTAATGCCCAGTAAATCTTCAAGCGTATTGCCTATACCTCCGTGGTTGCCTCGTCGTGCATTTGCGACAAATCCCATCTCAGAAATTTCTTTAAGTTTTGCGATTAGTTTTTGCTTGGTATAAATGATGGGCTTCTTTTCCATGTTTTATAAAAGCTTTTGCTGAGATTGATGTTGTTTGATTCTTTCCCTTGCCATCTCGCAATACTCTGGCGAAATATCAATTCCAATGTAGTTTCTATTAAAATTTATTGCAGATATTGCTGTTGTACCTGAGCCCATGAAGGGATCCAATATTACTTCTGCTTCAGTAGTAGACACAATTCTATTAATAAGGCTTTCTGGAAATGCAGCCGGATGCTCATTATTCATTTCTTGAGTAAAGTCCCAAACATCACCGTGGGCATTTGCTTTTGCTACAAGTTTGAATTTTGGTTTAGCAATAAGATAAATAACTTCGTAAGTGGGCAAAAAATATCCCGCATTAAAATTGAGGCCGCCTTTTCGCTTCCAAATGATTATCTGGCGAACAGGAAAACCACTGATGATATCCTGACGGTCTTGTAACAAACCGCCCTGCACACGCCATTTGTGATTATAAAAAATTGCTCCATCTTCAGGGATAATTCTCATCATCTCGCTCAAACAATCTCTTTGCCACTTAACATATTCGTCGTGGGGCATACAATCATCGTGATGAGAATAGCCTTTTTGCAATGCCGCATTTGCCCATTTTCCTCCCCTCCCATCCTTCATTCCATTCCCTGTTGAATTTTTAAGATTATAGGGAGGTGATGTGATAACTAGATCAACAACTCCATCGGGAATCTGGCGCAAGATTTCTATAGCGTTTCCGAGAAGAATCTTATTATGAAAATCCTGAGGAAAGTTCAAGGTCTTCGGAACTACCTTCTTAGTAGAAATTTCTATTGTCTGTGCCTCATTAACCTGTCTCATAGTCCTCCCATCATAGCCCTTCGGTAAACTCAGGACAAGCCCGAAAATGGAAGGGGTATAAAGCCCTCTTACCCCCCCCTGGCACCAACCGCGAGCGCACCTTTGGGAAGAGGAATACGTCTAAAACAATCAGAAGGAGATTTTTGGATATGCTTCAATCAACTTTTTCAAAGAATCTTTATCTCCCAGAATGCGCGCCGCTTCCGCAAATAAGCGTTGATCGCTCATTTGGCTGTGATGATGTTCGACACCTTCAGGTTTCGTATCGGAACGCATTATTGCATAGAGCATGATTCGCGGATCGGTATCTCCAAGTAAAGTAATCCCCGCTCTTTGAGCAATACCCTTGGCCTGTGAAATTGAGACTTTTCTCAACGTCGGAACTTCTCGGGCTCGATCAATAATGCTGCGATAATCATTTCGATTAATAATCCCGCGGAGTTTTTTATACTCTTCATACGCACGTTCCAAGATATCCTCAACGTTTCCCTCCGCCACGCGACGCTCAATTTCCTCGGGCGATAACTTTTGTTTCGTGAGAATATCGAACACTTCGCCGAACTGTTCGGCCCCTGCTTCCTTGTCCCGCTCCTCCGGGATAGCTTCCTCTGGAACTTCAGCAAGTTTATTCATACTGTCATCCTACCCCTTCGATAAACCGAGGACAAGTCCTTCGATAAGCTCAGGGCGAGCCCGAAAATGAAGAGGTAGAAAGACCTGCTTAGAAAATCCCTGGCACCAACCGCGAGCGTACTTTTTTCGCATACTCCCGGCAACCGGAGAGGTTCTCGGAAAGGAACTGCTCCTCTTCGCTGAGACGCCAGATGTTTCTGATGTATCTATCTAATCTGGAACAGCTTCTTATTAGCTTCTTGAAGGATTCTTAGTGTCGCATGGACTGAAAGATTATCGCTTGACAAGAGAACCAGACGATCGCCCAGCTGATCCAGCAAGGGACTCAAAAACTCATCTGCCCATGACGGCGAGAATGTTAATACGCCAGAAAAGTCTATTTCTAACTCTTCATCTTTAGAAAACTCTCGCAAGGTTGGCTGAAACGCCTTAAAAGCTTCGCTCCCTAATTCTCGCGATATCAAGGTTGTGCCAAATTTTTCTAGTTGTAGTTTCATAGTATATTTTACTTTTTAAAACTCTATTTTTGCCAAACATCCCCGCACGATACGTTGACCACGCGTAACCCGAAATGCTTTATCGGAACCTTTCATCCGCACTTCAGCATCGCCGCTAGTATAAAATAAATCAATTGCTTGATCAGCGACAACCTCACGGACAAGCTTCAAACCATTGCCACGCTTCTCTGGCGCCCTCCCCGAGATAAATTCGGTGAAGGCAACTTCGACGGCCACAACATGACTCGGAAGTGATGGACGAACCTGACGCAATGTCTCTAAAATACCTAAGCCTCTGTCGGCAAGAACGATGATACACTTATCAAGATTATAGCCGAAAAAGATTCCCGCTGTATCAGGCCACTTACCTAAATTATGAGCAAAGGAATTATCGCCAATCTCTCCAGTAATCAACGTGATCAAAGAGTATAATTTTTCAAATCCCGGCTTCTGCATTAGCGCATGTTCCATCGTAGTCAGTCTCGCGTTAAAAATTGAGCTTGTTGGACAGTAAAACCTACTCGGGAACTCAACCCCGTCCTGGATCCACTCGGAGGCAAATTTGATCAAATCGCTGGAAAAAATTTCTAAATCTTTTTCTCGGTAGTATCTATGGGTGCCCCCATCTTTTTTGATCGCAACTAACTTACGACTTTCGTCCCAGCGACGAAGCGTATTTTGAGAAACCCCGAGGTATTCAGCCGCTTGGCTAATGGTCAGCAGTTTTTCTTCCATAGAAGCATGGTATCACACCGCATAAATCTACACAAGTATAAGCTAAGTCTATCCAGAATTATCGTAATCTACACATTAACTACTCATAATTACCCTCTATCGAGACGATCGCTCGTTTTTACACCCTCTTAAAAACCCCTGGCACCACCCGTGAACGTACTTTTTCCGCATACTCTCGATAGCCAGGAAGGGTAGAAAAGGGGCTGTTTCCCTCCTCACGTCGAGAATCGATAGACTTGATTCAATTGATTTTTTGCTCTTAAATACTCCATAGCAGGAGGAAATTTGCAGTGAAAAATAGGGTATACGAGTCCCCTACGATGAGGCCCGTAAATCGACTTGCTGCTGAAGTAACTGGCAAAGGAGTTCATTACGAGCCCCAGAAAAAGATCGCACAGCAACACTGGGAAATACAACCCCCTACCATACCCACACCTCGAAACATTCGTGATTTATCTGGAATAAGATTCGGGAGATTCACCGTCCTCGGATTATATTCTGGGGGAGGGGGCCTCTGGGTAGTGCGTTGCGTCTGTGGCGATTTTGAAACCCGCCGATCAAGAGCAATTAATAACCCCCGAAACACTCGAGATCGCTGTGACAAATGCAGTCACTTACGTCATCTACAAAGACATGACGAGTTTCTTCGCAAAGGGAAAAATGACGAGTCAACCTGACAAATCAGTTGTCAGGTTTTTTATTACAAACAAGTTCCAACTTCGTCCCCTGCCGAAGCACCCTTGCCACCCTTGACAAATGTTTACCTTAAGATAAACTTGGAACTATGAAAAATACGATCGTCGGTCTCAAGGAGTTGCGTGAAAACATCGACAAGTATATCTCTCAAGTAGAAAAAGGAGATTCCTTCACGGTGATGAGAAAATCAAAACCAGTTTTTAAAATCTCTCCTCTCGGAGAATCGGACATGTGGGAAACGATTGCTGATTTCACAAAAATAAAAAAGGAAGGTGTCTCGGCAAAAGATATTTTGAAAGAGCTACGCGCCCTCAATGCCTAGCCTTAAAAAACTCCTCTCGAAGTTCACCGAGGAGGAAAGAAAAATACTCGAGACGGTCATTGCATCAATTATTTCTCTTCGTTGGGAAGTTTTAGATATCAAAAAACTGAAGGGATATCAGAATGTTTTTCGGGTGCGAAAAGGGAGCCTGCGAATTATCTTTATGAAAGAAGAAAAAGATATTTTTATTATGGCAATTGATCGGCGAAGTGAAACAACGTATACGCTCTAACGTTATTCCCTTCAACTTCGTTCAGGACAAGCGCGAAAATGAGGAGGGTTAAAGCCGACCCCTTCTAAGCTTCTTATTGGGAGCGATCACTACCGCGTAATGCTGAACGTTCCATCTCCCTCGTCGTTGGGCGAGGTAGCAGTGCCGCTGTTTTGAATACTGATCTGGTAATCATCTTGAACTGGCAAAGAACTGGAAACGGTCCAGACAAAACTTCCAGTGTTTGAGACCTTCTCCCCAAGAGTCACGATCTGGCGACGTCCATATGCATCATCTTTGATCGGATAGACTAACATAATGCGAAACTGGGTTCCCCTTGCCACACCCGCACTCGACCATCGAATCGTTTGCCCTGAGCCTCGCTTGATACTTTCACCGCCGTTTGGATAGATTATTTTCACGCTTGATTTCAAACTCTCGGCGGTAATCAAGAAAGGCTCGCTCATGTCTACTGCCCCGCTTTCGGGATCAATAACTCGGATATAATACTCGCCCGGCAAAACTTCTGGCGTCACACAACCTCCATCGGGACAACGCTCAGGTTTCGGATAGGGCAAAATTTGGCCTACCTTCCATACAATTGATCCGGCTGCCCAAGGGAAAATTTGTCCAACAGTAGTAAATGCATTTCCAGTTTTCTTTGTTAAAAAAGCGGTAACTTTTTCTGAATGTTCATTAACACCTTCCCACTGAATAGTCTGGATACTCCCTAATGGCCACTCCTCACCTTGTCGCGGAGTAGTTACCTGAAGATTCTCGCTAACCGGAGGCCCCATCTCATCCGGATAGAAAGGTTGCTGTTGCTTAGTCATAAAGGCTAGAACACCCGCACCGACCAAAGCCAAAATAATAATAGTGATAGTGATAATAATTTTCTTCATGTCCTTTATTATAGCATAACTGGCTTTTTTATTGAGAACGGTCATTATGCGGACCCTCAATTAGAAGTCGAGGGTATTCAATATAGAGAGGACAGCCGTTCCTCCGTTTACTCCTTCTCCCTTGATGGAGAATTGCTGCGCATCATTGCCAAAATAGAAAGTGCCGGGGCGCATATCAACCTTATTATTCGTGTCGTATGCGTACACCTCTACCGCATTACTTCCGTTCGGAAGAGTGCTAGTAACTGGTTTTTGAAATCGACAGTAAGTGCAGGATCCAGCCAAAGCAGATTGGACTCGGCTGTCGATTGTTTTCTTGTCATGATAAATGGAAATACTCACAACAGAAGACTGATCAACGGCTACAACGATAGTATCCGCAACTGAACCCCTCGTTTTTGATACTGTCCAGGCTGGATTATATTCGAAAGAAATTCCACTTTCAGCATCTTTATACTGCTTCTTTTGGTTGGCGTCTGATTTGGGAACCGGTATGGATATGTCCATCGGGGAATCCACTGGGATCGACTGAACGTAAAGAAAAAGACCGGCCGCAACTACCGCCGCTAATATAAATATCATAATGACTGACGTAGATCCTTTGTTATTCATAGCATTATGATAGCCCAGAAATGAAAGGGGTTAAAGCCTAGACAGCTCATTGGGATTTATGATAAAGAGAAGCTAGCCGATCATAAGACAAGGAGAGGCGCATGGCCGAACCAGTGAAAAGCATAGCTCAAAGATTCTTTACTCGAGCAGTAGCCGAGATCGAGGATAGCTTTCCCAGAATGCCCGAACAACAGTGCGAATGCGGAGAAATGATCGTCTTCCCCTGTCCGGGAAGATTCCCAACGTGCAGCTGCCCTCGGTGTGGCAACACCTACCGCTTTTTCATAACGATAGAGAAGTTGACTCGTCTCATACCTCGAAGAGCCCCGTAATCACGCGGCTCTTTTTTTATTTGACTGATATTAAAAAATATGCTAATAAAAAGTCAGACCTTCGAAACTACAGAGACCAATAAACCCTGAACATTTAGGAAAGGATTCGAGATGAAGAATTTGCCAGCAACCCAAGGAGAGCTCAAAGCCATTCTGCCACAAGCCAAGCGTCAAACACTGGCCATTTTCGAAGAACTTGGCCTGACCGCCAAGGACGCGGAAGTGATGCAAGAAGTGGTCGTTGAGTATCGCGTGCAACTCCCAACGGTGGCGCGCATCATGCAAAAGAACCAGCTTTCTTTCGATCAAGCTCAGGAAGTGATCCTATTCCAGAGAGAGTATGGCGAACTGAGTGGACTCTCCATGGGAGAGACTGCTCGACTGTTCCGGATGTGTAGCGGCGATGAGGCTTCGATGGATCGTTTCGTTGGCCTCGCCCGCGAATACATCGACGGCGTGGAGGGCAAAGGTAAGTACCTCTGCTTCGCCTTTCTGCTCCACCGCACCGAAGCCGTCTTCGACGGAGAGATCGGCGCCATGTCGGAACTGCTGAACCAGAACGATCCGCGCGATGTCTATGACATCCTCCGCGGCAAGAAGCTTCCCGACGATCCCCTCGTGCGCGAAACGCTCAATCGCTTCTTCGAAGGCGGTTCGGACGACTACGACGGCGGATCTGATGATGGTGGAATCGATTGATGGCCACGAAGCAAAACCCGTTCATGGTGTTGAAGTTCAGCCGTGGACTGGTAGCAATGCTTGCTGGACTGCCTCCGCAACCTGACGCTATTAAGAAGGTTGCGGAAGCAACGAAGGCTCAGCTACTTCGTGCTTGTCACCCCGATCGTCATGCTGGTGGTACTCAACGATCGCAGGAGATCAGCGAAGCGTACGAAAGCATCAAACGACCCGGACCCGATCGAGATGCGCTGATCAAGGAATTTCTCGAACGCAAGGATAACGATCTTCGCGAGCACATCACCCAGGTCTCGGCCGAATTAAGGACTCTTCGGACTTCTCTCGACAGAGAATCGGGGGAACGAAGAAGGATTCAAGCCAGTAGCGAACAACGAGAGAAGGAACTTACCACAGCTCTCCGAGACTTCTATTGGGACACGGCCCTCCGGGATTTCGATTATCAGCCCGTATTTCCCGACATTCCCCGAGGGGCAATCAGCCTCCTCTCTCCGCCTCAAATCTATCTCGTAGAGCTCGACGACGAAAGGAAGGGCTGGTTGCTGCTTTGTCAGGAACGACGAATCATCCGACAGCTCGACTATCATGATGGGGATAGGCGGGCACTCAGCAAGAGTCGGGCTCGTGACACAATCCTGAGAAGCACCCGGAACCTTGATTTGCTGAAAATGGCGAAGAGAAAGTATCCGGTAATCGTCGGTAGTATGGGCGGGAAGAAACATCGAACCGACCAAGACGTAATCACGTCCGACATACCTTCCATCATCGCGGGAGTCCGCTATTACATCATCCCCCAAGGTCAGTTGGTCTCTGTGAAACTTCGCTCTCAATCCTATCGAGGAGGAGAAGTGAATTTCCACTACCCCGATATCACTCGAATCGAGGTGGTAAAACCCTAAGCCAAGACTTAAAAAATCTTGGCTTTTTTTATTTAACTGTACGGTACAGAAAGTATTGCGCGATACTTCTACTTAACCCCGCCGTCGCAAGCTTCTAGCGGACTGTGTCCGCCTCCGCTATGGCGGGCGAAGGCGGAGAGGGAGGGTAGTCGAACGTCGCTCATTCCATTCGCTCCCTCACAACCCTCGGTTTTGAGAGTTTCCGACACGGGAGGAACCTTATACTTTCCTCCCGACCCCTCCTTCGGTTCGAATCACTTTTTCCACTCAATATAAACAAAACAAAACCGCACAAGGCGGTTTCATTTTGTTTATGCGGTGTTTGTTAGACAAAGTTCGAATGTATTTTGAAACCAATCCCGATGACGAATGAACCGTTCCGCCACCGCCTCGCAAAGCCTCGGCGGACACCAAAGAAAAATGTTCCTTGCTTTTCGGATTTGCGCGCGAC
>CAYHXC010000014.1:0-26626 GCA_964360585.1 uncultured Candidatus Saccharibacteria bacterium | reverse complement strand
GAACCGAGTCTTTCTTTGTGTCCAAAAACGTACTAACGCGCCGAGATTGTACAATCGTACTATCAGGAATCAGTCTAGTCTGCGACTTCAATTCCCATCGAGCGTGCCGTGCCGGCGATAATCTTTTCCGCGGCGTCGAGATCGTTGGCGTTTAGATCAACCATCTTTTTTTCGGCAATCTCGCGAACCTGCGACTTGGTCACTTTGCCAACTTTATCTTTTAAGGGATTGGCCGCACCCTTCTCGGCGCCAGCAAATTTCTTCAAGAGCGAGGAGGCCGGTGACGTTTTTAAAACAAACGTAAAACTACGGTCTTCGTAGATCGTAATCTCGGCCGGAACAACGTCGCCAATCATCTCTTTGGTGGCGTCGTTAAACTGCTTACAGAAATCCTGAATGTTTACGCCATGCGGCCCGAGCGCGGTACCAATTGGCGGCGCTGGAGTAGCCTTGCCGGCATCGATCTGTAATTTGAGAACTGTTTTAATTGGTTTAGCCATAAGTTAATTCGCGTTATTTGCCCTCATTCGCATTATTAGTGATACCTCTAAACTTTCTTTACCTGCAATGAGTCGAGTTCGACAGCGGTGTCACGGCCGAAGATCGGCACCATGACTTTAATTCTGCCGCGTTCACTATCAACCTCATCAACTTTGCCGTCGTAATCTTTAAACGGCCCGTCCACGATTTTTACCAGGTCTCCCACCTCAATGTCAATATTCATCTTCGGCGCCTCCTCGCCCATGCGATTCAGAAGCGAATCTACTTCGGCTCGCGATAATGGCGCTGGCTTGGTGCTATCGGCGCCGACAAAGTTTGTCACCCGCGGCGTATTCCGCACCACGTACCAGGAGTCTTCTGTCAAAATCATCTCGACCAAAACATAGCCGGGATATATCTTCTCCTCGATCGTCTGACGACGGCCACCGCGAATGCGAATCTTTTTTTCCTTGGGAACAACAACGTTAAAAATCTTGTCTTCCATCGACAAAGACTCGACGCGCTGTTTCAGGTAACGAGCGACCGCTTCCTCGTAGCCGGCATAGGTATGAATGGCATACCACTGCCGCCCCAGATCAGATATTTTTTCCTTTTCAGTCATAATATTTTCAATTAACCACCGATCACAATGACACTCAATGCGTAGTACGCCAGGGCATCGAAGATACCTAAGATGGCCGCGAGCAGAACAGAAAAACCGATGACCACACCGGTTAAATACAAAGCCTCACTTCGCGGCGGCCAGTTCACGTGCTGCCATTCTTCTTGTGACTCTTTCAAAAATATTTTAAGGCGCTCAAACATTACCGTATAAGGTTGTATCTAATCAGAATTGATCTTAAATGTCAAGATTTTTTACGTTCAAGGCGTGCGTCTGAATGAACTGACGGCGCGGTCCAACTTCGTCGCCCATCAAGACATCAAACAGTCGGCTGGCCTCTTCGGCTTCATCAATTTTCACTTGTTTCAAAAATCGCCGTTCCGGATCCATGGTCGTCTCCCACAACTGCTCCGGATTCATCTCACCCAAACCTTTGTACCGCTGAATGGAGATTCCCGATGAGCGTTTTACAGTTTCGCCCTCTTCAGATCCCCCCCCTTCCTCTTCGCCGACAGCTACTTCTTCTTTTTCTTTTTTGCCTTTAGCGTTTGCCTGTTTGGCTTTTTCTAAAACGGCGACAATGCGGTCGCGCTCCTCGTCGCTATAGACGTAATGAATGGCCTTGCCTGACTGCACGCGATAAAGCGGCGGCAAACCGATGTAGAGATAACCGGCGTCAATGATTGGCAGGAAGTAACGGTAGAAAAGGGTAAGGAGGAGCGTGCGAATGTGCGCACCGTCAACATCAGCATCGGTCATGATGATAATCTTGTGGTAACGGATATTCGAGATATCAAACTCATCCGCCACGGCCGTACCGATCGCGACCACCAGATTTCGCACTTCCTGGTTGGCCAGAATTTTATCGAGGCGTGACTTCTCTACGTTTAAGATTTTTCCGCGAAGCGGCAAAATCGCCTGAATGTGGCGGTCTCGTCCTTGTTTGGCACTGCCACCGGCGGAGTCTCCCTCAACAATAAAGAGTTCCGACTCTTCGGCTTTGCGGCTGGAACAATCGGCGAGCTTCCCCGGCAGAGTCATACCGTCCAAGGCGCCTTTTCGTAAGACCGTTTCCTTAGCAGCTTTAGCGGCCTTTCTGGCTTTGGCGGCAAGCAAGACTTTCTCAATAATGCGACGGGCTTCACTTGGCCGTTTTTCCATAAACTCCCGCAGCGCTTCGTAGACAATAGCTTCAGTTGAAGTGCGCGCTTCTGGATTTCCCAAGCGGGCTTTAGTTTGTCCCTCAAACTGCGGCTCCCGCAGTTTTACAGAAACGACAGCGATCAATCCTTCCCGCGTGTCATCGCTCGTCAGATTCTCATCTTTTTCCTTAAGATATTTCTCGGCGCGCGCATAGTTATTGAGCGTTCGAGTAAGCGCCGTTCGAAAACCGGTCAGGTGCATTCCCCCGTCCGGCGTGTGAATGTTGTTAGCAAAACTGAGCTCACGCGTCTCCAGATCATCAATGAAAAGGAAAGCGGCTTCGACTTCAATCTTTTCGTGTTCGCGATGGACATAGAAAACTTCTTCCTGAAGCTTCTTCTTACTCCGGCCAATATGCTTCAAGAACGACTGCAGGCCTCCTTCAAAATAAAAACCATGCGCGACAACCGGCGATTTCCGTCGATCAAAGAAGTTAATCCGCACGCCTTTTACGAGATACGTCCGCTGGCGCAAGAAATCAATAACCCGCTTGGCATCAAAATCAATTTTTTCAAAAATTGTCGGGTCGGGAGAAAATGTAACCTTCGTTCCCGTTCCTTTCGAGGTGCCAATTTTTTTGACCTTGCTCTTCGGCTTGCCACGCTGATACTCCTGCATAAAAAGACCCCCGTCCCGCGAAACCTCAACCTTAGTCCACGTGGACAAAGCATTGACCACCGACACACCGACACCGTGCAAACCACCAGCCACTTTATAGGAATCGCCGCCGAACTTACCACCGGCGTGCAAGGTGGTTAAGACAACTTCAAGGGCCGAGACTTTGGTCTGCGGGTGGACATCAACCGGAATACCGCGACCATCGTCGGTGACCGAAACAACGTTATCGGGCAAAAGCTCAACCGTAATATTCTTGGCGTGACCGGCCATCGCCTCGTCAGTCGAGTTATCGACAACCTCCCAGATCAGATGGTGTAAACCATCCGGACCAGTCGAGCCGATGTACATACCCGGTCGTTTCCGAACCGGCTCGAGGCCCTCAAGAACATAAATATCCTTAGCGCTATACGAACTGGTGTTTTTCTTTTCGTCTTTCTCCTTTTTTTCTTTAATTTCTTTGGCCATGTGCGTTGTAAATCTCATCCCTTTAGAGACAAAGCTGTTTGCTACTTTTCTCCAACTCGTTAATCAATCTCGAAAAATATGCTTCTTCCCCGTCCTTTGGGCTGAGAGTCTCTAACGGGACTCAATAAAAATAGCCGTTTATAGGGGCTAAAACTAACGCCCTTATAGTAGCAATAAGTAAGCAGAAAATCAACGAAAAATGGAAGCTCCAAGGGTGGGTTCCTTGCATTCTAGCTTGAAGTGCAACACTTGCCATACACTGCACAAGGAGTACGCCAGGAGAGAGATTTTCGGGGTGTATGATTCATCTTCCAAACAACCCGATCCACCTCTCTCTGGGTAATAGTACGGAAGTCGAACTTTTTTGGATAGACTCTCCGGAGTCGTCCATTAGTATTCTCGTTTTTCGGTCGTTGCCAGGGAGCATGGGCATCGGCAAAGAAAATGCGCATATTCGTATCTCGCTCAATCATACGCCACAGGGAAAATTCAGAACCACGATCATAGGTCGTCGTGCCCGGCACTGGTTGGCTGTGCAAAATTGCATGCACCGTATCGGCCGTGCCATCAGACATCAGGTCAACTCTGGCAAAGAGGCTGCGACGTTCGACATGGGTCAGTAAGCGAGCGCGTGAACCGCCTCTCATGGTGTCTCCTTCCCAATTTTCTCTATCAGGAGGACGTTCTTTGAGTGATCGTACATCCTTCGTCCAGCCTTGTTTTATTTCACGTTTTGATCCATAGCGACGTCTTTTGCGTCCTCGTTGGGGCAGTTGTGATTTGAGATCGGGACGGGCTCGGTAGATCCAGGCATAGATGGTTTCTGGTGCAATACCTAGGGCGTGTCCCACGACTTCCGGAGAAATCAGAGGTTCCAACCGAGACTCTATCTGGGCTGCCAGAGCAGGATTATTCTCGATAATCCTCGTCCCACACTTGGCTGCGCCCCGGCGTTGTCGGGCACGTCGATCAGCCTGGCCAGCATGGTACGTCCCCTCGGCGTTGGCATTGCGCCTGACTTCTCTCGCGATTGTACTTTTATGTTTCCCGATCCGACTACCGATGGCAGCATACGATTCACGGCCACGAAGACTCTCACTGATGACAGCCCTCTCGTCTCTGGTAAGGTGTATGTACATACCCGTATTGGTTCATAGTTGCTCGACACAACTAGCGTACCGTGCGGGTATGTCAGCTCAAGATCGACCGTTGCACTTCAAGGTGGAATGCAAGTTCCTAAGTTGACATAAAGATATATTAGTGCCATAATTATTCCGTTCATTAAAATCTCCGACTCTTGACGCCGAGTGGTTAAAGATGTTTTGACCTTTCAGCGGCGAGAGTCATCATATGCAGAAAACAAGGAGGCCACTTATGGATCTATTCGACGACGATGGAGATTTCGAGTTCGATGAAGCCGATCGTATAATCGGCCCTCTGGGATGGATCTTCGCCCCAATCGGAGTCATTGTCATCATCTTGCTTCTCGTTGTGATCTTCTGACTCAACGAGAAAGCTCAATCGGAGCCCAACTGCCAATGGCAGTTGGGCTCCTTCTCGTTTTTACAGACATCGAACTTTTTAGTACGGCCGGTGTGGTATGATAGCTCCTATGGAAATGGTAATGGGGGCCCTGCTTATTATTCTTATTGCTCTTCTCGGATATCTTGTAGTCCGAAAAGCTTCCTCGCCCGATGACCAAAAAAATCTCCTCTTCCTTCAAAATCAGATCAACGACCTGAGCCGGACAATTGATACAAAACTGACCGAATCAGGCCGGATGATGCAGTCACAGTTCGGCGAAAGTACCAAAATTATCCGCGACATTACCCAGGAACTCACTCGCGTCTCGGAAGGCCAGAAGCAGGTGATGAACGTGACCGAGCAACTCAAAAACCTTCAGGATATTTTGAAAAATCCGAAACAGCGCGGAGTTTTAGGCGAGTACTATCTGGAAACAGTTTTAGGAAATGTTCTGCCGCCGGGCAGTTACCAGACCCAGTACCCGTTTAAAGACGGCACGATTGTGGACGCCGTCATTTTTTCGCAGGAGAAGATTATTCCGATTGATTCGAAGTTCAGTTTGGAAAACTACAACCGCCTCATTCATGCCGGAAGCGATGAGGAACGAAAGCGATACGAGGATGCTTTTCGGCAGGATCTCAAGACTCGCATTGATGAAACTTCAAAGTACGTGAAGCCAAACGAAGATACAATGGAGTTCGCGTTTATGTTTATTCCCTCTGAAGCGCTTTACTACGATCTTTTAGTTAACAAAGTTGGGACCATGGCCGCTCGCGATCTCGTGACCTACGCCGCAGAGAAAAAAGTTCTGATCGTCTCCCCCACTACCTTCCTGGCCTATCTCCAGACGGTGCTTTTGGGCATGCGTCAGGCAAACATCCAAAAGTCAACGGAACAGATTTTGAAAAACATCGGCGAACTGACCAAACACTTAGGAAATTATGAAAAATACTTCCAAAAACTCGGCGACCACTTAGGCACCTCGGTCAATATGTACAATAGCGCTTACAAGGAGTTAAAGAAAATTGATAAGGATATTTTGAAGATCGGCGGCGAAAGTATGAATATTGAACCCGCCCTGCTCGACGGTCCAGAAGACAGCCTATTTTAATACATTTCAAAAAAACCGCCGCCAACCACCGAACTCGAATGATGGAAGCAAAGAGTCGAACACAACCACACCAACAAAAATGAAACCAATTCTCTTATTCCTCAAACGAAACACGGCCGCCGTTACCATTGTCGGTTTACTTGCGCTCAGCTTCTACTGGTTCCAGCTCCGGCCAGCCTCGATCCGCGCCCACTGCCAGAAAGACGTTGACTCCACACTCAGCACCCCCGCTGGCCTCAGACTCAACAACACTGACCGCTCCGCTCTCTACTCCGCGTGCTTGCGCCGCGCTGGCTTCGAAAAGTGAGCATGCGAAGCTCAGGGATCGCGCCTGATCGAATACAATCGTAACCGCCTGGGTTTACCAGGCGGTTTTTTATTGCTTACGCTCTGAAACTGTCAGATTCTAGGCTTGGCGAGCAATTTTTACTTTCTCTATTGTAGCGACCAGATACAAGGCAGAGCTAAGCTAAGCTAAGCTAAGCTAAGCTCAGCTTTGCTTGGTTGAACCCCGCAACCTACACGCTAATCAAGACAGTATTCTTGCGTTATGAAACTGTTATATCCTAGGCGCAATTGAGTACAGCAAGCGAGTGCTATGGATCTTGCTTTCATTCTAAAACGGTCGAATACAAGGCAGGGCTAAGCTCAGCTTTGCTTGGTTGAGCACCGCAACCGAGCTGTACTAAGCGTACTGCGAGGGCGGAGCGGAAACCGTAACGCAGTAGGCGGCAGTTTTAGAATGAAAGCCTTAGCGCTTCTTTTTTCGGAGAAAGGTCGGAATATCCCAAACGTCTTCGTCTTTCTTTTTGGCCGGCTCACCGGCTTTTTTTGTTTCTTTGGATAGAAGCGGGGCTTCGAGATCGCCAAATCCCAAATTCAAAGACTTATCGCTACTTCGCTCGATTGGTTTTTCAAGCGGTTGGATATCGCCGAAGCTCTGACGCATCAGATCGGCTTTGGTATCAAAAAGTGAACCAACGGGACTATTGCCAGCGCTGAAACCAGTGGCAATTAAGGTAATCTTCAACTGTTTTTCTTTGAGGTGTTTGTCGTGATAGGCCCCGAAAATAATCCGGGCACTGGGGTCAGCCACTTGAGCCACCAGTTTTGCGGCATCATTCACCTCGCTCATCTTCAGATCTTTACCGGAGATGCCAAAGAGCACGCCTTTCGCACCCTCTGGATTCACTTCAAGGAGCGGTGAGCGCAAGGCCTGTTCCACGGCCACGGTCGCCCGATCCTGGCCCGTCGCAATACCAACACCGACAATAGCGGAACCGGCATCCTGCAAAATTGTTTTTACGTCAGCGAAATCTACATTTATTAATCCTGGCGTGAGAACAATCTCCACAATTCCTTGAAGGGCGTGCCGCAAGACATCGTCAATCGCTTCAAAAGCTTTGATGATCGGCGTGTCCTTGCTGATGACCGTAAAAATGCGATCGTTCGGAACAACAATCAGAGCATCAACCTTATCCTTTAGTCGCAAGATACCGTCCTGGGCAATCCGTTCACGTTGTCCGCCTTCAAAGGTGAAGGGCTTCGTTACGAAAGCCATAGTTAAAGCACCCATCTGTTTCGCGATTTCAGCCACGACGGGCGTGGCTCCCGTGCCCGTTCCACCACCCAAACCAGCCGCCAAGAAAACCAGATCGGCGCCGTGCAAGGCTTCGGCAATTTCCGAACGATTCTCTTCGGCCGCCTGCTTCCCCAAATCGGGATTCATCCCCGTCCCTAACCCCTTGGTTAAACTTCGGCCAATATAAATTTTCTTTCGAACATCGCAGTAATCTAAATCCTGGTGATCCGTATTAATCGCGACGAAATCAATGCCGCGAACAAAATCATGACTCATGCGGGAAACGGCGTTTCCGCCCCCACCGCCAATGCCGACTACCTTAATCCGGGCAAAAGAATTACCCATACCTGTCTGCGAAGCGCTATTTTTTGGTCGGCTGATTTTCCTTTTTTTCATCATGGAAATTGAATTATATATACCACCCTTCCCCTTCTTTCTCAAGCCGCCTCAAAATGGCCCCAATCCCTAAGGGAGAAAGCGCTGGAAGATCTGTCTCAAGCTAAATCCGTGCCGCTTCTTAAACCACCCCTCCTCGTCCCCACCCCACAGAATAAGACCTAAAACGTTCACGTACTCGGGGTCATCAAAGACGCTCCCCATCCCTTCCGAACCGAACCAGTCGTTCCGTTCGGCCACAAGCCCAATCTGGGCGGCCAAACGCAACTCATCTTTAGCGAGATCGGCAATTCCCGGCAGTTTGGCGCCGCCGCCAACCAGGACCACACCACCGGCCAACTGGCCGGACCGGCCCATCAGTTTCAACTCCGACTGCACAAATTCAAGAATTTCTGACATCCGCGCCTGAATAATTTCAGCAAGAAGACGCCGAGAGATAATGCCATACCCTTCGCCGCAGATTTTTTTGAGATCAATCGTGTCGCGAACACCAACGTCCCGCGAAACGGCGTAGCCATAGTTCAGTTTGATGCTTTCAGCGGCGGCAACCGGAATTTTCAAACCAATGGCGATATCGTTCGTAATATTTGCCGCGCCAACCGGAAAAACTGCCGCCCCCACTAAGCGATTTTCTTCGTAGACTACCATCCCGGTAGTGCCGTGACCAATATCAACAAGGACTGTTCCTAAATCTTTTTGCACCTTACTCAAGGCCGCGCGCGCCGCGATCAAAGGATCAAAAGCCATACCTTTAATAAATCCGCCATTCAACTGAATGGCCTTGATCAAACCCTTCACATGGGGCTCAAAAGCGTCAATCACAAGCGTCGTTACCTCAAGACGGCTTCCTCCCAAACCAATTGGCTCGGTTATATCGCCTACCCCGTCCACAATAAATTCCTTGGTGATCGTGTGCACAATCATCCGATTCGAACCAAGATTCAAAATCTGACTGGCTCGAACCACCCGATCAACATCGTCCTGATAAATCTCGCTATCAGCGCGCGACACCGCTGCCACGCCGCGGGAGTGCTGGGCCCGCACCTGGGCGGTACCGATATTCACATATAAATTTTTGACCGCTGACTTCGAAACATCGCGGATCTGGACGAAGACTCGGGAAAGCGCTTGAACAGTTTCGCTCAGATCATGAATAGCGCCTTTTTTAAGACCCAAAGACCGCTCCTTAAAAACCGAAAGAATATTTGGATGACCGTTTCGATTTTCGGCGATGACAACTTTAATTTCCGCCGTACCAATGTCGATACCGGTAATGATTTCTGCCATTATAAAAAAGATCGCGGCTATTTTTGAGATGCGTTCTTAGATGTGCTCTTGAGAGCTCGCATCACCCTCTTTGCCAAACGATCCATCTCAATCTTATCACGCCCATCTTCATGGTGGTAGCCTAGAAGATGGAGGATGCTGTGGATGAGCAGTGGAGCAATAGACGGAAGGCGGTAGTTCGTGATGTCGGTGTTTACAAAGACCTCGCCCAACGGCACATTCCGGTCCTCGGGATGCGGAAAGTTTTTCGGCGAACCAAACGATAAGGTGTTGGCCGGTCCGGATTTTTTCACGTGCTTTTTTTTCAACGCAACCATCTCTTTATTCCCCAAAAAAATAATATCCATGGTTTTTTCTCGCACGTGAAAATGGCCCAAAACCGATTGGGTAATTTTTTCCACTTTTTTTGCAAGCTGGGGTCGGCGATTCAGTCCGTAAACGGTAACGAGATTAGAACTCATTTCCCAATTACCCGAGGACTTCCTTCACGATTTCACTCACTGTTTTTCCGTCAGCCTGACCGCGCAGTTCAGCCATGGCGCCCTTCATCAGGCTGGTAAAATCATTTGATCCGGCATCCTTTAATTTCTGAACCACGGCTTTCACCTGATCTCGCCCGATTTCGGGCGGCAGGTAGGCCTTGATAATCGTCATCGCTTTTTCTTCCTGCAGGACGAGGTCATCACGCTTGCCTTCCTTAAACATCAACATAGCCTCGTTGCGGCGCTTGGCTTCACTTTTTAAAACGGCGATCACCGCTTCCTCGGACAAGGTGCCGTCGCCGCCATTCCCCCGATTTTTAATTTCTTCGGTCTGAATCTGGGCGAGCAAAAAACGCAACGTCGAAACGAGATCGGCGTTTCCTTGCTTCATGGCGGCTTTCACGTCTTCCGAAAGACGTTCTTTAGTCATAGACGGTCGGAGATTATCGAGCGGCCGGCGGTTTGTAGACTGGTCGAGGTTCGGCTGATTTTTTGAGGCGATGTAAAGCAGAGACTCGTTTCTTGAGCTTGCTCTGGGGTCGGGCGCGAAAACGGCGGCGGCGGACTTCCTGGGTAATGCCGCTCCGGCGGACTTTTTTACTGAAACGGAAAATCAAGGCGTTTACCGATTCTCCTTCTTTTTTATTGACACCAATCATGCGTTGATATGTGATTTAATCTTTTCTCGTAATGCGTCCTCAGACTCCTGCGGCGGATTATTGACCACCGATTGCATCGCTCCCCCGCCGTCATCGGAAAATCGAGGGAAGATATGAACATGGAGATGTTCAATTTCCTGGCCACTCACCTTACCGTGATTGATACCGATCGTCAACCCGGGCGCCGCGAGTCCTTTCTCGATTCCCCTGGCCACTGTGCGCACGGCCTGAAATAACCCGGGAACTTTATCTTCGGGAAGCTCGATAATGGTTGCCGCGTGATGGCGCGGAATGACGACCGTGTGTCCGGGCGCGCGCGGATGAATATCCAAAAAAGCCACGGCGCTCTCGTCCTCATAGAGCAACTCGGCTGGTATTTCTCCAATCACTATTCGACAAAAAAGACAAGAAGTTTTCACGAATAATGCGAATAGAAATGAATAACGCGAATAGATTGCCGAGGACGAGCATGGGATAAAGAGACTAGAACCCATCTCAAAAGTGCCGCGAGCCGCGATATGAGCCAACTTTCACAAGATTAAGGAGTAAGGACGAAGGCGTACCCTTTGGTACGTCGAGTCCGCAGCGACAAATAAGATTGTGAAAATTGGCTCATATCCCTTCGGGTTTCCGCTGTTTTTCCATTCCGCGTTGTTCCGACCTCCTTGAAGTACCTATGGGTACATCTTCGGAGTCCGTGCCTAGCGGAATGGAAAAACATCTGGAAACGCGTCGCCGTGGCACTTTTGAGATGGGTTCTGGCATTATTTAAACAATATTCGCATCATTGGCGATTATTCTTTCGTGTTATTTGCTTTGATTCGCATTATTCGTGATCACTCCGTGTACACCTTCCAGCGCCGTCGAATCTCCTCCTCAATCTTATCCATCCGAACCGTTTCCTGCGAGCCGGTTCGCAAGTCGCGAACAATCACGCTCTCCTCGTAAATTTCTTTCTGTCCGAGAATTAAGGCGAATACGGCTTTCTCTCGATCGGCGATTTTCAACTGGGCCTTCAAGGATTCTTTTCCCAAGGATTCAATAATCTGCAGATTGGTATTCCGAAGACTGTCGATCAGTTTGAATGCCTTCTTCTTCGCCAGCTCGCCGACGTGAACAACAAAAATTTTCTTCGCTGGCCGTTCCGGCAGCTTCACTCCTTGCGTCTTCATCGCGAAGGTTAACCGTTCCCAGCCGGTGGCAAAACCGACTGCCGGCGTGGCTCGGCCGCCAATCATCTCGGATAAATAGTCGTATCGTCCGCCGGACAAAACCGCGCCCACGTCGCTTCCTTCGACATAGAACTCAAAAACGGTGCGACTGTAGTAGTCGAAACCACGAACCAGGGTATGGTCGAGCATGTACGGGATGGAAAGTTCTTCAAGGTACTCGAAGACACCACGGAAGTGACGGCTACAGATAATGCATAGTTTATCCAAAATATTCGGCGCCTGAGCTTTCAAGGGCTGACATTTTTCATTTTTACAGTCCAAAAGACGAAGTGGATTTGTTTCCAGACGCCGCTCGCAATCCTTACAAATTTCTTTTTCGTGGCGCTTGTAGTAGGCCTGCAGTTGCGCCCGATACGTCGGCCGGCAGGTCCGACAACCCATCGAGTTGATCTTCAAGGTCCAGCCTTTAATTTTTAAATCATCCAGGAAGTGGCTGGCAATCGCGATTACTTCACCGTCATACAGCGGATCGCCAAGGCCGCCGATAATTTCAAATCCGGTCTGGGTGTGCTCGCGATACCGTCCGGCTTGGGGATTTTCATGACGGAAAATCGAGGCTTCATAAAATAACTTTTGCGGCTGGCCCTTGCTGCTTAAACCATGTTCGAGATACGCCCGGAGCGCCGGCGCGGTTCCTTCCGGTCGAAGCGCCAGAACATCGCCGCCTTTTGTTTTTAAGGTATACATCTCCTTCCCGACTAAGTCGGTTTCTTCGCCAACGCCGCGCAGGAAAAGATCCACATGCTCTAAGGTTGGTGTCTCAAGCCGGCCAAAACCATAGAACTGCGCCAGTTCTCGTCCAGTCTCACGGACGCGATCCCGCCAAGGCTGTTCCTCGGGCAAATGGTCATGCATACCCTTGGGCGATTGCACTAACTTTACCTCAGCCTTTTTGGGGGCGGCTTTTTTAGTTTTTACTTTCTTTTCTTTTCTAGAACTCATTTTAAAAATATATCCTGTCGCGATAAGAAGCAGTGAAGCGGAGACTAGAACCCATCTCAAAAATAGAATCACGCAGTCTTCCGGCTAGATTCGGCTATAAACCCACCCGACCCTCCTTGAAATACCATAGGGTATTCCTGTCTCGGGTCGGATGGTTCTCGCTCGAATCTATCACGGAATACCCCTGTGCCTATTTTTGAGATGGATTCTAGGCACTAGTCCGAAGACGTACCCAAAGGTACGGCGAGGATGCAGTAACACCGTATCCGCTTCACTGCTTCCTATCCGTTCGGTTCCCTCTGATTTCTTCGTCGCCGTCGTTACTCCTCGGAGCCTAGACTCTAGCCTATGTCTCCTCGTCGTGTCTAGGCGAGCAAAGAAATCAGAGGGGAACGCGACGGAGCTATTTTTAAGATGAGTTCTAGGCATACGATAAATTACTGGTAGGCCGGAGCGGCAAAGGCCTCGATGGAGCGCGGCGGCCAGAGACGCAACCGCACTAATCCAACGATGTCTCTCTTGGGCAATATTCCCCAGTTCCGGGAATCATAACTGAACAGTCGGTTATCACCAAGCACGAAATACTCCCCTACCTTCATCTGAACATCGGTCGATCCGGAAGTAATGAGATTATCACCGAGATACGCTTCGGTAATTATTTTGCCATTCGGAAACTCCTCATTATAGACCGTTATAACATTATCCTGAATTTTCACCCGCTCGCCCGGGAGACCGATAATCCGCTTAATGAAAAACGTTGATTCATTCTGGGGGTAGCGGAAAACAGTCACTTCGCCGCGATAGGGCGTGCGAAAATGGTATGATAACTCATCGATAAGAAGATAGTCGCCATTCTTAAATGTCGGCACCATGCTGTTTCCACTGACTAAAAATGGCTGGACCAGATAGCTTCGAATCAAAAAAACAGCGACCAGGGCAATGACCGCCACCTCTACTATTTCGGCCAAGGAAACAAGTAATTTGCGGAACATATTTGTGAACTAGGATTTAACTATCATATAATAAGTAATCATGATTGACAAGTACGGTGATCGAAATGTAGCTCGCTAAAATGCACATACACAATGTTTGGTTTACGAAATAAAATAAAAGTAAGTCTCATGAAAAAATCTGCACCCGTTCACACACTAATGATCGTCGGCTTGGGAAATCCGGGGAAAAAATATGCTTCGACCTACCACAATGTCGGTCAGCAGTTTTTGCATTTCTTGCTCGACGACACGAAATTTTCGGAAAATCAGCCGTTTTTTAAAGCGCAAAAAATGCACCTCGGGGAACAAACAGTCATACTTCTCGAACCAAAAACATTTATGAATGAATCCGGCGGCGCGATCGCGTCCGCGCTCAACTATTTCCGCCTGCCCGTATCATCACTCCTTATCGTCCACGACGACTTTGATCTTCCCTTGGGAGAGTTTCGACTATCCCAAAATCGCGGCAGCGCCGGCCATCGTGGCGTGGACTCCATTATTACTACACTCAAAACCAAGGCTTTCTTGCGGGCTCGCATTGGTGTTCGCTCATCCTCGGAAAAGGCAATGGATCTCGTCCTCCGGCCCGTACGCGCCAAAGATAAAAAAATGATTCAGGGTGTGTTCGCCGTATTGAGGGAAAAAGTCATCGTGAAAGTATAGTTCGCGCCATCCTGTCGAATAGTTGAAAGCGGCAAATCAACACTGGTAAAACCGCTGTTCTTCAGATCGTTTTTGAAGGCAATGATTTTTTCTTGACTGCTTGCGCGGCCATTTAAAAGCAGTGATCTTTCATTCTGCATTCGTAAACTCGTCACTTCAACAGCGCTTGAACTGGCATGGGTTAAAACATTTTCGATCAGCGGACCCTTAAAATCTTTTCCTTGACGGATGGTTTGGATCAGGCCGATATTCGCATTAAATCGGCTGGCTCGAGCCTCTAGGGCGGCAAGTGTCGCCTGTTCACTCGAGTTCGCAGTTAAAATAGGGTCGAGCTGGAGCCGACGAACCTCTTTGACAATCATAAAATCGGTCGCGAGAAGGCCGATCATAATCAGCCCCAAAGTAACCGGCGTAATGACACTCCAGAGCGCCAGAAAATCAATAAAACGTTCGCGGCCAAAGGCATTCCGAGCCGTGTGTCCGAGAAGGCTCAATTCATCATCCTCGCGGCTCAATGAAAAACCACGCCAGGCGGCTCCGACGGCCGCAAACCACTCGCCGCTAATTGCTTTGCTTTCCGAAAACACCAGTTCCCGCGCTGGAAAGGAGAAGTCATCCTTAAGCACTTTTTCCACTTCGAGAACAAGACTCGGGGCAACAATTAAAAACTCGGAAAGCGGTTCCGGCCATTTCTGGCTGTAGAAATTCACCAGCTGCTGAACGCTTCGCTTAATCGCCGACTGAAACTCTGCCGCTGTGATCGTCTTTCCCGCTTCATACAAGTTTCGCCAGAGTTCCGTGTATTCAAAATATAACTGACCCTCCTTCACTACCAAAAAATTAATCCCCTCATCATTCACGGAAAGAATAGCGACCGGCTGCGCATTTTTTTGTGGTCCTCCCAGATTCCGCAGAAGACGAGCCAAGGAAAGTGATCGCGGCTCAAGCGCTAAGGGCCGAAAATGGGCTTCTTCAAGCGCCTGATCAAGCGTTTCCACAACCGAACGTCGAAGAAAGGCGCTCAAGATTTCAAACCTACCCGCGGTTTGATCTTTCTTCACATACTGCCAGCCAGCATAGACTTCATCGTACTGTAGCGGAGAAACCATCTTCAGATTGAGATCGATCACTTTGTCCGCTTCTGACTCCTGGATAATGGGAAGCGGTAATGCTTGGGTATAAATCTGACTCGAAGCCAAACTCACAATAACCGGGATTTTTTTCCGTCCGTACCGCTCCTTCACCAATTTCCGTAAAGCTTCAGCCGCTTCTTTGAAGCGGGCTGGATCCTTGATAATCCCATCCTGCACCACACCAACGGATAACTTCTGGCTGTAGACATCCCAGTGGCCAACGCCCGGAACGGCAAAACGCAAGTTCGAATCAGAAATTTCTAAACCGCCGATCGGTGTTTCCACCCGAATCGCCTCAAGAATTTTTTTGATAACCCCAGGTAATCGCATGGCTACAGTTGATTAATGGAAACAACACTCACCTGGCCAGTAATGGAACTGATGGAAACGATGGCCTGAACGGTTTTCTGACTCCCCATTACCGTCGAGGTTGAGGTAATGACGACTTGGTTCGGCACGCTGCCATTTTCGATCAGCACATCGGCCGTGTCGCCATCAACGGTTACTCGAAAACTGCCGGTATAGGAGCGGTTCCGAATCAGACGCAAGACACCGTCATCAACGCCAGCCGAAGCTACCGATAGCGATCGATTGGCCGACTGGACTGCCCGGTTCGAAGAGACGATGCTGGAGGAAAGGAAGGCGAGCGTGAGCGCCATCAAAACAATAAAACTGCCGATTAAAAAAACTGTGGTTAAGGCAATCTGTCCTTGCGACAAAAAATATTTTTGAAAACGCACGCTCATGCATTCATTATATCGCGTCTTACGATTAAGAGCACTTCTTCAAAATGAAGAACGAGAAGATACTCTTAACGGCTCCAGTTCACGATCACATCATCAACTCGTGGGGTGACCGTGCGCGCCGGATCGGAGTAGAGGAAGATACGGTAGCGGAAGTACTGCTGGTTCTGGCCGAGCGTATAATCAACCGGCAGTGTCACATTCGGCTGTACGGCCAGCGAGGTGGAGGAGATAGGATCAAGCGTGTTGCCGCTGAAATCCCACGGACCAACGGAATTGCTACTGAAGGCCATCTGGAATTTCACCTCTCCCCCATTCGTGACCCCATGCCAGAGAATAGAGTTAACCTGGGCACCACCTGAAACGCCGGTGTCATACGTTGCCGATTCGAGCCAGCCCGTTGTCGGGTTGGTAGACCAGAAGGCTTTTACTTTATAGTCCGGATCCGGTCCACTGACACAATTAGTGTCTGGATCACAGTTGAAACTGATGAAACCAACGACATCATTCCAGGCGTAGCCGCTAAAATCTCCAGTCCCCGTATCAATAGTAACTTGATACCCTACTGCGCCATTACCGCACTGACTGCCGCAAAAACTGATCCAGCCAATCGCATCGTTCCAAGCGTAGCCGTCCAGATTGCCCGCTCCGTCATTGGAAACATAATACTCGGTTGCACCACCGTTACACTTATTAACAGGAGGAGGGACACCTGAAGTAGTTTCGCAATCAAGGGAGATCTCTCCAATTGAGGAGCTGGCGTAACCAGTAAGTCTCGTACTCGAAACCTCAATCGTGCCGGTATCAAAATCTATCCAGCCGATCGCGTCATTCCAGGCATAATGATTACTGCCTGTGAAGTCAATATTCGGACTAGCGCCAAGACTTTGATACTGGTTCCAGTTACCGAAAAAAAGAAGAAAGGTGGTCACGCCAAGGAAAATGCCGATTACAATAATGAATGAAACAAGGCGAGCCCGGGAAGAGATATGCTCCATTGCTACTATTATAAAGTATCTAATTGTATCGAGCCAGGTGTTGAGGTGGCGTCAATATTAGAACTCAAGATGTACTGATTGGTCGTGCTGGCCGTCGCCGGAAGGGTTGAACTTGCCCCTCCCGACCAGTCGCTTTGTATGTATGAAACATTTTGGGAGCGCGTGAGCACTCGGGAAACGGTGGATGATGGACCGTTCGAGGAAATAATGGTTATTTTGATAATACGGGTGGCCGGATCATACACTGTACCGCTTGTGGTAGTAGCGATTTCCTGAAGTGGCGCGGGGTAACGGTACACCTCGCTCACG
This sequence comes from uncultured Candidatus Saccharibacteria bacterium, assembly GCA_964360585.1. Classification (GTDB taxonomy): domain Bacteria; phylum Patescibacteriota; class Minisyncoccia; order UBA6257; family 2-01-FULL-56-20; genus JBBUHS01. The sequence continues at coordinate 9,185 of CAYHXC010000014.1, read as the reverse complement.
GTGAAATAACGAGTGTAGGTTGTGCTCGAGATAATAATGACTTCATCGTTATTCCGCAAAGCAAAGGGTGAAGTCGTGGTGGTCAGGTGAAAATGGACAGCCGAACTGGTACTCAAATTGGCAATATTAAACCAATTGGCTTCCGCAAAACTTTTCACATTATCGAGCAGTTCACGTCCCAGGGCGCCGTTCGTGGCCACTTTCCCGGCGAACTGGTCGTTGCGAAGTACGGGGGCAATAAGCGCCACGGCCGCAACAACCAAAAATGCAGTGATCGTCGTCGCCACTAAAACCTCGGTAAGCGATTGGCCGGAACGATTGATGAGAAAACGTTGCATGACTTCATTCAGTATACCACTGGTCACGAAGAAATGAGACCGCTCGAGCTGATCCGGATCGTCGATGACCGCGTGGGGTCGGCTAAGATATAAATTCGCACCGTCGTCGAAGCGTTGGCTTTACCATTAATTTTTTGGAACGTTATTTCTTTGGCCCCGGCGGTAAAATTCGAAGTATCGAACCGAAGACTTCGGGGCAAGGGATTAAACTGGCGAATATTGCTGGCGTCATACGCGTTCGGAAATATCCCAAAGAACGAACTGGTCGCTACGACTGCGTCAAAGTGAACTCCCCAAACCGCTCCTTCCGTTTGGCTCGCGGAATACGTGGCCGCTTCCCGCAGAACCGCGACGATGCGCAGTTTGGTACTGGCTAACTCGCGCGTCGGCCGTTGGCGACTGTAGTTTACAAGAATCATAAGACCAATTGAAGACATGATGGCGGCAGCCATCAAGATTTCTATGTACGTAAACCCGTGGCGATTATTTTTTTTCATATTTTCTTTTTATCCTCCCACCTGGGTGGAGAGTTGGTACACCGGAATAATAATGGAAAGCGCGACCGTACCGACCACAAAACCCATGACGAGGAGCAAGGCTGGCTCGACCACTGAAACGATAGCTTTTATGGAAGCTTCGGCATTTGACCGGTAAAACTCCGCCAGCGTGAAGAGAATTTCCTCAAGGTGACCGGCCTTGTCGGAGATGGCGATCAGGTTCGTCACTACACGCGGCAGTACCGCTTCCTTTCGAAAGGCCTCGCCGATCGTGAGTCCTTTGGCCAGCCCCTCATCGGAGATACGGAGCAAACTCTCTCGGAGTTCCTCTGATCCAACGGCGTCAGCCGTGATACGAATGGCCAGGATAATGTCGACACCGGCCTTGGTAAGATCGGAAAGGGTGGCGGCAAATCGCTGAATGGCCAGTTCTTGATACACTTTTTTAATGATGGGCAGGCGGCGGACGGTCTGTTCGCCTATTCGTCGGCCAAAATCATTCTTAAAGAAGAAGTAGAAACCGCCCGAAAAAACGAGGACCGAGAGGCCGGCGAGCGTCACCAGGTTATCATTAATAAATGAACCGAAGCCAAAGACCATGGCTGAAAACCAGGGGGGTTTAATCCCGCTATCCAAAAAAACCTGGGCGATTTTTGGTAAGGCGAAAACCACGACGCCAAGGAATATGACGACCGAAAAAATAAGGAGAAGGATTGGATAGATGAGGGCCGCGCGGATCTTATTCCGCATCTCCGCTTCTGCTGTCAGTGATCGAGCCAAACTCTCAAACGTTTCCTGAAGATTGCCTGCGGCTTCAGCTGCTTTAATTAAATTGATAAATACAGGCGAGAAAATTCTTGGATGACGACTAAATACTTCGAAAAAAGGCCGCCCCTTCATGATATTGTCACGAACTTCGAGCAGAAAATTCCGCATGGCCGGTTTTTCAAAGTCGGCAATCAAAATATTGATCGCGGAAAGGAGATCGGTGCCAACACGCAACATGAGCGCCAGATATTTGACGAGGAAGATTTTGTCGGTCAAGGTAATGCCCCCGAAAAACCGCATAATCGTCCGGTTGTCGCCGCCTAGGGCTTTTACAGAAATCGGACGAAGTTGCTGGCCGGCCAAATACTGAAGGAGTGATTCAACGCGATCGGCGTCAGTTTCCCCTTCGGTGACTTTTCCCTTTTCATCAACGGCTAAGTAGTGATAGAGCATATGGTAAGTTTAAAATTTAAAAATCAAAATTCAAAATGCTGCTATCCCGCTCATTGGAATTTGTATTCTGTTTATTCGCATTACTACTTCAATTCGTATTATTTATGATTACTCATTACTCGCGGATCACGCGTAAGACCTCTTCAATGGTGGTTACGGCCAGTTGCACTTTTTCGAGACCGTCCTCAAACATGGTGCGTGCACCACTCTCGGCCGCCAGCGTCCGAAGTCGCTCCAAGTTAAATCCCGGGTTAGATATTTCCTCTTTGATCTTGCCTTTTATCTCGATGAACTCGTAAATACCAAGTCTCCCCTTGTAACCGCTCTGTCCGCAGGTATCACACCCCTTACCACGATAGAGCACATGCGGAATTCTCTTATCCTTCAAGTCTTTCGTGCTCAACTGATCCGCAATCACTTTGGCCACTTCGTCAGTAATGGGATTGGAGTAAACGCACACTGGGCACAGTCGACGAACCAGACGCTGGGCAATCACCAGATTCAAAACCGAAGCCAGAAGAAAAGCAGGGACACCAAGGTCGACGAGGCGCGGAATCGCAGTCGGCGCGTCATTCGTGTGGAGTGAAGAAATAATCAAGTGACCAGTTAAAGCCGCTTGGACAGCGATATTCGCTGTTTCACCGTCGCGAATTTCACCGACCATGACCACATTCGGATCCTGACGAAGGATCGCCCGAAGACCGCTCGCGAAGGTAATTCCCGCCTGCGGATTGATTTGAATCTGATTGACCCGAGCGATGTTGTACTCAATCGGATCTTCAACCGAGGTGACATTCACTTCGGGTTTGTTTAAGATATTCAAAAATGAGTAGAGGGTGGTTGTTTTTCCAGCGCCAGTTGGACCAGTCACGAGAACCATACCGTAGGCTTTTGAAAGGTTTTCATTTAAGACGCGGCGCATATCCTCGGCCATACCCAACTCCTCGAAGGTGAGGGGCCGCTCTGTACCCTCAAGCAAACGCATCTCAACTTTTTCCCCATGGTACGTGGGAATAACTGAAACACGAATATCAATTGGCCGAGTTCCGAGATTGTACCGAAAACGGCCATCCTGTGGCTTGGAATGTTCATCGAGCTTCAGACCGGACAGTAGTTTCAGGCGGGCAACGAGCGCCGGATGAACCGCTTTGTTTAACGACATAATGTCACGCAAAATGCCATCGATGCGGTACCGAACCAGTGTGGCTTTCTCCATGATTTCAAGATGGACGTCCGAGGTTCGAAGTGTCAAAGCGTATGAAAGAAGATTATCAACTACTTCCACGATCGGGAGCTGGGCGGCCGCTTCCTGGACCGAATTACTGCGACTGCGAAGCGAGGCTTCGATTTTTTCATCAATAATTTTCTTGAAATCTTGGGCAAAACCGCGACCATACACTGAAAATCCTAAATTCAAATCGCTACTACTGGCCAAAAATGACTTAATCGGCGCGCTCAAGTACTGACTTAAGAAATTTATGGAAGCAAGATCACTCGGATTGGCCATGGCCACATCAGCGGTGCCATTTTCCTCAATCTTAAAAACAACGACTTGCCGTTCCCGAGCAATCGCTTCAGGTAGCTTCCGAATAGTGGCTTCATCAATTTTTGAAGCATCGAGTTCGGCGCGGACGACGCCCAAGGTCGTATTGATAAAATCATTGGCATACTCCTTCGTAATCACGTTTTCCTGAACCAGAAGATCAAGAAGATCCGTATGTTTTTCTGCTGATTCGGCTGCCAATTTGGCCATCATCTCTTTGGTGATGGTTCCTCCCTGAATCAATTTTTCCTTTAACTGTTCGATCTGTGCCGGTAGAAAAAAAGTCATGAAGATAAAAGGGTGTTTCCCCTTTCGTACTTACTTAGTATATCACACTAAAAATGAGGAATAGACGACTTCGGCGAATAATAAAAAAACCGGATAAAAATCCGGTTTTTTTAGACCACTCCTCAAGCTTTAGAGATCCATTTTGTTACCCACAGCGTATGTTGTTGTGTTGTTCACACAACCAAGACCACCACCACCACACGCAATAGTCGGCTCTCCATCATTTGTCACCACATCGCTCGTTCCCTGCCACTTATACTTCGTGCTTTCCATGCGAGAGTTTAACTTGTAAGTTGAACTACTGCCGGTGGCAAAAGCATAGAACATGATGTTGTTGTTCGTCGGATCAACTGGCAAAATACCAAACGGAGCGCCAGCCGAGATCGAGTTGAAGTTGACTGGGATCCATCCGGTGCTGTCGTTGTTTCGAACACTTGTCGTCGCCACTGTCGCTAAGGTGGTCGAAGAAAAGTTCATACTACTCGCCGCCGCACCAGCACAGCTGGTTGCTGTTGATGATCCATGAGCATAACATGTTGTTGCTGTACCAAACGTTCCTCCGTCAGCCAAGAAAAGACTCATGGCGCTGTTCAAAGAAGACATGTCCGAGATTCGAGTCGAATCTCGAGCCTGTCTCAAAAGCTCAGCCGGGTTAAGCGTCAGGACAACCACCACCGACAAAACCGCGATGATAGCGATAACAATCAAAAGCTCAATTAAGGTAAAACCTTTTTGTTGCATACTGAAATAGAAACTAACTCGACCTTTCACATGTAACGTAGTCATTATAGCACGTGAACGCAAGCTGAAGATGCAACTGGTGTGGATAACTCCGACGCTCAGTTCTTGAGGTCGGTCCGACGACTCCGACGAGCCAAGTATCGGACTCCGTCGGAGAGTCCGACTAGTACGTCGGACTTACCAGCTTTTTTCCATAGAAATTCGAAGGTCGTCAAGAGCGGTTTTAAAATCTATTGGCGGCGGAGCTTCAATTTCTATAAGCTTTTTATCGGCGCTTGTGAACGACAATGCCGCCGCATGAAGCATAAGTCGAGAAACCGTTACGGCTTTATTTTCACTCCTTTTTTTACTGCCATACAAAGCATCCCCTAAAATTGGATGGCCAATGCTTGCAAGATGCACTCTGATTTGGTGAGTTCTTCCCGTTTTCGGTTTAACGCGCACCAAAGAATACCAAGCTGAGCCTTGTTGAAAAACTTCGATAACTTCATATTCGGTAACTGCCTCTTTCGTCATCTTGCCGCCATGGACTGTTCGCTTAATCGTTCCAGACTTTAAACTAATTGGCTTTTCAATTACCCCCTTCTCGTTTTTGAGCTTCCCCGAAACAAGGGCAAGATAGGTTTTTTGAATCCCCCCTCCCTGAAATAGGGACTTAAAGTAGGCGAAGGTCTCCTGATCTCGGGCCACGATAACTAAGCCTGACGTGTCACGGTCCAAACGATGAACTAATCCGGGCCGCATTTCCGGGTTATCGCCCACCTTTTTAGTTTCAGGGTAGTGCGTTTTCAGCCAATCGGTCAGTGTCGGCTCTGTGATAACTAGTTTTCCATGGTCCGTGCCCACCCGAAACGGATGCATCAAAAGACCGGCCGGCTTAGAAAGAACCAGAAAATGCCGATCTTCGTACACTACTGCTGGCCTAAGTGTTCCTTCCATACGAGTGGTCCCCGTTTAAAATTAACGTGGGGAGTCATAAGAATTCTTGTGCATTGACTGTGATAATGATTAGAAAATTTCTCTAAAATTACGACACTGTATTATTTCTAACGGGGTGGGCGCACTAGGAATGGTTCAACCGCACTGCTTCGACATGGCTCAGCACAAGTCACCACAAGTCGGACCATCGACCTTCCCGACGCTTCGGTCGGGACTCCGACTTCTTTATTTTGTATCATATCGTGCGTCGGAGCTGTCTTATCAGGATCCCGAGTGATTGCTTTGCAATCTAACGGGACAAGCAGCGTTCCCTGCCCCGTTTTAAATTTGGGCAAGAACTCTGGTGGGCAATGTAGGAATCGAACCTACGACCTCCCTGGCCGGGCAGGCTGTCTTACTGTGCCCCTCACCAATTATGCTGTGCGCGTGGATGGAATCGGACCATCGACCTCTGTCTTATCAGGACAGCGTTCTACCACTGAACTACACGCGCATAATTTGGTGTGGGGTCAGGATCCCGAATAAAATCACTTCGTGATTATAACGGGGCAAGCAATCCCGATTTTCTTGTAGCTTCTGCTACAAGAAAAAATCGCGGATCCTCGACATTGCAACTCAATCAAAGATTGAAACAATGTCGGGACGTTCTACTATTCCGACGGTTCGGTCGGAAGGCTCCGACAAAGTCCGACACTGCGACTTGTCGGAGTCGTCGGACCGACTTCATCCTACTTACATCAGTGCGTCGGCCCTGACGGGGACTTATGAGCACAACTTTACCCCGCCATACTTGGGCTGGTGGGCGTTAGAGGGATTGAACCTCTGACCTTTACGATGTCAACGTAACGCTCTACCACTGAGCTAAACGCCCAAGTATGGCGGGGCAAGCTACTTGCCCGCCCGTAGCTCAATAGTATTGAGCGGAGGCGGGAACTATGAGCACTGCTCATTCCTCCTAATTGAGATTGAGGGCGGCGGCGGCCCCTAAATCAAACTTGGTTCTCTGGACGTCTTCGTGGCCAATACTAATCGTCTGACTAATTCCCGAAGTTATGCTTATCATGGCCAAAACCAGATACAAAATCAAGAGGGTCATTAAGAGTACCGCGATCACTCCCAATCCGATATCATACGCTTTCGTTTTTAAAAAATGTATCATGCGCGTTATTGATTCTCGACATCTTTATAAAAAAGCCGTCCTTTGAAAGTAGCCTGGTATTGATCGCCACGAGAAAGTTCGAATGTATCGAGAGCCAGAAGATAGGCTCGGGGTTTCGACTCAATATCTTGAAGGAAGCCCATGATTCCAGAAAGCGGACCGGACATAACTAAAGAAAAACTAATGGAACTCAATCCGCCCGAACTCGTCGGCCCCCCTTCTCCCTGAAAAGCAAACTGGAGCGTGACGCCGCGTTGACTGGCCAATGATTCGAGGAAATCTCGGACGTCAATTAATCGGTCTTTCCCGGGCAGGAGTCGCGAAAGTTTTTCGTCATACATGTTTGCCTTCTCCGCCTCACTTTCCAAAACACTAAGAAGCGGCACTAATTGGACCCGACGGGCGATAGTATTTTTGAGGAGCTGGACTTTCGCGGATTGGGACTCAATATCGTAGCGAAACCAAACGAGACCGAGAAAGCCCACAATCAAACTCACAATGATGACGACGACACTCCGAATAAAAACTTTTTTTGAGACCATACTATTTTAGTATACCAGACTGACGACCAATCTAAATGCCGGCAAAGATAAAAATGAAAAAATCTATGCCTGGTTTGAGGAAAAATGCAAAAACAAAATCGAGTACTCTGGGCAAAGCCAAGAAGAGAATGATGAGAAAGATAACGAAATGTTCTTGAATCAGGAGCCAGGTGCGGGCCCAAAATGCATCGAGATACAGTTGGGCTCGACGCGGCAGGAGTAGGGCCAGCACCTTTGAACCGTCAATCGGTGGAATGGGGAGAAGATTGAAGAGGGCAAGGGCAATATTCAAAGCCATCGTGAGACCAAACATAGTAATGAGGAGTTCTGCTTGGACACCTGAAAGGACCGGGAAGAGAGCCAGGAGTCGAATACAGAGGCCCAAAATTGCGGCCACAACCAGATTCGAGAGCGGTCCAGCAAGAGCGATCAGTCCCCCGCCTTTCTGGGGGTCTTTGAGATTATAAGGATTATAAGGAACCGGTTTGGCCCAACCGATAACCGGTTGACCGGTCAAGATAAGAATCAAGGGAAGAATGATCGAACCGAAAAGATCGACGTGTCGCGCCGGATTGAGAGTCAAACGACCAGCCATCCGCGCCGTCGGATCACCGAGATACTCAGCGACATAGCCATGAGAAATCTCATGGATAATGACCGAGAAGACAAGAACAATAAGTTGGAAGACAAAGAAAGCCTCTTGCATAGCTCCCCTATTTTACCAATCCTTCGAGGATCGTCCAAATCGGGAAATACATTGCCGAGTTTCTCTTCCTGCGGTAGGATAAAAACTCAAGCGAGCATACCAATCGCTTCCGTAGTGAAATCCCGACGCACTGTTTAAATGTAGAGTATCGAAGTCGGGACTCCGTACCGCCGACGTTTACGTCGGAGTGGACCCGGACACAAAACTACGTTTTGTAACGGGCAAGTATCACGACGGATTCCCTGCCCGCCAAAATGCCCTCGTGGTGAAACGGATATCACATGTGGCTTCGAACCACAGGTTCTGGGTTCAACTCCTGGCGAGGGCACACACACTTTTTGCATCAGGCGGGGAACCTGTTATTGGGGGTTCGAATCCCTCCGGAAGCACTAAAACAAAATGAGCTGCGCCTTGGTGCGGCTTATTTTGTTTCGGTTTTTGGGAGGAGGGATTCGAACAGTGGAGGGGGTCGGGGAACCACGACTGGTTCCCCGTGTCGGAAATTACTCAAAACCGACCGCGTGCCGCCTTAGCTTCAGCGGTGGCACAGGGTTTTGAGGGAGCGAGTCACACGAGCGACGTTCGAATCCCTCCGGAAGCACATAGGGTCATTGTGCTATACTATAAAAAAAGGTCGGGGCTTTTTTTATTTTAAGGTTTTATGAATACCATGGACGATATGCCAATGGGCAAGAAAAATATCTGTAGCTGTATGCATCACAAGATGATTCCGATTTTCGTGATTTTGTTCGGCGCCGCCTTTCTCCTCCTTCGCCTTAATGTTGTAACCGAAGAATTTGTGGCGCTCGCCTGGCCGCTCATCGTAATCGCCGCCGGCGCGACAAAATTGAGTGAACACAAGTGCCGCTGCTGCTAACTTTCATCTCTCGCCTCGAAGAAAAGCCGCCGAAAAGCGGCTTTTCTTTTTTGAGAAATCGGATACACTATATCTAGTTTGGGATGCGGTTAGCAATCCCGTAGTTCACAGTCTCTTGTTCTAAAGTCTTACGTTTTTAGTTATAAGTCTTTAGTTGCTATCGCACCCATAGCTCAGCTGGTAGAGCGGCTCCCTCTTAAGGAGATGGTCCCAGGTTCGATCCCTGGTGGGTGCACATTCAACAAGTTCAGTGTAAACACATTCGACGGATTCGATAAACTCACCGTAAACAAGCTCAATCTCGACACGAATGAATTCCAAGATTTTGTATTAT
>CAYHXC010000013.1:0-27698 GCA_964360585.1 uncultured Candidatus Saccharibacteria bacterium | reverse complement strand
CAAACCGCCGGAATCGGAAACGGTGTTGATCTGGGTATAGGCGCCGTGCACTTCATTGGCGTGCGTAAAAACGGCTGACTGGATACCGCCAGTTCCGGAAACACCCGGCCGACCGGTTGTGCCGTCGCCCCAGTCCACCGAAAAATCGATTACGCCACCGTCAGGATCGGTTGCGCCAACCGTCCACGTCCCAAGCTGTTTCACAGAAAGTGATTGTGATCCCTGGACACCAGTCACGTGCGGAATCTGTCCTCCGCCACTTCCCGGCGCGATAGAAAAGAGAGGGCTCAAACCAAATCGTCCAGCAGTATCCGAAACATACAAACGATGTTGGCCAAATGAAGGCGGGATAACGAGCGAGAATGATCCCGTGTTCGTTAGATCTCTTTTTTCCCAAACCACTGCCTTGCCGCCGTAGAGTTCAATCGGATTACTGACAAGAACTAAATTCACTTTACCCGTCGCGCCCGTCCAGGAAAATGTATAGCGCGTCCCAGCGATCAATTGTTGGTTAGCCTGCGGAAAGGTAATTTGTAATGATCCTTTGACTACGTTCCCGAATTTCACTGGTAAACGAAACTCTTTTGAGCTGGTCGCGAGCACCGAACTGGTACTCACACTGGCGAACAAAAGGTAGCCGTAATTGGTGCGCGGCGCATTCACACCGAGCACACTCGAAAAAGAAACAGGCAGAACACTTTTATCTCCGACCGCCCCGATATTGGTCTGACTCAACTGTCGTCCGCTACTATCAAACAGTGTCACGGATCCGGCACTCCCCTTCGCCGTTATCCAACCATCACTCTCAATCGAGCCGGAAATTCTAATGCTCGAGGTAACGGTCTGTCCCGCCTGTGGAGAAATAATTTTGATCGCCTGTGGGGCGCGGATAATCGGATTATTAGTCAGATCAGGCGCTTTGGCGCCGCAACCGTAGAGTGAGTTCAACTTCGCCCGCGTCCCTTTTCCGAAATATCCGGTGCCGTACTCCAAACCCACCGGAGTAAGAATCTCGGTCTTATATTTCTGTTGGAAACCGGAAACGGCGGAAGCGGTTTGATCGTCGTACGTTTTTGTTTTACGTTCGCCGCCAACACTAAATCCCTCTTTTTCAAGCGAAAGGTGAAGAAACTCAACATCGTCGCCGGAGTCGTTAAAGGTCAGGTTTCGATCGAGCGTTTTGCACGGCAGAAGACTGATTCGTTGCAGGTTATTGAGACTGCTTTGCAACTGGGTAAACTGCTGAATTAAAAACAAAAGCTGTTGTTGCAACTGCGCGTACTCATCGGCAAAAACGAGCGACGGGATAATGCCCAAGAAAAAAACTAAACCGAAGAAATACTTCTTCATTACAAATATTTTACCACAGAATAATTTTAGGGTTTAATGCGAGCCACGAATGCATCCGCCTGTCCGACAGAAAGGGTTGCGCCGTTCCCAAAATCAATTCTGAAGATAAAGAATCCGGCCGCAACTACGCTCTCGGTATCGGGCGCCGTAACGCCATAGCCTTTGTCATTCACAAGATCGCCATACCGTTTAGCCCACTGATACTGACCGCCGCTCGAATATTGGACAAGAAATACATCGAACTGACCGACGCTCGTCAACACGCCGCCACCAAAATCAACATTCGCCTGCATCTCTCCTGTAACGGTGATCTTACCGGCTCCATCTACCGCTATTCCATTACCAACACTGTTTGCGGACTGGTTAACAGTAGTCTTCGCCCACAGAGGAGCGCCATTACTGGCTAGAAGTTTAACCACGACCATTTTTTGGCGTCCTTGATTATCGAGCGTGGTCGTACCGACGTTCATGCCGCCTCCACTGAAACCAAAGTATCCAGTCGCGACAACCGTATCGTCGTTCGGACTGAACGCCACAGCATTTATCTCGTCATATCCCGTTCCGCCTAGTACCTGACCCCAGCGATAAGCGCCATCCCCTGCATAGGAAGCAACGAATGAGTCGAACAAGCCAGCAGTTTTTCGAACCCCACCTCCAAGATTGGTCTCGCGGTCAAAACTTCCTCCAAGAAAAATCTGGCTATTATTACCCACAGTCAGATCGCCTCTCTGCATATATTCATCATTTCCACCTCCGATTCCTTTACACCAAGCAAGCGTTCCGTCTGAATTAAAGCGAGCCAGAAAAATATCTGCCGCACCAGCGGAAGTAAGCGATTGTCGGTCGCAGAAGGCAGTGTTCCCAAAAACACCGGCTACAAAGATTGCGCCCGTCGCATCAACGTCGACACCCTTTCCCTGATCATTTCCTATACCGCCAATACGTTTTGCCCAACGCACCTGGCCAGCATTTGTAACTTTGAGCAGTACCGCATCATTCCCTCCCGCACTCACGAAAGTTGACGATCCAAACTGAGAAGTGAGACTAAATTTTCCAGTGAGCACTATCTCCCCCGTTGTTCCATCGACACTAAGCGCTCCAGGTTCATCAGTGGATGCTCCTCCATATCGCCTCGCCCACTGCGGTCTGCCCGTTGCATCAAACTTAGCCAGAAATATATCGGACAGCCCAGCGCTAACTAAAGTATCCGTTCCAAGGGTCATGGTATTCTCAAACGTTCCGGCCACATACAGATTTCCACCCGCATCGTGCGTCACCGCGTGCGCAATTTCGTTACCACTGCCGCCTATAAATTTCGCCCACGGAGTAGTGCTCGTTGACTGGGGTGGCGGACAAGCTGGAGTCGCTTGCGAAGTGAAAGTGACTTGCGCAGACTCATTCCCGTTATTATCAATCGAAGAAACTTTGTATTGGTAGATCGTTTGCGCCGTTAATCCCGCGTCGTTCGCAGTTGTTCCAGAAACTTCTTTCAGGAATGCGTAAGTTGAACCGTTCCAACGGTACAGCTTATATCCGCGCAAACCCGAAGTGAGCTGACCACTGGAAAATGGATCGACAGAACTGTTCCATTCAAGACGAATTTCCGAACAGCTCGGAGCGGAAATTCTGAGTCCGGTCGGCGCATTCGGCGGCGTGGTATCCGAAAAAACTTTCTCCAAGAGATCCTCGGCCGACCAACCATCAGCTCCGGTATCGTAGTTAATATCCCACCAAAAGTAACCACTGGCGTACGTCGAGCCACCTCGCACCACACCGGTCGCTCCGGTACTCTGGAATCCAAGAGAAGTGCCCGAAATTGAAGGCGTGGCCCGTACCTGTGCAGAAGGCGATGTCGTCACTCGAACTCGATCGCCGAAATTGAACTTCGTGCTATTCGGAAGGACTGTTCTGGCGCTGAATGGTACTGAAAGTAAGGAAGCATTTCCCACACTATCATACGCCGTTACCCTATATGAATACGTTGTTCCCGCCACTAAACCGGTATCTACAAATACTACTTGTGGCGCCAGGACATCGCCAACGAAACTCTGACTGCCATTTCTGAAAATTCTATATCCCTTTACTCCCACTCCCGTATCTCCGTCGGTCGAAGGATTCCACGTCAAGCTAATCGTAGAAGCCGAACTTGATACAAGGCGAAGTCCTGAAGGAATCGTTGGCGCAGTCGTGTCTGGACAGGCCGGCATCGTGATTGATTTATCAAGAGTGCGAGCCGACTCATTGCCGGCATGATCAACCGCTGACACGGCGTAGAGATATGTGGCTTTGGGGGTAACAACGTCCGTAGTTGAAATATTCGACACAGTTTTGAGGAAAGATAGATTGCTGCCACCGATCGAACGGTAGAGTCGATACTCCTTGAAGCCCGAACCGCCAGTGTCTGTAGACGGACCCCAGCTGACCGTAACCTGGGAGCAACTTGGCGCCGCAAGTGTCAGGTTTGTCGGTACCGATGGCGTGGTTGTGTCTTGGATAACTGGGGGAACGGTACCAACTGTACCAATCATCACATCCTGACCATACGTATAAAGACACTTGAGCGGTAAGGATGTGCTCAAACCGGATCCGGAACAACCGGCAAGATTTGTCATTGTAGGATATGCTCCAGAAGGCGCATCCGCGCGAATATCGGCTACGACGTAAATCGTTTTGGTTGTACCTCTTGGAATCGTTGTTAATCCGGAAAAGCCATAACTCACATTGCTCGAAACGGTGGCTCGCGAAAAACCAAACTGTGCTGTGTCAGCCATTAGCCGCACATTTTGAAGATACGGAGCAAGGCCACCAAGTTGCAAGGTGAGATGAGTAACCCTCACATCTTCGGCCGATGGCGCGGACACAAGATACGATCCCAGCCTTACTCCCTTCCCAGCGGTAAGAGAAGCAGGATTCCCAAAGGTCTGATTTTTTACGATCGCCATCGGAACTGAAGAAACAGTTGTTGGTGACGGTGTGGTCGAAGTTGTGGACGGAGGAATCGTTGGCACCGTGGTTGTAGGCGGCAAAATAATTGGCGGTGGAACGTTGTTGCCGCCAATTGTTACGGTTTGTCCTACAGTCGTCACACACCGCTGTGGCGAGGATCCTTGGACGGCGGCACAACTATTAAAAGTAGTAAGTGTCGGATATGTCCCGGGAGAAGCGGTTGACAGAATATCCGCGTAGATGTCTAAAATTTTGGAAATTCGCGGGGTGAAAACTTTCAATCCATAAAATCCATAGATACTGGCCCCGGTCGCGAGCTGACGCGGCGTGCCGAACGGCGCTCCGTCCAAAGTCAAACGCATATTTTGAATACTGCCATCTCCGCCGCGCACACTGATAGAAATTCTATTCAAACTCACATCGCCCGTTGTGTTTGCCGTCATAATATACGAACCGATTTTAACTCCCACCGCTCCCGGCTGGAGAACGGTGTTATCAAGCGGTAGTTGACTCGTCATAATCGGAGAACGGTTCACGCTGAAAGGATAGTCGCTCAAGTCACGAGCGAGATATGCTCCGGAGTCGTTATAGCCGCGAATTTCTACTTTCAAGACATCGTTTTCAAATCCGGTTGGTGCCGCTTCCGCAGGATTTAAAGTATAGGAAGTCGACGCCGTATTTTGCGTTAACCAACTGCTGAAAACATTATTTTTATAGAGCGCCACCGAAAATCGCGTGTTTGTTGGCGCAGATGTCCAATGAACCGTGTACGGACGGTCCGTCGAAAGATTTTCGTAACCGTTAGGAAAAAGTACCTTAACACTGGACAAGGTCACTTGCGCCTGGGTGATCAGAACGGAAGAAATAACCAGAACAAAAGCAAAAAAAAGCCCGAAAAAACTTCTTTTTCTCATTAGGTTTATTATACCAAACGGAAAAGTTTATTCTCCTAAAATCCATTCCTGAGACGCAAGAGAAGATCAGTCAAAGCCTCAGAAATACTGGCTAACGTCGCGTTGGCATCTGAAGAAGTAGCTGATGTTGTCGGGTTCACAATGGTTACCAATCCGCTACTTGTTGCACACGGTGGATTCGTGGAACCACTGCCGAGATGACATACCCTGATCCTATAAGTCCCTGGCTGAAGAACCTCTCCACTGCCAACCGTATTTACAGCAGAAACCACCCACTGGAACGTATTCTCTCCTGCCACTGCTGACCCCACAGGTAGTTGTACGTCATCTATCCCCCACGTCGTAATAGATGGACGATCTTTGATAATGAGGACCCGAATTTCCTTAGCCGCCGCGTCGGACTGCCAGCGGATAGTTTGCGTTGAACCCATCGCCCAGGTTTCATTACCGGCTTGGGATAAAAGAACTGGCGCCGCCACGGTTGTTGTGGCTATTGGGCTACTCACCGTGACCGTTATACTGGTTTTATTATTATTCTCATTCGACTCACCCACAAAACTCTCGGGGTCAACAACGAAGTCTATGACGTGGGCCCCGGCTTCGGCCGTCCAGTTAAACTGTGAATTACCGCTCATCTCTGTCGCTCCGGCCGCTACGCTGGCGTGAGAACCATATCCCTTCTCTATCCCGTCGACAAACCACTTAACGTTGAAGATGCCGCTGGTATAGTTCCCTCCATTCTTAATACCAGAATCAAACCAAATACTATCACCGACTCGCACGCCAGCCGTGTTTTGAGCATAAGTAATCGGTGTCGGCATCAGGTCGACTGCGTTACTTACACTCTGTCCCTGAACATTGACCCGCGTCACTAAGGCGTCGGTCCACTGGCCATTAATCATGCCGCGCACCCACACTTCCATCGGTAACGCCCGAAATTTCGTCGAATCGAGTATGAGGTTGTAGTTCGGATAGGAACTAAGCTGTCCCAAATCACGCAGGTTCTCGAAGACCATCTCCGGCACGTCCTGCATTACACTATCGCCATTCAAATCCTGTTTGAATCCAAAGAGATAACCACTCGCGCCAGCGACTGGCTGGACGCTAAACGTATACGACTGTCCAAGCTGTAACGCCTCCCCACCCTTGGGCCAGACTGGAACTGGCGCGGCGTAGCTAATTTGTGTCGTTGAGCTGGAGGAGTTATCAGACCGTGTCCAGCCAAACTTTATATTACCCGTCCAGATCTCTTCAAAGTAATCAATTTCAAAAAGCACGCTTGTTCGCGATGTAAAAGTCATCTCGAAGCTTGACTCCTTCCACGGACCATTCTGCCAGAGATCAATCTTTGTCGCGCCATTCGCGCGAACACGGATGCCATCGTCAGCGCCGCCGGTAAACTTGTACGTCCCCGGTTCAAAGGTGAACTTGCCTTTCCAGGCCGCGGAGTAGTAATCATGTCCGGCGTACGAGTTCACATCCGGCTCATTTGGATATAACCAATCGAAGTTAAGCGCAGTCGCATCACTCGAAATTACATAGGGAAGCATTGGCCCGGACGGCGCCGCACCGGACAAGACTCCGTCAGTCACAAATGACGGGGCAGTGCTTGATCGCCACTTCCAAACACAACCGACAAACTGGTTGTAGCCAATTGCACCACTATTTGAACAAGCAACCGCGGGGTTAGTAGGAGCAACAACCGTAAACTGAATCGAGTTACCTTGTGCGCCTGTCGCCTTCTGTAATACACCAAGCGTATGGATGCCAGGAGTCATCGTTCCAGGAACCACGAAGCTAAACGTATTCCCGTAAGGACTCTGAGTTGTAGCTACCCCACCGTAATTGCCATCCAAGGTAAATGGATGTCCATAAAGATTGGAACCATAGACGGTCATCACGTCACCCGCCTTAATCGTTGAGGGGGAAACGTACGAAATCATCGGCAAAACCGATGTCGAAGTCGGCACAATACCGGAATAAAGCGTAAAGTAGTTATCGCTTATGTCGCAAAGCGGTTTGCCAAGATTGCTTGGATTATTCACGTTATCAGCACAAATATTAACTTTATACTGTCCTGGCGGATCTCCGCCGCCCTTACTCAGATCCATATAGATTACTCCGTTATCGCTTGCCACTTCAGGAAAAATGCGAACATCTCCAAATGTCGGATTGTACAACCGAACGGTAAGCGACTGCCCAGCGA
Organism: uncultured Candidatus Saccharibacteria bacterium; assembly: GCA_964360585.1. Taxonomy (GTDB): domain Bacteria; phylum Patescibacteriota; class Minisyncoccia; order UBA6257; family 2-01-FULL-56-20; genus JBBUHS01. The sequence continues at coordinate 20,282 of CAYHXC010000013.1, read as the reverse complement.
GTTGAGATGAATAATATTTTATCGGAAGCGTTCCTTGACCGGATGGATACTGTTCTCCGCCATTTGGGGAAATAACAGTGATCGAAGGAGTATTACTTCCTTGACCAGTTAATGAAAAAATTCCGCTTCGAGCGCTCTTCGAATAACCGTCTTTCCCGGCCACAAAAACCTCAAGTTGATATTTCCCATTGGGCAAACTGGGATCACTTACCCAAACATAACTACCGGTGTCGGGCGTACCGATAGTAAGATGCTTCAGAAGGTAACCGTTAGCATCAAGAAGATTGATCGCAATAAGCTCCTTCAAAGGATTGTACGAACTCCAACGAATTATCGTCGAAGCGTTGAGATCTGGGCTGTTCAAAAGAAGTACTGCCCCAGCGGAAGGCGAAATTACCCTTATCTGAGATACGGTTGAAGTCGGATACGGCTGAGGATTCGGCATGTTATAGCCACAGCCATAAAGTTTATTCAGCTTCGCCCGTGTGGAAGCGCCAACATAACCAGAACCACGGGCCAAACCATTTGGTGTCAAAATTTCACTGGTATATTTCTCCTGGAAACCCACGACCGCGGCGGCAGTAGCCTCATCAAAACTTCCAGCGCCAGATGCTTTGAGCGGAAATCCTTCGCTCTGAAGGACTGTTTGAAGAGCTGTCACGCCCGCACCCCTGTCTCCCACCCTGAGATTTTGATTGAAGTCATAACAGTAACTTTTCTGCTCACCCTGAACGTTCTTCAGCTGGCTCTGGAGCATCTGGATCTGAGCTAAAAGCGCATTAATCTGGGCCTGCAGGGCAGAAGCAGTACCGGTAGTGGTATCATCGGGAGCTAAGGTCATAGCACCAACCATTTGGGGAACCATAACACTCAAAACCAAACCGACGGTTAATAATTTGCGCGCGTGAAACATGAGAGGAATAGTTAATTTTTATAAAAAGGGCGACGCTTTTGCCTATGCGGAAAGTATACCACATCATCAATCTGGAAACACCCTGACTAAACATTCCAACATTCTGCAGAATGTTGGAATGTTGCCGACTCGTTAATTGGCAAACGATGGCTGGTAGTCCTTAGAAATCACTATCTTTTGTTTGACTACTTCGCTGATCTTCCCGTTTTTAACTGCAACCACTAAGCCCAGCCCCTCCCTCGTTCCCGGGGCATCCTGATCAAAAACAAAGTTTCCAAGGCTATACACAATCCAGCCGTGAGATTCTTTGATGGTCGAAGTGGCGCCGGTCGTGGAAGTTGCGACGATCACCGTCGATGTCGCAGTATACTCCTCCATTTCCTGAATCACATGCGGATGATGACCGATCACGAAATCTGCACCAGCTTTTACAAGGTCACGCCCCAACGTTTTTTGAAAATTATTAGCTTGCGTTTCATACTCCTCGCCCCAGTGCAAAGAAACCACCACAATATCAGCGTTTTTTCGAACCACTTCGATAGCAGATTTTATTTTCTCCGGATCAAAGCGACTTAACCCCGGCGTGCTTGTCTCCGCTTCCATACTCTTAGGAAGCAAATTGGTGTAGCCCAAAAAAGCAAAGGTAGTTCCCTTCTTTTTTATAACAGCTGGTTTTTCCGCCTCTTCTAGATTCTTCCCAGCACCAACGGTCGCAATATTGTTTTTTTGGAGAATTTCTACAGTATCGGACAACGCGTCCTTTCCCCAGTCCCAGATGTGGTTATTCGCCAAAGAAACAACATCAAAACCGGCGAAGACGAGGCCGTTCACAACCTTCGGATCGGCACGGAAAGAGTAGATACTCCCCTGATTTTTCCCGCGGGTCGAGATTGGTGTTTCCAAATTGGCAAAGAGAATATCCATTGACTGCGTCGTTGAAGCAACGAGGATGAAGGGGTAGTTTGGATTTTTTGCTTTCTCAATTTTGTCGCCAACTGCCCGCGAGATCATCACGTCACCAACGAACATCACCTTCACCTCTTTCTCCACGGTCTGGCTGGCCGCCACGGCATTAATTACTTGCGAGAGTGCCAAATTTCTAGTAACCGATCCTTCGAGTGTCGTTTCATACACTTGATTGAATGTCGAACAAAAAGAGTATCCTTCCCAGCCAATGACGAGAAAAACTAAAAAGTAGAGAAAATAAATTGGCCGATACATTGGTTTTCTTTTAGTCTAACCCACCTCGATTGAAAGAAAAAGTAAGATATCTCTTCTTTATGAAACTCTTCTTATTTACGATCGTAAATAAGAAGAGTTTCTACTTTCGACGCAAACTAAGAGAGAAAATCAAAAGAAGATCACCCTAAAATCCGAACCTCCGACCAGTCGGCAACCAGAGATAAATAATCTCTGCAGTATTCGGTTTTATCATCTTCCCAATCACGAGATCGGCGGGATACTGCAGTTCAAATCCAAATATTTTGTTTCTGTATGTTTTCCAACCGACGCCGATCATAAGTGAGCTCGTCACTGTCTCGCCCGAAATACTAGAGCTCGAAACATTTCCGGAAATCGTGTCTCGCATCGGCACAAAAATCATCTTCGCGCTCAAGACAAAAAGAACTATAAGAACAACAGCAATGACAACAATAATCCGAGGGTCAAGGAAAAACTTCGGCGATTTCATAACCAAAATTATTTTGTAAATTTGAAGGTGGAAAGAATCCTAGTTGATGTTTCATTCTGAATAGAATCAGAAATTTCAAATGTAATGTCTTTATTTTTAATAAAAATACTTTTTGTATCATTTGGATCCATACCTATCACAAAACAGCTAGTTGCCTCTAGGCCATAAAACTGATATGGGGAACAGCCCTGTCCATATGAAGCATCCTGACCAATCGCTGACTTCATTTGTGCCAATAAGTCTTCCTCGCTTGAAATAATCGAAATAGTAGGCATGGGTTTATCCGAACCTCCATTTTCAGCATCTCTGTAAATTTTTTGAAGGTCTACAAAGCTTACTTCAAAGATTTCATCAATGCTTGTTCGTACATACCATTCCCCTGGATACTTTACTTCGAACCCATACTTATCATTCCGATAGGTCCTCCAGGTTGAAGTACTCGTACTGAGCGTAGTCGAAATATCAACTTGCTGGTTATTCGTTATAAGTTTTAAGTTATTAGTTTCAAGTCGTAGTCCCTCATACTGCATCCCCAAACAAAATCCAATAAACGGCAGGGCGACAAAAAGCGCGAGTGCGAAAAGCTTCGAGTACCAGGTGACTTTATTCCATTTTACTCGCATATTAGAATCCCCCCAGCATCTTACTTAAAACATCGAGTATATCGCGCAATGAATCAGTAATTGAAGCAAGAGTTGTTCTTTGTTCAACTTGTGCCACTCCTCCAAATTTAAGAATCAATTTTCTAGTAGGTCCACTATTGCCATCGGTGTCTCGAACTCGCGCCTGAAGAACCACTTCTCCGCTCGTGGGAAACTTGGTTAAAGATGAAATTGACATCGAGTATTGTTTGGATCCTACCTGAATCGGAACTGTCTGTCCCTGTGAATTTCTCGTTACTGTCGTATTCGTAAAACGACAGCCAAATTCTTTTAAGACGTCAACATTGTAAAAACCAATGGGACGAACTGCGGGAATTCCGCCACTCGTTGTATCACACACTGCAACACTACCATTTCCTAGGGCAATGTCAGAAACTATTTCGAGATCGGGACGCTTGCCTGCAATTGGAGCAAGCACCGAGCCACCTCCTCTCCCTGATTTGCCCGGTTTCGCTTCGACAATTAAATAATAGCCGGAAGAGTTTGAGGGCCTGAAAACGAGTGTGCCGTCCGCTAAAGTTTCCGAAGGTGGAAAACTGGTTCCGTCAGCTTTGGCTAATCCAAAGTAACCGACCTCCGGACCAATAAGCGAGGTGAATTGCTCAAGTGGCTTTTTATAAACCAAGACGCGATTCCAGTTCCAATCTCCGATATAGAGATTCCCTTCGGGATCAAACAAAGATTCATTAATAGATGAAACAAAATCTCCGAAAGAAAGCTGTGGCACGGTACCAGCTAAAGGATTGAGATAGGTCAAACCAAATCGCGACCCATCGTACGGATTTGCCCCAATAATCATCTGACCGTTTTTATTAAATACTGGAGGATTCGGCGCGCAACCGCTGTCAGTTATACAATTGGGACCAGTCGTCCAACTGCCCCCCGTTCCATACACTTTCGTTGGCAGTATTCCATAAGTGGTCTGCGAGGGATTTTCTGGAATAGCGGCGGCGTCAAACTTTAGTAATCTTGGCCCCTCACCATCCATACTATGAGGCTTATCAATCACCCAAACATTCCCATCAAAATCAACACGAACGTCAAACGCCTCGCAGATTGTTCCTTGTTTTCTGGTGTAAGGACTATCAGCCAAACATGGCCCAGCATCACTCCAACTCGAACGTCCAAGCACAATATCAACATAGGGACCACGTGCCGGATTTTCTTTCCCGTCAATATTCACGAGGCGCATTACGCCTCGCCATGGCGTTGCAACCCACATCCGATTTCCCGAACCAATCGGCCAGAAATGAACAAAGTCCTGGTGCCACAACGTGGCTGATTGGTTTTCTTTATTCTGTACTGAAGCCAGGGAAACTGTCTTAATCGCCGGGGAAGTACTGGCGAAGGGGAGAGCGAACGCGCGAAGGCAAAAGTTCGTTATACAAGGAATCCCTGGAGCCGAGGACATTTGTCCACTTGCCGCTAACCACAAACGATTGCTCCCATCAACTCGTACTGGGCCGAGGTTGACACTCCAATAACCATAATCCCACATTCCGTCGGCTGGCTGGCCAGTAGCTACTGTCTTATAGTCATTCCAAAATAAAACCCTCATCAAATCAGAAACGATCAATTGAGATCCGGCCAGCGTTATCCCCGTTACACCGCCAATACCGTATGGTGATGAATAAGCACGAGAAGTAAACACTGTATTCTGCGCACTATAAGGAATATTGTTCGAAGAATTAATCGTAGTCGATTTATACGATCTAAGAATATTCGAATTCACATCCCAAACATTTACAATCAATACATTTCCTTCGCCATCAACCGCCACACCACGCAGTTCCGCATTCGCCCCGTCAATCGTCTTAATTACCTGGCTAATCGATGGATTATAGAATTCAGTCTTGTTCGTTGATTGAATCCAGAGTCCGCCACGCCCCTCATCCCATACAACTGTCCGAGGGGCATCGTCTGGATTGGTGCTATTAACTAATACCGCAGTGGCTGATGTGGTACCTGAACCATTAAGTGCAATTTGAATAGAACTACTACTATAAAAAACAATCCGGCCGGGATAATATCCGTTTTCGTTACTACCCCTTTTATCTGCAACGTAGACATTGCTCGCAGAATCAACCGCAACCGAAACAGGACGCAGAAGATATTCAAGAGAACTTGGCAAATACTGTGCAGTAGGCTGAACAGAAGAAAAACCGCTTTGCCCTAAAACTAGATCAGCAGTTTTATTAATCTTTCCCGTAGAGTCTTTAGGAAAACGAAGAACACGGTGATTTCCAATATCAGCAACCCATAAGTTACCGGCCGAATCAATATCTATTCCAGCTATGGAAGGATTTTCCCCATCAAGACAGAGAGATTGAGGGCCTATGCCGGAGCTATTACATTTACCCGAAACAAAGTTATCAGTAAGCCCCTGCCCCCAAACTTCGTCAGCCACCTGATCAGTTTCGAACGGCCGCACATACTTAAGAACTCGGTTATTAAGAAGATCGGGAATATAAAGATTGCCTTGAGAATCTATGTCTGGTCGAGCCACTACTACCGCCTCGCGAGGACTTAATGCTACAGGCTCAGTAAAACAAAGAGATGAAGCTGTTGGCAAAACTGGGTTAGGATAAGATTCGTTTGTCGCATCACCATTGCAAGCAGTAGAGATGAAGTCGGACTGACCAATAACAATAGTTGGCGTAACAGTACTTGGTTGAAGAGTACAGATGTTCCCGCCCCCACCACATTCCACATTCAGACTACACGACTGACCATTACTGCACTGACCCGCCGCGCTCAAGCCTAAAATTCTGTTATTATTTGCATCGAGAATGAAAAGTCGGTCAGGACCACTTTCTCGTTCTTCTGTTACCACTCCTCCCGGTAAGTTCAGCGATGTCGCTGAATGACGGAAAAATGAATACTGGGTAAAATCCTTTTGACCTAGAACTACGTCGGCCCATAAATCATTTGCTAATCCTCTGACTGGAGCAGTTTTCAGCATGCCATTTACCGTGTTCGAAACATACTGCTTGCCGAGCGCGTCGACTCCCTTTAGTCGATAGTAGTAGGTCGTATTATAGGAAAGAGTTTGGGAACCACCTTGTGGGGGTATAAAACGACTGCCGTTTGATGGCGTATGTCCCGTGTCGGCATATCCATGAACACGCGAAGGCAAAGCATATGAGGTTACAGAAGAAAATGTTGCTGAAGTGCTGCGTTCTAGTGTGTAACTCGTAGCGGTCGGAATCGGATCCCAGGCAACAGTAATGGAAATAGCAGTGGAGTCAACATAGCGCAAGTTTGGAGTGGCGGCATCGGCTAATCGAAAGTTACTCCACACAAAAATTAGGGCAAGACTTATACCACCCCACGCAATGTATTTTTTCATCGTAGTAATAAATTATTAGGCAGAACTTCCCGACAGAAGTCCGGCAACTTTGGCGACATGACGCGTCAGCATCGCTACATACCCATACTCGTTGTCGTACCAGGAAATAACCTTCACAAGATCGCCGTCAACAACTTTCGTTAAAGAAAGATCAACAATCGCGCCGTATGGTTCGCCAATAATATCTGAAGAAACCAACTGGTCATTTGTGACTTTCAAAATTCCTTGCCAACGAGGTTCGCTTGCGGCGGCGGTTAAGATCGAATTTATTTCCTCAACACTCGTTTTGCGCGACGCGAGAAAGGTGATGTCGGACATCGAACCAGTCACAACCGGCACACGATAGGCCAAGCCATCGAACTTATCTTTCAAACTTGGCACCGCGCGCGTGACCGCGATGGCCGCGCCCGTTGTCGAGGGCACGATATTGTGCGGCGCGGCTCGACCATGCCGGAAATCTTTTCCACCTTTGACCGGACTGTCAGTTAAGCTCTGTGTTCCGGTCATGGCGTGCACCGTTCCCAAGAATGCCTTCTGAATTCCGGGATTCTCTGAAAGGATCTGGATAACGGGCGATGCCGAGTTTGTCGTACACGACGCATTTGAAGAAACACTAATACCAGTTAGAGATTCTTCGTTTACACCCATCAAAACCGTTTTTCCTTCGCCATCATCATCCTTGGCCGGTGCGGTTAAAACCACGCGCTTCGCTCCCGCCGTCACGTGCGCCTTGGCTTTTTCAAATGATTCAAAAAGTCCGGTTGACTCAACCACAATATCAATTTGCATATCCTTCCAGGGTAGTTGCGCCGGATCTTTGACTTGAAGTACTTTAATTCGCGTTTCACTCGCCTCACCCAAGCCTTGGCGAAGCGGGCCGATCACCAGTTCGTTCGTCACCGTATCCCCCTTAATCTCATTCGCGATCCGACCATAAACGGTATCGTACTTAAAAAGGTAGGCTAGACTTTCAATGTCCCCTAAATCATTAATTGCTACCACCGAAAACTCCGGTCGGCGCATCGCCTGCCTCAAAAATAATCGGCCAATTCTGCCAAAACCGTTAATTGCAACGCGAATCATATAGTTAGTGGACTTGACGCTCAGGATCTTTATACATCAACGTGACAAGCCAATCTTCCTTATCTGTATTGGCACACCGAAGCGAAACTTGGAAGCTGTGGGTTGGCTCATCATATCTCCCATCATCAAACTGTTTAAATTCAATTGTGCTTCCTTCGTACAAACCCCGGCAAACAAATTTCCCACCCTCACGAACACAGTGAGCTGTTATTGGTCCTCCGCCCTCATGACCGTCTTTAAATTCGGTTTGCAACTCAAAATCACCCTCAAAACTTTCTTCAGTTTCCGGAGATGGCTCCCCCATTAATTCTGGTTTTAATTCGTCCATGATTTTATTTTACTTCAGATGAAAGAAATTGAACAACGCTCCCTTTTTTCCACCCATGGAGTGTAGCTGTTCCGGCAGTCACTTCGAGCACCCGATCCACTGCTTCGGGCGGCTTATATATAGGAAGCTTCCAGAACGGCTTATCCGGCTCGGGATAGACCTGTTCGGTTACGCCGACCACACGGTCGCCTTTAATCCAAACCATATCAAGCGGAAATCTCATATCTTTCATCCAAAAACCCTGCTCGGTCACTATGGGAAAAATAAAGAGCATGCCATGATTTTTGAGGAGTCCATCTCGGCCGGACAGTCCCCGTTCGCGGCTCAAAATTGTGTCGGCAACCTCGACTGCGATAGTTGCGGAATCAATCTTCACCTCCATCCCGCGAAGTGGTCCTGGCCGGCCGTACCGCAACCACAAAAATAAAACAGCACACGTGAAGAGCGCAATAACACCAAAAATAAAAAGCCATTTCATGGATACATTCATTATACCTTGTGCATAACTTGCGAATAGACACTGGTCGCGCTGGCGGTGGTATACTGACTGCGGATACCCTCCCATGATAGCCCGGAGGATCGAGAAGCGGTACGGATGGACGGCGTGCGGGGCGGTGGTTGTTCCAAACAACCTTGCGGTGTGCGGATGTGCGGTGTTTTAGGGGAGACCATTTCTCGATCTTCCGGTTCCTTCTTAAGGCCAGAACATAGTTCTGGCCACAACTTTTTTTACGATCTGATAAGTTCAAAAAGCGCCACGCCTACCGCCACACTTACATTCAACGATTCTTTTCCGGCCTGACTGCGGCGCGGATGGTGAGCTTGTCGAACCATAGCTCCACGCATCGGAATCTCCAAAATGTAATCGGATTTTTTGAGTACCGAAGGCGGAAGGCCACGCACCTCGTTCCCCACAACCAGAACAATTTTACGAATTCGCTTTGGCAAGGTGGTATAACCAATAGACTTTTTTGACTGTTCCAAGGCGCATACTATATATCCTTGGCTTTTTAGTTTTTTGAAAATGGTGGAAGTCGACGGAACATGTTCCCACAAAACAGTTTTTTCAGCGCCAAGAGAAACCTTCCGTAAAGGTTCTCGAATTCTCCCGAGACGATCAGTTGGTTCCGGTGTAATGCCCGCAAGATATATTTTTGAAACTCCGGCCGCATCAGCCGTTCGGAAAATGGATCCGACATTATGGAGACTCCGGATATTGTGAAGGACGATGATAATCTCTCTCATGATGACAAAAACCTTCTGCTCCGCAAACTTTTATGGTACTTAATCGCGAAACGATGAGCTTCGTCACGAACGGCAACAACGGTTTTGAAGACAACATCTTTGGGCAAGACGCCAATCAGATCATTGCGCTTTCGTTCCGGTCCTTTGGCCAGACCAACAACCGGAATAAATAAACGCAACCGACTAACGACCCGCCGGGCCACATTCACCTGCGACACTCCCCCATCCATCAAAATAAGTTGCGGCAGCGGCCAGGGATTATTGAATCGTCGCTCCAAAACTTCGCGTAACATTCCCACATCATTTGCGCCACTCACGGTTTTAATTTTGAACTTACGATACTCACTCTTCGCCGATTTGCCGTTTATAAACACCACCATCGAACCGACCGCCGCTGTCCCGGAAATATTAGAGATATCATACCCTTCAATCCGCAACTGGCTCGTTTCAGATTCACTGACAAAATCCGGCTCAGTGATGAGCGCCACATCCTGAATATGCTCGAGCGCGAAAATCTGACGCTGCAGTTTTTCCGCACGCTCATACTCTAAACCGCGGCTTGCTTCCTGTCGTTCTTTTTTGAGATTGCGTAGAATCTTTTTCTTCTCGCCGTCAAAAAACAGGATTATGTTACGGATATTTTTGAGATAGTCTGCTCGCGAAACTGCTCCGACACACACTCCCGGGCAAAGACCAATTTGGTAATCAAAACAGGCTTTTTGTTTTTTGAGTCCAACCGAATCGTGCGTATGAAATGGGAAAATTTTCCGGATGATCCGAAGGGCTTCGCGAATATGCGAAGCTGAGGTGAACGGCCCAAACATGCGTCGCCAAACCACATCACCCGCTTCCCGATCTTTCCCTCGCACTAAAAGGACACGCGGAAACAGCTCGCGCGTAATTCCTACGCATAAAAAACTCTTATCATCCTTTTCGCGAATATTAAACGGTGGTTCGTATTTTTTAATAAGCTTAGCCTCTAAAAGCAAAGCCTCGATTGCCGTATCCGTTTTTTGATGATCGATCGAGTGTATATTCTCGACGAGCGTTTGAATACGGCTGTCATGAGGCCGCGTGAAATAACTCGAAACACGCCGACGCAAATTACCCGCCTTGCCGACATAGAGCAATTTCTTCGTGCGATCCTTCATTAAATATACGCCCGGCGTCTCTGGAAGAGTTTTATAGAATGAAGACTGATTCATTAGTAAAAATGTACTCGATGTAATGGAAAATACAAAATCTCAAACTCTTCTATTTCACGATCGTGAAATAGAAGAGTTTGAGAAAAAGTGTTAATCGCCAAGGAGAATACAGGCGGCCGCACGAACCAGTGTAGGAACCTGCCCACCCTGGATATACTCCTTGAGTTGATCAAGCTCCATCTTGTCGCCGTTTTCCATGTGTAAGTAGTCGTCGTGAACGTAACCGAGTCGTTTTCCGTTCCTCGAAAACACATTTTCATCCTCAATATAACCGACATTCCGTCCTTCTTTATCAAAAATTTGGGCGCCATCGATCCAACCCACCTTCTCGCCATCGCGCATGAACTTATTGCCCTCAACTTTTAGCATACTCCTATTGTATCACGCTCCTCTAGACCTCTCGCTTGACCCTCTTAAATTATGGGGGGTAGAATGCGATTGAATCCGCCTCAGACGCGGTTCGTCCGCTCTTTTCCATCACCAAAACTCCTGAAGGGGACACCGATGCAGGTCTTAGTGGACAAAACCAAAGCCGATGCAGTTCTGGGAAAACTTCTTGGAGCGTATCTGGAAAAAGACTATCCTTTTAACCAACCCGGAGCGATTCCTCCGCAAATCAAAGAAAATCTCCCTCGGTCATTACCGTGGGGAGGCAGAGAACATTCTTTGTTTCTGTTCGCTCTCTGCTACTGGATGCGTGGTGGTATCAAAAGTCACACCGCCACTCGCAGTCTCGGACGACTTTATCGAGCAGAACCGGAAATCTTTCTTCCGGAGACGGTAGATAGCATTTCCGCGGATCATCTGGCCAACCATTTTAGCCGAGTTGGCTTGGGCTTCAATGCTGAAGAAACCGGACGGGGCTGGAAAACCAATCTGGAAAGAATCCGGGATCAATGGGCCGGAGATCCACGAACACTTTTCCACGAAGTCTCGACATACGAAGATGCCTGCGACCGAATCCAAAATCGACGCACAACCGGATTCTACGGCTTCCAGCACAAGATGGTAAGCATGCTCACGTATTTTTACATGCATGCTGACATCATCGACCAATGGAAATTTCCTATTCCGGTCGATTTTCACGTTCTGCGAACCGTATTTTCTCATGGCATCATTCGCGTAGTCGAAGGCAATGGCGGCTCGAATGGTCTTTATACAAAACCCGTACTTGCTGCCACAAGACAGGTTTTCATGGACTACGCCGTCGAACATAACGTGAGCCCAGTTCATTTGTGCGAGGCCGTCTGGATCTTCTCTGGCATCATGTGCAATCTTCATCCCGGCAATCGAAGCGAAGGTGGCAGTAGCAAGGTGCGATATGGCAGAAAAACCAAAGTCGTACCTGTTGCTCGATGGACGCCTTCCCAGCAAAAAGCGTACGATCGCACCTGCGCAGTTTGCGTAGTGAGTAGAACCTGCGACTGGTCAATCGCCGCCGCCGACTACTATATCGGAGGGAAAATAGTGCTCCGAGAACCCCGAGAGTCTGCGCCCCAGAGAGCATTTCCGATTCTTCCCCCACCATCCACTCTGCAACCAAGAAATAAAGGACGGAGGGTGAAACGAGAAGTAAAGAATGAATCCTCTGACCAACCAACCCTCTTCTCTATTCCTAACCGCACCGAAAAATAATTCGGTGCTTTTTATTATTTTAAAACTTTCTTGAGATACTGTGCCGTGAAACTGCCAGCTTTTTTGGAAACTTCTTCCGGCGTGCCAGCGCCCATCACCTGTCCACCACCAACGCCGCCTTCTGGACCGAGATCGATCACCCAGTCGGCGGTTTTAATCACGTCCAAGTTATGTTCGATAACAACAACGGTATTTCCTCGATCAACAAGGCGTTGTAGAACTTTTAGCAACTGATCAATATCAGCAAAGTGCAAACCAGTTGTCGGCTCATCCAATAAATAAAGTGTTTTTCGCGTGTCCCGTTTTCCAAGTTCGGCCGAAAGTTTGATCCGTTGCGCTTCGCCGCCAGATAAGGTCGTGGCTGACTGTCCCAGTTTGATATATCCCAAACCAACTTCTTCCAACACTTTCAGACGATCATGGAGCCAGGGAATATCCTCGAAGAACTTTGTGGCTTCTTCCACCGTCATCTCCAAAACTTCGTAAATATTTTTTCCTTTATACTCCACCTGAAGCGTTTCACGATCAAATCGCTTGCCTTTACAAACATCACACTCAACGTAGACCGTCGGCAAGAAGTGCATCTCGATCGCCAAAGTGCCGTGTCCTTGGCAGTTTTCGCACCGCCCGCCCGGCACATTAAAACTAAATCGCCCCGGCTTATAACCGCGCACGCGCGCATCCTCTGTTTCTGAAAAAATATCGCGAATAAATGTCCAGGCCCCAACATAGGTCGCCGGATTCGATCGCGGCGTCCGGCCAATCGCGCCCTGATCGACATTAATAATCCGATCAATATACTCAGTGCCCATAATCGCCTTGTGCGCGCCAACGATAAAATGACTGCCGTTGTACTTATTCGAAAGGGTTTTAAAAAGGACGTCATAGATCAACGAACTCTTGCCCGATCCAGAAACTCCCGTCACGGCTGTAAGACGTCGGAGCGGAATATTCACGTCGAGATTTTTTAAGTTGTTCGCCGTGGCACTTTTGATCTTTAAAAACTCATGCGCCTTTCCTATCGTTCGCCGCTTCTCTGGCACGGAAATAAATTCTTTACCGTTCAGGTAATCGATAGTGAGCGAGTTGTGGGATGTATCTTTTCCTCTAGAGGAGGATCGGCCGCCGGCGGATAGAATTTCTGGAATCGGTCCGGCCGCCACAATGTTTCCGCCATGTACACCGGCACCCGGTCCAATATCAACCAGATAATCGCTGGCGCGAATTGTGTCCTCGTCATGTTCAACGACAATAATCGTATTTCCAAGATCACGCAGATCCTGAAGCGTCTGTATTAATTTAGCGTTATCTCGTTGATGCAAACCGATGGTCGGTTCGTCGAGTATATATAATGTACCTACCAGGCGTGATCCAATCTGTGACGCCAGACGAATTCGTTGCGACTCGCCGCCGGACAAGGTCCCCGCTTTCCGATCGAGCGTGAGATACTCCAGGCCGACATCCATCATAAACTTCAGACGGTTCCGAATTTCCCGAAGCGGCACTTCGGCAATTTCCAAAAATGACTGTTGTTTTTTTGATTTGGACGTAACCGAAGCACTTTCTAATTTTCCAAAGAATTCATACGCATCAACAATCGAAAGCGCCGTCACGGTCACAATATTCTTCCCATTGATCAAAACACCCAAACTTTCTTTTTTTAAACGCTTCCCCAAACAGTCGGGACAGATTTTTTCTGACCACAGATCCTCCGTGCCCAAGCCATGACAGGTCGGACAGGCGCCATACGGACTATTAAACGAAAACAAACGTGGTTCGATCTCGGGAAATGAAAATCCATCGTTCGGACAGGTGAACTTGGCCGAGAGCGATGTTTCTTCATCGGTAATAAACGTGACCACATCATGACCGTACTTCAAGCCAGTTTCGATTGCTTCGGATAAGCGCAAACGATTGTCTTTCCAGCCCTGGTCCTTTCCGCCGGAGACGGATCCTCCTTTTCCACCTGGGGTGGATCGACTTCCAGTGGCGGAGGAAAAATCCAATCCGGCCGGCATGCGATCAATCACGAGTTCGATCGTGTGGGTTTTGTATCGCCCCAGATCAACCCGTTCGCGAAGGGATACAAACTTCCCATCGATACGCGCTTCGCTAAACCCGGCGTTCAAAAAATCATAGAGCAGTTGGTAGTACTCGCCTTTCCGGCCGCGCACGGCCGGCGCCAACACCAAAATATTTTTCTTAGCTTTATTTTTTTTGGCAATCTCGATCGCCGCATCCACAATCTCCTCTTTCGTCATCTTTCGGATCTGATGCCCACACTCGGGACAGTGCGGCACGCCAACGCGGGCATATAAAACACGCAAATAATCATAGATCTCGGTAATGGTCGCGACCGTCGAACGCGGATTCGAGGAATGACTTTTTTGATCAATGGAAATTGCTGGCGACAAACCTTCAATTTCATCCACATCCGGTTTGTCCAAGCGACCCAAAAACTGCCGGGCGTAGGCGGACAAGGATTCAATATATCGCCGCTGACCTTCGGCGAAAATCGTATCGAAGGCCAGACTCGACTTCCCCGAGCCTGAAAGTCCGGTAAACACAATCATCTTGTCGCGCGGCAGTTCGAGATTGATGTTCTTCAAGTTATGCTCCCGCGCGCCTCTAATTATTATTTTATCTTTTGCCATCCCTCCACCTTAGTAAGTATTAATTAAGTCGACTTTAAAATGAATCCGTAGAAAATAAGCCATTTTTATATTTTTCGTAGAGTAAGGTGGGGGGATGAGCATCCCGACCGAAGCGTCGGGACATTAACATTATTTCATATACTTTCCTCTAGACGCAGAAAGTGCCCCGAGAAGCAGATCACTAGGGGGTATGAAACGATTCTAAAGAGAACTTTTTAGGAAGTCAAAAAAGTATATAATTGACTGCATTTTTTCAGTGGTTATAGTGTATAGTAGTTCCGATAGACAAGAGGAGGATTCTGTGCAAAAAAGACCGGTGAAAAAAGAATCTCCAGTGAAACCTGTCCGAGAAATGTCACTCACTGCCAGAGGAAAAGAAATTCGCCGTCTTCGAGAGGAAATTCTTCGATGGGTTCGAGTGTACCACAAAAATGGTAATGAGCGCTGTCATGAGGTGGATGAGCGATTAGCCAACAGTGTTGGACTCTCGCTTTACAAAAATCGAACTCGACGAAGGATGGCCGCGAGTGAATTTGAAGGGTGCTGCAAAGCCTACATTAGACGAGAGTGTCGTGCTGGACGACTCATTGATGATAATTAACTACCTCCTCGATTTACCATCGGGGATTTTTTATTCTAGAAATTGACGGATCAAATCAGTTCTGGTAAAAACGAGGGAGTTCAAGGTGGAGATGATATGGAAGTTCTTGGGCTTCAGGCTGCGGTTGTAGACGAAGCTTGCTGGTGCGACCTCATGGTCATAGTACTTTTTCTGATCGGGATGGTATCTCAAGTCAGTCGTAACGGTGATTACACGGAAGAAGCGAGGGAACATCATGACCTTTAATCCCTTCTCCGAACCAACAGGGGGAAGGCCGAGAAACAATCCTCGAAGTTGCGCTGAAATGGGCATCTACTCGAAAGACGCCGCCAAAAGAGAAGCGAAGATCATCAGAACCAGAACGGGGACGCATACTTTTGCTCAACGCTGTCCTTCATCACAGCACTGGCACATCCTTCAGCACCCGTCAAAAAGGAAGTGGGTGAACAAACCCATTTTAACCTTCTGGCCAAAAAGGTAACTCTCAAGAACAAGCTCTGCTTGTTTTTTTTCTTTTTAATGCGTCTGCCACTGTGAAGAGAGCCAAGATCATAAAACGATAAAATCCCACGCTGATACACAACGCGGAATTTTACCCTTCCCCAACAAAACTACCTTCGTCGTTGCTTACCACTCTGCTCTTCCAAAATTTTCACACGCACGTTCAAATGAACCAGATCTATATAGCTCCTCAAATCTTCTTTCACCAAACGCTCAACTGTGCGAATAATGTCTTCTCGCACATCTTCGAGACCCTCCTTAGTCGCACAGTTATCCAACCGTTCTTCAAGATACTGTTTCGTTGGAAGCTCCTGAATCACTTCAAGGGTCTGGGCAATGGGTTGGGCCATTGTATCGAGTAGTGTTTCTTCTTTGGTAGTCATAGTGACGGTATAAAATGTACATTACATAAGTATTTCATTGACCTTTACAGTATCAGGAAATCTTCCGCATTACTGTCTGTATCTTCAAAAACACCGTTCACGACTCTTCGTTTCAGAAGCTGGCCGACCAGCGGATTATCTGGAAAAACTGAACCTTCCACAAACGGACCGACGTGCCCACTGCCCCAAGCCACCGTATCAATAATCGTACTTGAAGCATCCATAAGCGCCACACTCGTATCGCCCGCTAACGTTTGCGTGCTCGAGGCTTGCGCGCCAATCGTCTCACTAAATCCATCGTTCGAATTTGCCCAAAGAAATATACTCGCGGGCAAAATGGTCGCGCCACTCGCAAAGACTTTAATCGAAGATTCGGTTCCGGATTGTGTTCGCTTCTTCAAACGCCAACCACTTAAGTCAACGACATTCGCGGTGGGATTAAAGATTTTTATGTAATCCTTATCGGTTTCTCCCACGCCACCAGTAATCTGAATTTCGGAAATGACGAGATGATTGAGTGATGTCGAAGAAGTATTCGGAAAAGTCGACGTAGTTGTCGAAGATGCGATACTGCTCGTACTCGTTCCATTCCCTAATTCTGGTGTGCTCGTTGTCGAACCGGGTACTGTAGAAGTTGCGTTTGGTGTTGAAGTCGAAGTAGTCGTGGTCGTGGTCGCGGTGGGAACGCAGGTGGCAGTAAATCCACGAGGACTCGGACAGAGCACTACTTCAAAATCTAGGTCATTGTTATCAGTATCGCTGAATGTTCCACTTGCTGTTTTGCGCTGGATACTTGTATCTGGATCGAGATTTACAGCAGCGGCCGAACCTTCGAAGTCATTCGCTTCGCCCCAACCGACTTTGTCGACAATACCACCATCCGGATCCTTCAGGACCACTGTATTATGAGCGGCAATACCATCGTCAGTTGTCGCGTCGGCCAAAAACGAACTCGAAGAACTTGTCCCGAAGGTACTTGAGGGATGCGCTACCAGAAAAAATCCACCAGCCGCAATCGATTTTCCATCTAAAACTGTTTTCGGGAGAAACGTTACAAACGATGTTCCAGTTTTGCTTTTCTTCTGGATCGACCAGTCGGTTAAATTTACCGTACTCGTTCCCGGATTATAGAGCTCGACAAACTCCTCTTGCGTCGAAGATGATGAACCTATCTGCACCTCGGATATCAGGATATGCGATAGAGAAGAAGTGTTGGCTGTAGTTGTTGTAGTTGCGCTTGTGACGGTCGTAGTTGTTGCCGTGTTGGTCTGTGTCGATGTGTTGTTTGTATTTGTATTCGAAGATACAACTTGTACACTGCCGCCACCGCCAATAGTTGTGGCGGGCAGAACTGAAACAAGAGGCAGGCTGTTCTCTGCTTTCGGTGTTCCTCCGGGAGAAACACTGGTGTGCCAGCCCAATCGATCACTATTTCTTTCGAGCGTTTGCCTCGTTTCACTATTCCCGGCCGGCCACTTCGTCGCGGAAAGTAATTGATCAACTGTCTCACAGTTCTCATTTACGAGACGCAACGACAATCCATCATTAGTCATCATGGCGCTGTAAAAAGCATCGGGCTTCTTCTCTATAATTTTTTCCGCACCGGTTCGCGCCAAAAAATAAAACTCGCCCGGTTTCAGTTTCGCGCCAGCCGGAAAAGCAACCCTGAATCTTCCTTCCGCATCAAGAACCTGCCAGTTCGCAATCCCAATCGTTTGCGAAGAAATATTTAAAAGTTCCAGCCATTCGCGCCGGCTACTCGCAACCGCAGTCTCTCCATTTTCCGAAACCGATCCCATCCACGCCAGTTCGTTCAGAATAATTTCCCGTTTGGCAGTTTTCAGCGAACTCGTTCCACATACCAACGGAGTTTCATTTTTTTCTAGGACTTTTTCTGGAACTTTTTGAATCACGGTTGCTACCGGTTTTTTCTCTGAAATAACTTCCACGAGCGGCGCGGCAATGGTCGCTGAAGCTGTTTGTGATTTCGAACTCGTTGAGACACGTTCTTTTGTCGTTAAAACTACTGTCACGCCTTTTTTCTCCACATTTTTCCCTAAAGCCCGATCAAAGACTTCCGTGACTGATCCTAAAAGTGATGATGATTGAATTTTCTCTGTGGAAGACGCCTCAAAAGACGTTTCTAATAAAAAATCTCCTCCGGATTTTTCTTCCAGTGAAAAAATATGGTTCTGCCCAAGGAAAAATACTCCTAAAACACCAACGGAAAGCGCAAAGGGAATTAAAAGATACACCAAAACGAATCCCGATCGCGACTGTAACGTAGAAATACATATATTTTTTATAAAGAAAAACATCGTCACCAACTCTGCCATTCCACCCACCGCAAACTGCACAAAAGTTAATAAAAAGTTTTTCATAGGCATATCCTAAACCCCCTCTTTTTTGTTGTCAAGAGTTGACAACAGGTCTAGGTTTCAAGCCCTTTTCTTCACACTTTCTGTGCATAACTTCTCTTAGTTTACAGAGTTCGAGAAACGTCTAAAATGGCTAATACAGTTGGTAAAAAATTTAATATAAAGGTTCAAAAAAATAATAAAAAAGACGACTATGACCACCAAGAAGTCCGCCGCTGCCGCCATTCCCCCCAAGGCCGAGTACAAGAAAATCAACGACTCATTTTCCGAGAATTCGCTCCGGATGATGAAAAAACGTTATCTTTTGAAACGTCCCGACGGTTCACAGGAAACCCCAGCCGAGCTGTTTCAAAGGATCGCCCATGCTTTAGCCGGAATTGAGAAAAACTATGGCCATGACAAGCGGTTTATCGAAAAAACTGAGCGCGATTTCTTCGAGATCATGTCGAAGAAGCAGTACACCCCGGCCGGGCGGACGGTGACGAACGCGGGGGCAGAAACGGCAGTGGTAGCAAACTGCATCGTCTTGCCAGTTTTGGACTCCATGGAGAGTATTTTCCAAACACTGAAGGACGCGGCGCTCCTCCAGCAGGCTGGCTCTGGTCTTGGCTTCGATTTTTCTCATCTTCGTCCAGCCTGGACCACGACCAGGAAGTCGAATGGCGTCTCATCGGGTCCGGTTTCTTTTTTGCGCGTCTATAACGAAGCTTTTGGTGTGATCAAACAGCAGGGTCGTCATGGCGCCAACATGGCCATGATGCAGATCGACCACCCGGATATTCTTGATTTCATTCGTTGCAAGCAAATTGAGGGCGATATCCGTAACTTCAACATCTCGATCAAGGTGACTGATACTTTTATGAAAGCTTTGACCGAAAATCCAAGCGAGCAATGGTACTGTGAGTGGAAAGGAGAAAAAACCAAGCCACATCGCGTGCTCCGCGCTCCGAACGGCTCGGTGATCGGCATGGAGGAGATCGATATTACCGTAAAAGAAATCTTTGATGAGCTTGTCCACAACGCCTGGTCAAATGGCGAACCGGGTATCGTTTTCATTGACGAAGTAAACCGCACCAATCCCCTTCCCGGTCTCGGTCCCATTGACTGCTCTAATCCTTGCGGCGAACAGTTCCTCCATCACTACGATAACTGCAATCTCGGATCTCTCAATCTTGCCGCTTTCGTGCAAAACGGCAAAGTGGATTGGACTGCCTTGAAGCGGGCAACCAAGATTGCCACTCGTCTCATGGACAATGTGATCGACACCTTCGACTTCCCGGTGAAACAGGTGACCGAACTGGCCCAGAAAAACCGCCGTATCGGTCTCGGCATCATGGGTTTTGCCGATATGCTTTTCCAGCTCGGTGTGGCCTATAACTCTGAAGAAGGCGCGAAGCTTGGTGAGAAGGTTATGAAAACGATCACCGACGCCTCGCATGAGATGTCGGAGAGTCTCGCCAAAGAAAAAGGCGCTTTCCCCAACCTGCCGCATTCCATCTACGCCAAGAAGAAAATCAAGATGCGGAACGCCGCTTTGACCACCGTCGCCCCAACTGGCTCGATCGCTATGATGTTCGACTGCTCGAGCGGTATTGAACCGAACTTCGCCCTTTCCTTTATTAAACAGGACAAGGACGGCATGAAGTACACCTATC
>CAYHXC010000012.1:0-34072 GCA_964360585.1 uncultured Candidatus Saccharibacteria bacterium | reverse complement strand
AGTCCCCGTCTATTCCTTTGAGTTTTAAGCTTGCGCTCGTACTTCCCAGGCGGCCGACTTAACGCGTTAGCTACGCCACTCCTAGGGTCGATACTAGGAACAGCTAGTCGGCATCGTTTAGGGCGTGGACTACAAGGGTATCTACAATTTTGTTACTACAACAAAATTGCAAATCCGAAAACCTAATTTCTAAATCCGAAACAAATCCCAATTTCCAAAACCCAAATGTTTAGACATTTGAATTTAGAATTTCAAGATTGTTTCGAATTTCGTGCTTCGAATTTGGAATTTGCTGTCGGCAAATTCATTTCTGATTTGCTCTCATGGTCGCCCATGAGTTCGGACTATATCATCACCAACACTTTAGAAAAAGGACATCGGGCATGGCCACGACATCCGCAATCAAAAGTGCTGGGCTCGGCGTATAGTCTCTGAGGGGAATTCATGATTCAACTAGAGCAGTCGTTTTTTCTGCGACTGCTTCTCGATCAATACGCACAAGATTACATCGATAGTAATCTTTGTTGAGACGTCCAGCTTCCTGATTGAAGTGTTTACGGGCAGCATCATCGTCGGGCGCCTCAAAAGGCTTCTCCCAACAACGATACCACTCACTTCCGAACTCTTTCCTGTCTCGTTTGTACGCATAAATGCGATACTTCATAATCCTCCTGAATTCTTCCCTGCTGGTTGTCCGCCTTCGCCAAGGCTTCGGCGGATAAATCCGCACCTGCCCCAACGATACACTTCAACATTTTCACCTTTCGGTAGTTGAAGATACCACGGGTTTTCCAGCATATAGCCAAGTTTTCTCCTTCTTCGCATTAAGCTTCGAAGGAGGGACTAGTTTCCCGCATACCCTGCGGGCCGTCACGAAACGGCGGAAATCCTAAGAATAATATTTAATCCCTAAACTTTTTTGATTTTCGGTCATTCTCATTTGTTTAGAAATTAGATACTAGAAATTAGAGCTTCCGTCGCTCCGCGACGGAGTTAATCCTTTTTGCTCCCCACGCTTTCGTGTCTCAGAGTCAGGAAAGTCCCAGTGAGCTGCCTTCGCCTTTGGTGTTTCGCACGATATCAACGGATTTCACCCCTACACCGTGCGCTCCGCTCACCTCTAACCTCCTCCAGTCTCGTCGTATCTCTGCCAGGTCCACCGTTAGGCGGTGGGATTTAAGCAAAGACGCACCAGACCTCCTACACACGCTTTACGCCCAATAAATCCGGATAACGCTTGAGGTCTACGTATTACCGCTGGTGCTGGCACGTAGTTACCCACCTCTTTCCGCTACATACGGTCAATCGCACCGCGATGCGGTGCTCCAAATTCCAAGCACGAAGCACGAAATCCGAAACAAAATGCATAAATCAAAATGAACAAAAGTTTCAGACATTTGAACATTCGAAATTCGATATTGTTTCGTATTTCGATATTGGAATTTAGGATTTTAGAGCATCGCAACGCGATGCGATTTCTTCTGTAGCTACCGCAGTTTACGACCCGAAGGCCTTCATCCTGCACGCGGCGTCGCTTGTTCAGGCTTTCGCCCATTGACAAATATTCTCGACTGCTGCCTCCCGTAGGAGTACGGACCGTGTCTCAGTTCCGTCGTTGGAGATCGGGCTCTCACCCCTCCTACCGGTCATAGCCTTGGTGAGCCATTACCTCACCAACTAGCTGATCGGGCCTAGGCTCATCTTTGAGCGAATTACTTCTTTAACCAATACTCTGCACTGGAAATACAAAATTCGAAATTCTAAGCACGAAACTCGAAACAATAATGAATGTCTAAAATGCTAATGTTTAAAACATTGGAATTTTGAATTTGTTTCGGATTTCGATATTCGGATTTAGAATTTACTTTTTGCTTTTCCCAGTGCAGAGCACTGGTGCCATCAGATATTACCTTTCCTTTCGGAAAGCTATGTCTGACTCAAAGGTAGATAACCAGGGTGTTACTAACTCGTTCGCCACTATCCAGCACCACTTTCTTCGAAAATTGCTTCTCTAAAAAGTGGTGCTGGACCGTTCGACTTGCATGCCTTATCCACGCCGCCAGCGTTCATCCTGGACCAGGATCAAATCCTCTGTAAAAAAATTATGAAACAATCACGTAGCGCTTAGAAACAATTACGAACACATCTCAAAAATAGTTTCGAATCCGCGTTCCAAGTAATTTTGCTGGCAGACTAGGCGCGACGATGGAAGCTGTAGCCAAAGCTACGGTTCCGAATCGCAACACCGTCTGCTAGTAAAATTACTGGAACCGAAGGGAGAGGGCTCATGTTTGCGAATACCATTGTCGGTTCATCCTCGATATACCTTCCAGGTACACCTTCGGACTTCCTTCTCGGCCTCGCAACCATGAGCCACTCTCGCGGTCGGAAATATTTTTGAGATGCGTTCTGAGTCCAAGCGCCACACGTCATTTACATAATCTCAAATCTTTCTTTTCACTCATCGCCCGAAGGCCATGAGCTTATCGAAAGGAATCTTTCGACTTCGCTCAGGATTTTTAACATCTTGAGTTGAGTCAAAAGAAGAATAAATTGGGACAACTAAAAAACTCTCATCATCCTCGACTTGCTCGAGGATGATGATCCTGAGCCTGCCGAAGGATTTTCCTTATACATTTTTCAAAAAACAACGCCCCTTTTCGAGAGGCAAAGACTAGTATATAGAAGTGAGTCCGAAAGTCAACCCCCACACCTAATCAGGAACTGCGCTTTGGACGTGAAAATCCTCGCATACTTTACTTTCATGGTTGTGACTAACTTTCAGTCTTCCTTTTCATGTTTCTTTCCTAATTAGGTGTGGGGGTCAAGGCACAACTTTGGGCCACAATCATGAACATATAGAGAATAAAAAAGCTGATAACGGGAGGGCTATCAGCGGGAAGGTTGGAGCTAGGGAGAGCTCCCGAAAACCAGTCGAAAAATTGGCCAGGAATGCCACTTTCTCAATCGCAGAGAAGGGGTAATCGATCGCGCAGGTTGACGAGGACGTAACTCTCTACACTGTTCGCAGAGGTAGATATGACGCAAGATCATTTTCCGTCGACCAGTTTCTTCGATTTCCAACACACCGATCACGTCCTTCTTGTCCGGACAAGAACCGGCACCTTCTATATTATTCATATGGGCACCTCCTACTATAAAAAGTATACCCTACCTACGCACGCCAAGAAACATCTTTGACCGAAATAAATAGATATGATATAAAGTCCACAGCTAAGAATATCAACTTGAACTAACGGAGGGGTGCGGGAATGCATAACGCAGCAATACACACGCGGCATCTACGGATTGCACGACCAGGGGAACAGATGCCAGTGGATCCGATCGCTGCCCTCAAAAGCATCGGGTTCATTCACATGACGGGCCTTGAAAGCAACGGGGTACGCTTCGACTCCGACGCACTTTGGATCGGACAATGGAATCAAAGCGGAGAAGCGATCATTGTTGTGGTGCCTGGAGAAGATCGAAGGCTCATAGGGACGGGGTGGATGGCCGCTTTCGCCCATGATCCAAACCCAGTGCCCTACTTTCGAGTCATCCTCTCGGTTTGCGGCGTTAACAACCGCAACCAGAACATCCCAGTTCCTCCATGGGACTCTTTCAGAGGATCCGACATCGCTCGAAGAGTAAAGAACTGGGAGTACGACCCCACGCAAGACCGGTCGTCACGACAAGGCAAAGCGTAACCCGCTTGTGCCTTTTTCTTTCCGAAATGATTCTCCGCGGGCTGACGCCCGGAGTATTTGCGCACGAATAAAAAACCGGCCACTCACGAATGAGCGCCGGTATTCTTTGACTGTCGCGTTAAAGAAATTCGAACCTGACATTTATCGCATGACGCGCTGTGTAGCCATACATCACACTGACGCTGAGAATTGGCGATATCTAGTACAAACAGCAACTCCACAATTGATGGACACTTGATCTTCTTAGCCCTCATCGTGTCTCTCCTTCAACGTGGTTCAGCGCTAATCAGTGTGATCGAGCTGTGGATCCATCATGTAGCAACGATCCGCGCAACTCTTGCAGTTTGTCACATGCTTTCGGATTTCCCGATACTGAGGATCATCTACGTCTTGCAGATACTGTAGAAGCTTTTCTCGTGACGGACACTCCCCACTCGCCATATTGTCACCTCGCTCTCTTATTCTCTTTACAACTTAAAATTTTTATACAGCCTTGTCAATTTATAAATTATCCGTATAATAGCCAATACTGTAATGAGTGCCCCGCCAGGGCGGGATGCTCATAATTTAAAATAAATTAAAATTTATAAAATTATGGCAAAAACCGACCCTCCTTCGCATAAAGCTACGGAAGGGCAAGTATCCAAAATATGAAACAAGATATACATCCCGCCTATTTCCCTAAAGCCAAAGTCAGCTGCGCTTGCGGTAATACCTTTATCGTCGGTTCAACGCGCAAAGAAGTGAAAGTTGAAATCTGCGCCAAGTGTCATCCATTCTATACTGGCGCCAAAACCCTGATCGACACCGCCGGCCGCGTCGAGAAGTTTAAAGCCCGAACCGCGAAGGCCAGCGCCCCTAAGAAAGAAAAGAAACCGCGAGCAAAGAAGCAGATCGGGAAGTAGTTACAACTCCACATTAAAAAATACCTCGCTTGAGGTATTTTTTTGTTTATTCTAGCATGAAGGAAGCCCACAAGGAGGTATTCGATTCATGCCTGAATACGTTTTGCGTAAATACATTGTCGCTCGAAGGCTTCTTCTCGCAAGCTCCATTTTCTTGATTGTAAGTGGCGGAGCAGGCTGGCTCTCAAACACAGGTGAGATCTTTAGCGGTATCTTCGGAATTGGCATCGTCCTGGGAACCTGGGTTGCGCTCCTGTACGCCGCTGATTACGACTACGGGCTATCGGATTCGTAGGAGATGCTATGGTAATCGTCGGGTTAAAATGGATTACGTTGACCGCTGGAACCATTGTCGTCCTATACGGCGGCATCCTGTACCTTGTGTATCGCTTAGGTCGTGCGGGCAGTGACATCGACTCACTTCCAAGCGGAGATTAACCTCTCCGCTTTTTATATGCCAAAGTCCCATGCGCAACTTGCACTGTACGGGAAACCACGGCGGTAACGCCGTGGTAGTTCATTTGTTCTTGCGCAGGTATTGGTAGAATAGATTTTACAAAAATGATGAAAGCTGTTTACTATATTATAGTATGGAACGTGAAGCAATTTTTTATAATGCGACGAATATCGCGTTGCAATCACAGTACAAAGAGTTAAAGAAACTCAAGGACACGTACGGCTCGTGGGAAAAGGCCTGGGCCACGGTGAGTCAAACTACCGATCCGAAAATCGATCCGGAAAAAAACGCGGCGGCGCTCGAGACGGCTGGCGTGGAATTGATCCTCTTTGACGAAGATCGCTACCCCGCCCTTCTCACGGAAACTTCTCTGCCTCCGTTGGGTCTCTATATCAAAGGAACGCTTCCGCCGCTAGAGTATCCCGTTGGTATTGTCGGGACCAGAAAAGCTACGACGGAGGGGAAGGAGCTGGCCCGTGAATTTGGAAAAGTTTTAGCTGAAGCCGGTTGTGTAGTTATTAGCGGTCTGGCCTTGGGCGTGGATGCCGCCGGCCACCGAGGAGCACTTGAAGGGCATGGAATAACCGTGGCGGTTCTCGCGAATGGCCTTGACCACATCTATCCAGCTACTAATGCCCGTTTGGCCGAAGATATTTTAAAAGACGGCGGCGCTCTGATCTCCGAATATCCCCTCGGCAGTCCGTCACTTCCCTATCGCTTCCTGGAGCGGAATCGAATCATCAGCGGCCTTTCGCGCGGTATTTTGATTATCGAAGCACCCGCTCGTTCTGGCACCATCGCCACCGCCCGTTTTGCCCTCGAAGAAAATCGCGATGTGTTTGTCCTGCCTGGTCCAGCTCGTCACCCCAACTTTGCTGGCTCCCATGAATTACTAAAGCAAGGCGCCTCGCTCGTCACGGTTCCTGAAGACATTCTCCAAGCGTTCGGCCTCGAGACGAAAAAGAGAATGGAAAATGCTGATATCAGCCCGGAAGAAACGGCTATCTTGGATATTCTGCGACAGTCGACCACTCCCCTCGCCATTGACAAGATTATCGAGTTGTCGCATCTTCAAGCACCAATGGCCAACCAGCTTGTCAGTTTTTTAATAACCAAAGGCCTGATCGAAGAGACTGAGTTTGGCTACACCACCATACAATCATAACTATGGATACGCCCACAGAAAAAGCATCGGCAATCGAAGAAATACCGGTAACACCACTCGTGACCGAAGAAGAAAAACCAAAGAAAAAAGCGACGAGAAAAAAGTCTGCGTCGGCTTCGATCCCGTTAGAAACCGCGATCGCGTCAGAATTAGAAAAAAACAGTAGTGCAGATACAGCTCAAAAAATAAAGAAAACTGCAAAAAAACCAAGATCGCGATCTGTTTCTAATAGGACTAAAAAAACTAAGGCGATCAAACTGATCATCGTTGAGTCGCCGACCAAGGCCAAGACCATTAGTAAATTCCTCGGCAAGGGTTATGACGTGCAGTCTTCCTATGGCCATGTCCGCGATCTGCCAAAAAGCACCTTGGGTATTGATACGGAGAAAGATTTTGAGCCGCACTATGTTACGCCGCGAAAAAATCAGAAGGTAGTCACCGCCCTTAAAAAACTGGCAGTCAAATCAAGCGGCGTTATTCTCGCCACTGACGAAGACCGAGAAGGAGAAGCGATCGCCTGGCATTTGGCCAGCGTTTTGGATCTTGAAAAAAATAATATTCCTTCGGAGCGGATCGTTTTTCACGAAATTACCGAAAGCGCGATTAAACACGCCTTGGAAACTCCCCGCGAGATCGATAATCATATGGTGGACGCCCAGCAAGCCCGCCGCATTCTCGACCGCCTGGTCGGCTATAAACTCTCGCCGTTTTTATGGAAGAAAGTTGTTCGCGGACTCTCGGCCGGACGCGTTCAGTCCGTCGCCCTTCGCCTGATCGCCGAGCGCGAAGAGGAAATCGCCGCTTTCAAACCGGAAACATACTACACCGTTCTCGGTAATTTTGAGACGGAAAAGAAAGAATCATTCGAAGCTGCCCTGGCAACTATTGACGGCAAAGAGATTGAAGAACCAGGCATTCGCGAGAAAGCTACGGTTGAAACGTTGCTGAACGATCTCAAAACCGCACAGTTCGTGGTCGCAACCGCCGAGAAAAAAGAGTTGAAAAAAAATCCGCCGCCGCCGTTTATCACCAGCACCCTCCAGCAAACCGCCGCCCAGCGGCTTCGCTTTTCGGCCAAGAAGACAATGTTTTTGGCCCAAAGTTTATACGAGCAAGGTTTTATTACTTACATGAGAACCGACTCGGTCAACCTTTCGGAAGACGCTTTGCGCGTCGCGGCCGATTGGATTGGAAAAAATTTAGGAGAAGCCTATCTTGAAGGCGGACCGCGACGGTATAAATCAAAATCGCGTCTCGCCCAGGAAGCGCACGAAGCAATTCGTCCCACCAGCGCCAATAATGAACCGGGCGGCCTTACTCTCGACAAGGATCAGGCGCGGCTCTACGACCTCATCTGGAAGCGATTTATGGCTTCCCAGCTACCCCAGGCCGTTTTCCTTAATCAACGCGCGGTGATTATTGGTAAGAATGGCGATCGTGAACTGGCCACCTTCTCCGCCACCTCAAGCCAGATCAAGTTTGATGGTTTCTTAAAAATTTGGCCGACCTCATTCGAGGCCAGTCACCTTCCTGAACTGAAGGCTGACGACACAGTTTCCCTTCAAAATCTAGTGGACACAGAACACTTTACCGAACCGCCCCCGCGATTCACCGAAGCGAGTTTGATTAAAACCCTCGAGAAACACGGCATCGGCCGGCCTTCGACCTACGCGCCAATTATTTCCGTCATCCAGGTCCGAAACTATGTGGTCAAAGAAAAAGGCCACTTTGTGCCAACCGAGATTGGCACCTTAACCAACAAAGTCATTAGCTCGAACTTTCCTCAAGTCGTCGATATCGAGTTTACCGCTAATATGGAAAATCTTTTGGACGATGTGGCCGAAGGAAAAACCAACTGGCGGAAAATCATTAAAGATTTTTACGATCCCTTCGCTAAAAATTTGGAGGTGAAGTACGAGGAAGTTTCCAAAACTGATTTTATAAACGAAACGACAGACGAGGTCTGTGAAAAATGCGGCAAACCGATGCTGATCAAATTCGGCCGTTTCGGCAAGTTCATGGCCTGCTCTGGTTATCCGGAATGCAAAACCACCAAAGCCCTGCCAAAAGATCCGCCAAAATCAACCGGCATCAAGTGCGAAAAGTGCGGCGAAGGAGAACTGGTTGAACGACGGGTCTCACGCGGCCGTGCTCGTGGCAAACTTTTCTGGGGCTGTAACCGTTATCCGAAGTGTGACAACGCAGTTTGGCAACGTCCCGATGGAATTGAGGGAGGAAATCCGACCGGCGAGAAAAAAGAATCATCCGAACCAACTGAACCCACTGAACCTGAAACAGTTTCTGTCGCGGAAAGCGAGGAATAAAAAATCTCTCATGGTTTTCCATAGAGAGATTGAGATCGAAACGCCCTCATTACCGTTCGTCCTCGTATAGTTGGTTCGGACCGAATCCAATCGAATTCTTTGTGGGTGAAAAGCCAGTCAAAGATATTCCGAACAGCACGCCGGTGGCGGTAGTAAAATAACACTGCTATTTCTTCAATGTACCACTCTTCCATCTCTGACCAGGTTTCAAACTCGATACCGGGCTCTATGAAATTGAAGTAGAGGCGAAAGAATTCATGCATGAGCGCTGATTCCTGTTCTGCACGATGATCAAGTGGGCACAGATAAATCATTGCGCCACTCCAACCAGTCCCTACTCTGGCATGAGTGCGCGGCAAGTACTCATCAATACCAATTTTAATCACCCAGTACCGAGCAATATCCCACAAAAATCGTGGTGTGGGATCGCGATATGGAAGTCGAATCGATTTCTCTGCCTTCAAGAGCGTACGAAGCATGACGCCACTCCTTTCGCTGCCGACATCATAACACACAATTTCTCCTCTAAAATGAGGAGGATAAATATTGACTCCTCCTCTTTCAAATGGGATGATAATTTCCACTACCGATGACTATCAAGGAAATCATCAAAGAGAAACCGGATGGCTTGATTGCCCGAGCCTGTAAGTTTTCCCAGAAAGCTCATATCGGCCAGAAACGCAAAACTGGCGAACCATTTTTTATCCACCCTTTAGCCGTCGCGGAAACCTTAGCTAGCTGGAATATGGATGAAGAAACCATTGCCGCGGGGCTTCTCCATGACATCATTGAAGACACGCCCACCTCCAAAGAAGAACTGACCAAACAGTTCGGTCCGGAAATTGTTTTCCTGGTTGATGGCGTCAGCAAACTCGGAAAAATAAAATATGCCGGACTCTCCACAAAAATCGCGGCCGACGCCAAGGTGGAAAATCTGCGGAAGATGATTCTCGCTTTGAGCGAAGATCTGCGCGTGGTTTTTGTGAAACTGGCCGACCGTTTGCACAACATGCAGACGCTCTCGGCCCTGCCGCCAGCAAAACAAAAAAGAATTGCCCTCGAAACCGAAGAGATCTACGCCACCCTGGCCTATCGCCTCGGTATGCAAAACTTGAGCGGTGAGCTCAATGACCTCTCCTTCCCCTTTCTCTATCCCAAAGAATATGAATGGATTTTAAAAAATGTTCCCGGTAAGTACGAAGAACGGCGAGAGTATTTAGAAAAACTGGAACCCCAGGTGAGGCAAATGCTCTCAAAACATAACGTCCCCTGGTTTAATATCGATTTCCGGGCCAAGCGATACAGCAGCTTGTACCACAAACTCCTCCGCCATGAGATGAACCTCGACCGGATCTACGATCTGGTTGCGATGCGTATTATCGTGAAGACAGTGTCTGACTGCTATGGCGCCCTGGGCGCTATCCATGAGCTCTTCCCGCCACTCCCCGGCCGGATTAAAGACTATATCGCCATGTCCAAACCGAACGGTTATCGTAGTCTCCACACGACCGTCATCGCCGAAGGAAATCATTTTATCGAGTTCCAGATCCGGACCGAGGAGATGCATCGCAATAACGAAAACGGTATCGCCGCCCACTGGCTCTATGAACAGAAGAAAAAAAGCGGAGGCGCGCCAAAAAGTAAAAATCTCTCGAAGGAGTTAAGCTGGGTGGAGCAGCTTCGGAACTGGCAGGAAAAGTATGACTCAACCGACCCCGAGGCCTTTCTTCACGCCATGAAAGTGGATTTCTTCCGCGATCGTATTTTTGTGATTACGCCGAAGGGTGAAGTGCTCGACCTGCCGGTCGGTTCAACGCCAGTTGATTTCGCCTACCACATCCACACCGCCATCGGAAACACCTGTGTCGGCGCAAAAGTGAACGGCTCCTTCGCGCCACTCGACCGCCCGCTTCGGTCGGGAGATATCGTGGAAATTTTAACTCAAAAAAATAAACTGCCGTCCGAAGACTGGCTGAAATTCGTAAAAACTGACGGTGCTCGGGATAAAATCCGGGTCGCTATCGGTCAAAAGAAAAATGCTCTAACCGGCCGCCGCACCCCGACCGGCATCGAAATAAAATTAACCGTCCAGGATCGTTTTGGTCTTTTAAAAGAAGTGACGGATACCGTCACGCGTTCGCATATCAACATCCGCCATCTCCAGACCATCCATCAAGCCGGCAGCCAGTTTCCAATTATTAAACTCCAGTGTCAGATGATCGAAAAAGATAAGATCAGCAAACTGACCATCAAACTCAAAAAAATTAAAGGCGTGCGAGAGATCTCACACATCCTGATCTAGAACTCATCTAGAGACCATGTCCGTCTTCGTGAAGCGTCTTCGCTAAGTGTTCTAAAATGCTCTGCAGTTCTTCGTGGGAGTAAAAATTAATCGTGATTCGTCCCGAATCTCCACTTTGATTAATCGTAACTGGCGCGCCCAGGAAGGCGGCCAGGCGTTCCTGGAGCATCTTCAGTTCGGGCACTACTCTTTTCTCGCGATGCCGAGCGCCCTCGCTCACCCCAACTTGAGCTTTAAATTCTCGCGTCGTTAAACTCTTGCTTAATAGGTCTTTAAAGAGCTTGTCCTGTACTGCCGGATCCTTGAGAGAAAGGAGTAGTCGGCCGTGACTCTCAGTAATCTTTCCGGTGCCTATCGCCTCCTGAACATCGAATGGCAAATCCAATAAACGCAAGGTGTTCGCCACCGTTTCACGGCTCTTCCCAAGACGCGTCGCGATCTCCCGCTGGGTCATGCGGAACTCATCCTGAAGCCGCGCAAAGGCACGCGCCATCTCGATCGGATTCAGATCTTCGCGCTGGAGATTCTCGATAATGGCGAGCTCGAGCGACTGGCTCCGGCTCTGATCAAGTGATCGAACGATAACCGGCACACGCTCAAGACCAACTATTTTCGAGGCCATGAGACGCCGCTCACCGGCAATCAACTGATACTCAACGGACGTTCCGCCGGGCACCTCGGTCTCAATCTTCGTGACCACGAGCGGCTGAATGATTCCGTGCTCGCGAATGGAACTTGCTAATTCCTTCAAGGCTACGTCGTCGAAATGTTTTCGCGGCTGGTGCGGATTCGGTTTAATTTTTTCTACCTCCACTAAAAACACAGCCTCACCCATGGCTATTTTTTTCGTTTCCGGACGAATCACCTGGATCGATTCAAGCGGCGGGAGCGGCTTTACTGGCTCCACGCGAGTAGGGGCGATTGTTTGTGGTAATAATTTTTCCTCTTCTTTTGGTAGAAAATGCTCGCCAGTTGCTGGAGTTGGCGGTAGCGGCGTCACTGCTGGCATGATCGGAGCGCTCGGCGTGACCGAGGCTGCAAGATGCTCCTCGCGAGCCGCCGGAACAGAAGAACTGGCTGGTGGAGTTTGCGGAGGAACACTTCCCTTGTTTCCCTCTGGTCTCTGCGGTGGGATGAGGGCTCCTAATCCTTGGCCAAGCATATCCAGTAGTAGAAATTCAATTAGCCTTACTCTTAGCGGAGAGACCTTTTAAGTTGTAGGGATGTAGAAATATTTTATGAGGCATCCCATATTTTATAGCTACGCTCATGATTGAATTTTCACTCCTGGACATAGTTTAAATAATATTAAAGTTTCCAAAATTGTCGCTCGTAAACTGATTCGCTGGCGGCACATGTATTTTTTCCTGATCCATAATTTCCCGCGCTAGATTGTCGTAAGCCATTGCTCCAAAGGAATCAGGACGGTAGTGCAAGATCGGCTGGGAAAAACTTGGCGCCTCAGCAAGCGGAATACTTCGCGGAATTTTTGTTCGAAAAAGCGGATGCGGGAAATGTTTTTCCATTTCAGAAACAATATCCCGACTCAGCGTGTCGTTCTCATCATACATGGTAATGACCGCGCCGGCGATCGTAATGGTGTGGCCGAGATTAGCCTGGATAAGATCGATCATCTCGAGAAGTTGTCCGAGTCCCTCGAGGCTGTAGTACTGCGCTTGGACTGGAATCACAACTTCGTTTGAAGCCAGGAGTCCGTTAATCGTGAGGAGACTCGTACTCGGTGGTAGATCAATCAAAATATAATCGTAGGCATGTCGCACGCGGTGAATGAACTTACGCAAGAAATATTCACGCTCCGGCAGATTCACGAGTTCAACCATGAGGCCGGCAAGATGCGGCGCTGAAGGGACAATATGAAGCTGATCGACAGGCGAAAGACGAATGATCGAATCAGCGCCAACCTGGTTCAAAACACCATGATAAATGCTGGCTTCGACACTCGCCGGATGCACGCCTAAGGCTGAACTGGCATTGGCCTGAGGGTCAAAATCAACCAGTAAAACACGCTTGCCACGATACGCCAAATACGCCGCCACATTGACTGCGGTCGTGGTTTTCCCAACACCCCCTTTGGCATTGCAAATTGCGATAACTCTAGCCATAGTATAAAAACTGGAAATCCCGAGCTTGTCGAAGGGTAACTCTAGCCATTGGAGTACATTTTACCGCACTTTGCTTGATTTCAGCAATAAAAGTTGGTTAAATTAGAAACCAGCAATGACTATATCTGCCGGGATGATGAAATTGGCAAACATGCACGACTCAAAATCGTGTGGCGCAAGCCTTGTGGGTTCAAGTCCCACTCCCGGCACCAGTAGTAACTTTTTGAGAAGAACTAAAATGGACTCGGCAGGGCGAAACAATTGACTGGGGATATGGATTCGCCCTGCCTCGGCTGATTTCCCGCCCGCAGGAGGGGTCTGGGGAGGAATGCGGGCGGGTTTCGGAACCTTTTCTTTTTTGTCGCCGGAATTCATGCCAATGAAATTGGCGCGCCGAACTATTTAATCCAATCAATAAATAACATTTCCTTATCGCTTGTAAATAAACTTTGAGGATTACTACCGTCTAAATTCCTCATTTCAAGTATATATTTTGGGATTCTCTTATTGCTCTCGTTTGAGACGACAAAGCCCCAATTGTCTAAAACATTTTGAAATCTGTAAACTTCTTTTCCGTCACTTATCAAAACTGGTTCACCTTTCCCAGTTTTGAAATTGTATTTATATACAGATAGAAGTACATAATATCCCGACTCGCTAGTTTCGCTTGTTGAAATATTACCTTTTGGTCCTGTTCCTTTTCCGTAATAAATTTCGTCATCGCCGTTCCACGCAATACCTTCGCAAGAATAATTTTTATCTGCAATGAAGTGTTTTCCAATTTTGCCACTAGTTTCTAACTCATAAAATTCACAAGAATAATTGATACCATAATTTTCAGGCAAGAGGGAAACGACCGTTTTGCTACCAGACGGATTGGTGCTAATTACTGCAACTTGTGTATATCCGTCTGGAAGTTTAACTTTTTCTGATTTTTGTGTTGAGGAATCATACAAAACAAGTTCAGACCCATAAATGTTAGAGCTAATGAAAACAAATTTGTTCTCATTGATCCAAGAACCTAGCGAATGGAACTGCTGTTCTGGTTTTGCGATTATCACGTCTTTTGAATCTGCTATATCAAAAATATGCCATTCCGCGCCGGGACTAGAAAAAGATATTCCAGCATTAGGATTATCGAATCTCGGAGTTGCAGTAGAATAAATAATCTTTTTACCGTCGCGAGACCAGTTAAAAGTTTCTACATTATCTAAAATCTTCTTTTTATTTTGTCCTTGACTGTCAATCAAGAAAACCCCAGCTGGAGATGAAACAGTATAGCCCGGCTCTGGAGAAAATTTGTAGGCAATTAAATTCTTAGTAGGAGCAATTTTTGCATCCACTACTGTAAAAGGACGAGCGCGCGTGCTTGGTTCACTTATATCCTGTGATAGCAAAAGCTTCCTGTCTGTCCCATCTGTCTTGGCTGAGTAAATATTCATCTTTAATCCCTCAACAACAGCAAAAATTGCCCTAGATTCAACACTAATTTTAGTAGCACTGTCTGCGGGTTTAGAAGTTTGAATTTCTTTTGCCGGTGGTTTTGATTCTGGTTGCGAAGTTTTTCCTTTCAGAAGAAAGTTACCAGCAAGCACAACTACTCCAATGAGTAAAATTCCGCCTAACGCATATATCCAATGTTTAGATTTTGGAGGTTCGGGAGTGATAGGGTTAGTAGTATTATTTTGTTGAATTGGCGGTGTTGGTTGTTGAAAATTTTCCATAGGTTTTGAGATTAATTATAGCTTTTTATAAAATGAAAAACTAATTAATTCATCAACGCTAACATCAAGGGCTTTCGCGATTTTTCTTAACGTATCAAGTCTTGGGTTTACATTCTCGCCCTGTTCAATCTTGATAATAGTATTATTGGCAATATCGGCGAGCTTTGCTAGCCGATCTTGCGAAAGCCCCTTTTTATATCTTAATTTTTTGAGATTTTTCCCTAATGGGTATTCTTGTTTTGACATAGGTTATTTGTCATAGTACTATTATGTTGCAGTATCCTCAAGTATGTAGTACTATTGAAATGATACTACATAATATGATTATTAGCAAAAAATTAGGGAGTATAAATGATGTTGTGTGCGCATGGGTGGGCGGGGCAAACACAACTCCATTTTTGAATTCTTCGGCGCATTTTGCGAAGCAAAATATGAATTCCGGCGACAAAAAAGAAAAGGTTCCGAAACCCGCCCGCATTCCTCCCCAGACCCCTCCTGCGGGCGGGAAATCAGCCGAGGCAGGGCGAATCCATATCCCCAGTCAATTGTTTCGCCCTGCCGAGTCCATTTTAGTTCTTCTCAAAAAAAGTTCGTGCAAAGTGTATAATTACAGCACAATAGGAATTGAACAGAGGGCAACCATCCACAGGCGATTTTTTCCTCTCGCAGTAGTCGGATTTCATAATAGCTTCACCCGAGTTATTATGTACTGAATCCAAGAGAGGTAGAAAAAAACCTTTCTTGCAAATACATTCCATGAAAACTCGCGTCGTTGTTTTAGCAGCCGGAAAAGGCAAACGGATGGGCGGAGAGATTCCAAAAGTCCTCATCCCCTTCCGCGGCAAACCGCTTATCGAACACCTCCTTCAGGCAATTCAAGACTCTGGCGTGGATGCGCGGCCGGTTGTTGTGGTGGGTGAAAATGGCGACCGTATCAAGCAGACGCTTTCAGGCAATTACGAATACGTTATTCAAAAAGAACCGCTTGGCACCGGTCATGCAGTCCAAGCAACAGAAGAACTCCTCCGTAACCAAACTGATTATGTGGTTGTTATCTACGGCGACCATCCTTTTCTCACTCCAGAAACAATTAAAAATTTAGACGAACTACATAAGAAAAAAGGCGGGCCGCTCGCGATGATGACCACGACTGTCCAGGACTTTAATGATTGGCGTTTTCTTTTTAAAGATTTTAGTAGAATTATACGGAACGACGCCGAAGAAATTATATACGACATTCAAGTCAAAGACGCTACTCCGGAAGAATTAAAAGTTAAAGAAGTAAATCCCTGCTTCTTTTCTTTTCAAGGCTCCTGGCTGTGGGAACATTTGCGCAAACTGAAAAACGAAAACAAACAGAAAGAGTACTATTTAACTGATCTGGTCAAAATGGCTATTGACGAGGGATATCGAATCCACACCATTCAAGTCAGTCCCATTGAAAGTGTGGGTATAAACACCCCTGAGCAACTGGCAGTTGCGAGAGACATCCTCGAGAAAGAGTCCCCGAAAGTTACTTCGGAGATTCTTCAGCACGAGGCCTAGTCTTGACCGCGGGTTGGCTCTTTGCCATTCTTAAGTGAGCCGGAGGCGCACAAATGGAGGTTGTTGTTTTTCTTTTTCCCGTCCTAGCCTATGTGGAACTTCTCGTTTGCAACGCAAAGGATCGGCCTCACGTTCTGCATCGCGGACTAGGAGTTATAAATCGGGCCTTAACCGAACACCGCGGGTCAAACCGGCGAATCTACGCCGTGCATTTCGGGCAACGAGGTAACTACTCCCAACCCGATCTTTCAATCTGCGATCCACGGATCAAGATTCGACCACAAGATGGCATGATCGTCGTAGATACCAGTTTCGACGCATTCGTCACTCGTGACGAGGAAGACACCCGTCCCTCCCATGATCCTTCTTGGGGGAAAACACTGGCCCAGATACCCAACCTCAAAGA
This sequence comes from uncultured Candidatus Saccharibacteria bacterium, assembly GCA_964360585.1. Lineage (GTDB taxonomy): Bacteria > Patescibacteriota > Minisyncoccia > UBA6257 > 2-01-FULL-56-20 > JBBUHS01. The sequence continues at coordinate 17,414 of CAYHXC010000012.1, read as the reverse complement.
AACTAAGAGACTGATTGTTGGTGGCTTCCACTACAATGTTCCGCGACACTGTTGCGTAGAAGAGTTCGTCGAAAAAGCTCGACAGTACGGTCTGCCTACTGAAGTAGACTCCCGTCTCACCAACATGGCCTTCAATGAGTCGTAACCATTATGGCCCGATACCCTCGGCGCCATTTTTATTTCCTCAAATACTGAATTCGTTTACTTTTTCCCCCTCCTTGCGTAGAATAAGGAAAAATTAGTACGTCGGCCTCCCGATTCCGCTCAGCGGACGTCGGGACTCACCTGGTAGAGCGCCACAGGCATGGCAATCCCGCACCAAAAAACGGGCCGGTAGTTCAGTGGTAGAACGCCGCATTTGCAATGCGGAGATCAGGGGTTCGATCCCCCTCCGGTCCACAAACAGTAGACTAGCTGTAGGTTTTTTGCTAAAATTAGCGACATGAATAACAAGGGATTTGCACTAATAATTTTGATTGTGATCATCGGATCGCTGGTTGTTGGCGGAGGATGGTATTATATTGAGCGGCAATCTAGAGCGCCATCTCAGGCGGTGACTAACGTTCAGTCAGTTTCCTCTAGCCTAGATTCATCCCCTCCGTCAGTAACTATTCCAACCTCTACTCCCAAGAAGGTCTCCGCGTCAAAAATCAATAGAGATAGTTTTAATCAAGTTCTTTTAACAAATAAAGATCCACGATGTCCTTCTTCTCGAGTTGAGCTTTATATTATTGATGATAGGATGGTCCTCGCTGACTTTGCAGGAGTTTGTTCTTCGGAAACATCTTCAACAGCGTCGAGAATTCTTTACGGAGAGAATAGTGGGAAAATTCTATGCATGTTTATCCCGCAAGCTTTTCAACTTCCCGCAGGCTCTTGTGCCGACTCTCAACACCAGGCAATTTTTAATACCATCATGAATAACCGAGACAAACCAGACTTTGGACTTGGCCCTTCCCATGTGGTGGCAAAGATGTTTACGAATGAAGAGATGGAGGCCCGTTCAGTACTAGTTTTGGACGAAGTTCTCACAAGAGGAAGAGATCAAAACAGACTTTCTGATCTCAGTTCAATAAATTCTGGCGTATCACTTTATTTAGCCGAAGGATACAAATTAATGTGTGATGAAGGGAGGGTGTATAAATCTACTTCGGGATCTATTTCGATTGATGGAAGTGGATGGTTGCCAGTTGATTTCAGAAAGATTTCCGTTGGCGCTCCGTTGCAGAATCTTGAGGTTGATCCAATGAACGATGCTGAATTTTATTACTCTTTTGCCTGTATTCCTGGAACTAACCGTTATGAGCTGAATATGAAGCCGCAGAGCGGAATAACCAAAGATTTAGCCATGAAGGACAAGGGGAATAACCCCAATCTTTACGAAGTAGGAACTGATCGGGAACTTTTGAAGTAGGGCCACAAGAGACATTTTTGGAGATAGACTTGTTCCCTGCCCACCGAAGTCTGCGCGTGTTCGCGCGCAGACAGGTCGGCGCAGGCGGGGAGCCCGGTTGGGTCCACAGTGTATTTTGTTCAGTGTTTATAAAGGTTATTTTCTGCTACCATAGTTGGTATTAGAACTTTTATGAAAAAAGAAAGTAAACTGAAACTTCCCCGAAACCCAACGCTCAAAGATTTCCAAAAATACGTCGCGGACTTGGTAAAAGAACGTGGTTTTGAGAAAGAAACTATGCCCCAAATTTTTTATGCTCTTTTTGGAAGAGTGTGGAGAGATGGCTAAGGCAGCAAGAAAATCAGCGGGAATGAAAACTGATAAAAACTCAAAGGAATACCACCTTGACCACGAAATCGCTGACGTTTTTATATACTTGCTAGACATATGTAATCATTACAATGTTGATTTAGAAAATGCTTTCAGAGAGAAAGAAGAAATCAATAAACAACGCTTTTGGAGTTAGAAATAGTTACGCGTAGGTCATTCCACAGCTTCAGCTCGGCTACCAAAGAGTTCCAACTAAGCCCAATGTAGTCCGCAACAAATTAACACAAAGTAACTGTGTACCTGCCTGCCGGTAGGTGGAGGTGACCGGTTGGGTCCCACCTAAAGCCGATGCGACTATTCGCCTAGTTTCACCCTGGGTTTTGTGCTAGGATAAGGCCATTATTATGGCCGAGAGAACATTCAGTCCCTCTTACGTGGCAAGCTTGCCGGTTTCGAAGATGGTCTATCCAAAAACTTTGTTGGATACGTGTAAGTACTACATTTTTACCATCTACAATCCCATCCACCCGTATATCTCTGAAACCCTTCTGGCCCTCGGCATCATCCGCCACGACTTCCGCCAAGACTATCTCCTCGGTATTTTAAAACCAGAAAAAAATATTGACGACCTCATCGCCCACCTGATCAGTCACGGTTTCGGCAATCACTTTATTTCCTGGAGAGATCCGGGGCAGATCGTCAGTCTTCGTTTAGCCACAGACTTTCGACATCAACTTCATCTCCGTATTTTTACCGACGGTGAAGTTCGTGGCCACTACGAATATACTCCCGAATTTCGGCCCATTGCTCATCTAAATGAAACTGGGTTTGAAGACCGGCGAGAAGATTTTCGAAAACTTCTTGAAGGCTGGCTCGACGAACCGAAGCACTAGCGACCGCCAAAAAGCGGTTTGTTTTTACTTGCTGGAAACCAGGTAGTGAGAATTCGATTCCGGATTCAGGACTGCTTTATCGAATTTCTACTACCCGGAAACCAGGGAGTGCTCCGCCTGAGACGGACTACTTCCCGGAAAAACAATATTCCAGATATTGCCAGCCACGTGACGAACCGGACCAGAGAAAGGAAAATAATGGAGATCAATAAACGGCAAACTATTACACTCAATCACACCGCAGGGCATCTGTTCGTGCCAGGGCTTCGCCATATCCTCAATAATAAAATCGATTCCGACGAGATCGTCGTTCAAGAACGTTCCGATTCTTTCGAAAAGATCGATATTCTCTAGATGGACATTTTTCGTCACATCAACCGTGACCGCGCCGCTCCCTCGTCCTACCTTTTGATTCAAAATAACCCACTCGCCTTTCTTGGGAATACTCTGCCAGGTTAGTTTTTGCCGTCGTAACTCCTCGTCAGCCGCCGAACCTAAATCCAAATGATGGAAAATGTGTCCTTGGCGCAACGGATTGTGATTTTCAAGAAGGGCCAACTCGCGAACGGTGCGAGATCCGTCGCCAACCACATGAGGCGGTTCTCGCCGCATCACCGCGGCCACTTTCTTTCCTACCAATGTTACTCGAAAGACAAATCCTTGAAGCTCCTCTTCAATCATCGCGAGAAACGAAAGCTGCTTAGCGCTTCGAAAGGCGCGCCGCAATTCTGACTCGTTCGTAATATGAATAAAGGTATGGCGGCTCCGCGAGCCAATGTGCGGCTTTACGATCACTGTTCCATGAATCTCTTGAAACGCTTTTACGGCCGCGGCTTCGGAAAAACAGGCCCGGCCCCGCGCAACTGGAATATCCGCAGTTTTAAAGTGCTTTTTCATCGCTGACTTATTATCCATCCACGAGAGCGACCAGGAGTCCGGCCCCTTTGGCCGCGGCAAGCCGTTAAAAGTCCGAAACTCGCCATGATACTCGGCAATATAAAAATCTCGGGGCAGGCCAAAAAATCGTACTTCATACATCTTTATTCCTCGAGCTATCGCCTCATCCCAGAGAACTTTTGACCGGAGGGAAACTGATGCGTCAGGCTTATCAAGAATTTTTACAAGATGGAAGGTCGCCAAAAACTTGAACACACTAAAAAGCGTCTTCTCGTACGACAACGCAGAAAATGATCGTCCGGTTTTTTTAGATAGCGCTTCAAGCGGCCAGGAAACCCAGGAAAAAAACGCATCAAAAAAAGCGACCGACCATTCAATCGCATGAACGGTTGGCGCGCCCGTGCAGTCCGGACAAGTTTTCATATGTGATTTCACAGAAATAAAAACATACTGGTCACAACCCACTTCTAATGTGATTGATTTTACCGCAATCCTCCCCTATTATGAAGCGCAAGCGACGGTGGGGTGTTCCCGCCGACACTGAGGCTTTGGTGGGCAAGTAAGACGGTGGTCTTATTCCCGATTTCTACGAGTCTCTGATTTGTTAAGAAATCGCAATCCCGCCTTGGTGGGGAAAACACCTTTATTTTATATCTGGCGGAGGCGTGCGTGAGCGGTTGAAACGGACGGTCTTGAAAACCGTTATACCATAACAGGTATCGAAGGTTCGAATCCTTCCGCCTCCGCCAGGTACAGAAATGGCACTTCCATATCAGAAAAATTATTGTACTGCATTCCAGTAATTTCATTTTTATACCTTCCCTGTTAAACTCCAAAAGATGGAAAACGCAAAATATAAAGCCATCATTTTTGACTTTTTCGGAGTTATCTCTTCAGAGGTTGCACCGCGGTGGTTCAAGAAGCATCTTCCCCAAGAAGATCTCCTAGAATTGCGTAAAAAATATTTACAGCCCGCCGATAGAGGCGAAATAAGCACGGAGCAACTGTTTAGCCAGCTAAGCAAATTAGTCCCCATCACTCCAGAAAACATTAGACAGGAGTGGCTGGAGCTTGCAGTCATCGGTAACGATATGATTGAAATTGTCCGAAAACTAAAAGATCATTATAAGCTTGCGATCTTAAGTGATTCACAGTCATCCTTTTTTCGAGAAATTATCAAAACACACGATCTCGAACATCTTTTTAATACAATCATTGTCTCGAGCGAGATCAATATGACCAAAGCGAATATCGAAACCTTTACGTTCGCCTTGAACACGTTGGGAGTAAAGCCAGAAGAAACAATTTTCACTGATGACAATGCCGCTAATGTGGCGAGAGCCCAGTCCCTAGGTATCACAGGGCTTGTTTTTAGCGATCAAGCTCAACTGAAAAGCGATCTCTCGAAATTGGGTATCTCTTTAAGTTAAAGCGCGAAATAAAAAAACCGCTTCCCAGATCAACTAGGAGCGGTTACTCTTTTTCGCTCGTTTCGCTTTCTTTCTCACCTTCACTCATGCCGCTTCGAGAAGCCAGCGTACAGAGTTGCGAAATTGAGCGTGCCTTCCTCCGTACTGTTTCCGGCGCGTTGACTTATGTATACAGATGTTCGAGCCCTGGATCTCGCTGAACGGGACACAGTAAAACTCTCGCTTGCGGTACAAGACACAAAAAACCCCATCCACACCTTCGATCTTCTCCCCCTTGTGATGGAGATTGAAGACCCAGCACGAGTAGGGGTAGCTGTATTTTTTACCGCCTACCGTTACCGTGCGAAGTGTTCCACACATTTTCGCGACCCGCACAATCAGCCGGAGATGCCCCACATAAATCAACGGCATACTCCTCCCTCCACCATATACTACGGTGACATTTTCGCACCCCAACTTCTGTAGTTGGGCAGCTACTTTTTTCACTGCCCTGAAATTCAGATCGATTTTAGAGCCTGCCTTCATTCATCCCTCCTCCAGCTAAGCTAGGGACAGAGTATCGAGGAATGCGGTAGCAAGTCAAGATCGCAAGTATAGCCAAGAAAGGGGCTATATTTTCATGAAATACCGTGATTTTTCTTCATTTTGACTTCATCCCCCCTCTGCTACGTTTACGGGGAAAGGTCGAACCTAAGACACATTATTAACCAGGCAAAGAATTAAAAATGCGCCTCGACTCAAGAAATATTTTCTCCAAACACTGCCGTCCCGCAACTCAACCTCATCACCTGCGCCGGCGACTGGATCTCGAGCAAGAAAGTCTATACGCATCGCCTCGTCGTCTTTACAGAACGAGTACGTTAAATTTAGCTACTACTGCGCACTACTAGTAGCCCTTGGAGCCGCCCTCATCGCTACCGGTCGCAATTGAACTGATTGAGCATTTAAACTGCCATCAGCATTGGCAGTGCCAAAAACCATAACAGGTTCGCCGATACCAAGATCAGTAATTGTTCCAGAAGAACTTTTTATAATGGCAGTTTCGCCAGTATAAAAAATAATCCGCGAGCCACCATCCGCCAATTTTAGAGTGATGCTCTTATCGTCCTTCGAGAGAATCTCTCCATTAGCCACCCCACCATTCTGACCACCACGGACAAATCCCCCGCCCATACCTCCGTCAAACTGCTGGAAACGGGCCTGGCGGTCTCCTCCCATTCCGGCAGTAGAATTTCCTCTGCCGCGATTCGCAAAATGAGTCCCCGCAAAGAAAGAACCTCCAGCAACCACAACCAAGAGAACAACACCTCCGACCATCATTTTTGTATTCATAGTTTTTTTAATAATTTTAACATCTATTCATCACAATTCCTGAGAGGAGGAATTAATTACTCATAACGCAACGCTTCAATTGGATTCAAGGCGGCGGCGCGCCGAGCCGGATAGTAGCCAAAAACAATACCGATCACTGCCGAAACACCGAAGGCCAAAAGAACAGAAAAAAGAGACACACTTGTCTGAAGTAAACCAAACCACTGAACCGCAAATGATATTAACCACCCTAAGATAACGCCAATCACTCCGCCGATGAGAGTCAGGACCACGGCCTCAGTTAAAAACTGAATGTTAATGTCATGATTCTTGGCGCCAACCGCCTTACGCAAACCAATCTCGCGGGTTCGTTCGGTCACGGTTGTAAGCATCATATTCATAATCCCAATACCACCGACAATAAGCGAGATTCCTGCCACCGCTCCGAGAAGAATTGTAAAGGTTTGCGTGATGCTTGAGGCCGTAGCCACAATATCCTGTTGATTCAAGGTACTAAAATCGGCTGCTTGAGGATCGGAGATGTGATGACGATCAAGTAATAGATTCGTAATATCTTCCTGGATGGCCGTCATGGATTCTGCATCCGGCGCTTTGACGCTAATCGTCGTCACGTACGAATCACCGGCTAAGAAACGTGAGGCGGAAGTTAAAGGAATAAAGATCATATCGTCCTGACTGCCAAAACCACTTCCTCCTTTGGCTTTCGTAATACCAATCACCTTAAACTCAATCCCCCGAATTCGAATAGTCTGACCCAAGGCATCGGTTCCTTCGCCAAAAAGATCGTCTCGGGCAGTTGGTCCAAGCACCGCCACCTTGGCCAAACTCCGCAAATTATCGTCAGAAATAAAAACTCCTTCTTCCACTTGGAGATTTCGTACCTCTGGATAGCGACTGTTCGTTCCGATCACACTCGTATTTGTATTTTTTCCTTTGGCAGTCACCTGGTATCTTCCAGAAACTTCCGGAGCCACTGCCTGAGCCATTGCAATCTCTTTCGTGATCGCGTCAGCATCTTCCTGCGTTAAGGTCCGAGCCGATCCTCGTCCAGCACTGACCTGAAAACCCGGTCCACGCTGCGTGCCTGGCATCACCAGGATTAGATTTGAACCAATTGATTGAATACTCGACTGAATTGATCCCTGTGCCCCTTGGCCAATTGAAACCATGGCAATAACAGAGCTGATACCGATCACAATGCCTAAAACCGTGAGGCCAGAACGAACCCTGTTGGCAGAAAGAGCAGTGTACGTCTCGTGGAGAATATCAAGTGTGGTCATGAGCGATGTGTATGATTGAACCGATGTTTATGATTTTTGGAATCACTCACGATCAAACCATCGCGAATATGAATGATCCGCTCGGCATGTTGGGCCACGTCGGATTCGTGGGTAATCAAAATAATAGTTCGGCCATGCTCCTGATTCAGTTTTTGAAATGTGTCGAGCACAATCTCTCCTGTTTTGGTGTCCAAGTTGCCAGTTGGTTCATCGGCTAAAATCAAAGCCGGATTTGAAACAAGAGCTCGAGCAATGGCCACCCGCTGAATTTGTCCGCCAGAGAGTTGGTTCGAGAGATGATAAAAATGTTCTTCACTTAAACCGGTTGAAAGAATTGATTTTTTAGCTCGTTTTTCCCGTGACTCTTCCGGCACGTCAGCATAGATCAACGGCAACATCACATTCCTCAAAACTGTAGTTCGTGGCAACAAATTAAATGATTGAAATACAAATCCAATTTTATCACGACGAATCTCCGCCAACTCATCATCAGAAAGAGTGGCGATATCTTTATTCCCCAATCGATACTGGCCGCTCGTGGGGGTATCTAAGGCACCTAAAATATGCATAAGTGTGGACTTCCCAGAACCGGAAGGACCCATAATAGCCACAAATTCTCCTTCTTGAACACTAAAACTGACGCCGCGAAGCGCTTGAAATCCGCCTTCCCCACTGCCGTATGTTTTTGTGACGTCCTCGATCTCAATCATACTAACGACTAAAAGTGCGGACATTGCCACCGCCGCCCACTCGGTTGCCTTGACCGCCAAAAAGACTTGGCGCTGTCGCAGCAGTACTGGCCGAAGAATTAATCGTCCGTGTAATAACTTGATCTCCTTCGCTTAAACCCGTGACGATCTCAATCAAGGTGTCGTTCGAGATACCAACTTCCACCATCTGTACGCGCGGCGGATTCTGGAGCGCAACTCCCTGAGGACTACCGCTCGCCACCTCTTCGTCCGGAATTTCGACGTAACGGCTATCACCCTGACTCTTCACGGCGCTGCTCGGCACAGCAAGTGTATTCTGCTTCATATCTGTAATGATCGAGGCATTTGCAGTCATGCCCGCTTTTACTCGATCATCCTGAGTGTCGAACGCAATTTTTACATTATAAGTAACGACCCCTTGACTTACGGTTCCCAAAGCATCTATGGTCGCAACCTTCCCGGTAATATTTAAGCCATCGATAGCATCGAAAGTTAATGTCGCGCGTTGTCCAACTTTTACTTTGGCCGCATCCACTTCATTTAACGAAATTTCTGCATATTGCTGTTTGGTAATTAAAGAGGCAATAGCACTTCCAGATCCAGCTGTATCAAAACGCTTCGCGATAAGATTAGCTATTGTTCCATCAAACGGCGCGCGAATAGAGTAGTATCCGAGCTGTTCTCTCACATCCGATAGAGCATTCTCGCGTTGCTTCACAGTCAGTTCCGCGGTTTTAATGTCTAAAGAATCAGCCCCCGATTTTAATTTATCAAGTGACTGCATATTTTCAGTAATCGCTCGACTTGCTTCGAGAATAGAGGCCTTGTCGTTCTTAATCGCATTCACGGTATTGAGAAGAGCCGTGAGATGCGTATTGACCTGGCCGGTATAATTGTTCAGTTGGGAAAGATGCGTGGTAGAAAGAGCAATTGGCGTTCGCCCATTTTCCGTTAATTTATCGCTATAAAACTGGATCAAGTTATTAGCGCTCTTGATGGCTTCAGAAATTGTTTTTGTTGTTTCATAGGTTTGATTGATCATGCCCTCGATTGTTGAGGTACTCGAAAAACGACTGGTGCTTTTATAGGTTGCAAAACTGGCATCGTATTTTGTGCGTGTAGTTCTATATTTTTGATCAGTGTCATCACGATAGGTGCTTGCTTGGTTGCTGTAATATGAAACGGCATTAGCATAATAATCAATTGTTTGTTGGTTATTGCTCAAACCGGGATTCACTGTATACAACAAGGTATACAGATTGGAAATAGTCGCTGGCAAGTCAAGAAAGGCATTTGAAACTGCATTGAACCCATCATCATAAGCCTTACTTAAATCCGTTTCAGCCGTTTCTTTTGTACCCACAGCGCGGGCTAACGCGTTTTCCGCTTGAGTGAGCGATAACGTATCAGCTGGCTTCTTTAATTTTTGAAGTGAAAGATTCGCATTATCAAGGTTGGCCTGGGCATCACGAACCGCTTTTTGGGCATCACGCGCATCTAGCTGGGCAATCAAAGCTCCGGCCCTGACCGATTGTCCTTCAGTCACATTTACCGATACAATGTCGCCGGAAACTTTTGGCTTTATGTCCACTTGATTCGAAGCGGAAACCTGCCCACTTCCCGTAATCGAAACGATGACCGTTTGCTTAGCCGCCTGGCCGATGACATACCGCGCAGCCCCACTTGCGCCACCTTGCGGGCCAAGAAGCAAATATCCTCCACCAATAAGACCAATCAGAAGAATCCCTGAAAAAAACTTATGAGTGGAGAATAAACGTCGGAGAGACGTTGCTGTTTTAGAAAGTGCCCGTAATTTCATAAAGAAATTTCTACTTTGTAATCATAACTTGCTTTAGCTCTAAGTACCACTCAAACGGAATAAAGCCCATCATATCTCCTCCTACTTTCTGACCTTAACTGGCCGAAGGCCCAAAAGACGCCAGAGCATCTCTATAAATTTTGCCATATCCCTTACTACCTTTCGCGGATTGTTTTTGATGCATCTGCGGTTCGGTATATAATAGATGGAGACAAATTTTCATGATCACCGCGAATCGGACAGTACAGATTCTCCTTCTCTATCTTTTTATCGCTAATATGGGCGTTAGTCTTTTTGGCCCGATCTTTGCCGTTTTTATCACCGGCTCGATTGCCGGCGCGACACTCGCGACTGCCGGTTTTGCCGTGGCCCTTTCTTCGATGACGAAATCTATAATCCAGATACCGCTCGCCCGTTACCTCGACAAAACGCCGGGCGAAAATGACGAATTTTATACGTTGATCGGCGGCTCGATGCTCGGCACCATTTATATTGGCAGTCTGATTTTTGTAAACTATCCGTGGCAACTCTACGGCTTGGCGCTCGTGAGCGGCGTCGCGGATGCCTGTCTGATGGCCGCCTACTACGCCCTCTTCTCTCACCACGTTGATCGCACAGCCCAGGGACTCGAGTGGAGTCTCTTAAGCGTTATCGGCCTCACCGCTTCCTTCGCTTTGGGCGGCGCTTTGGGTGGGATTCTGGCCGAACAAATTGGATTCCGGCATCTTTTCTATATTGCGGCCAGTCTGAATGGCATTGCCACGCTTCTTATCATTCTTTTGTATCCGCGCCGTAAGAATTTAAAGAAAAAGAAAATAACACCGACTGTCTCTCTGAAGCGCGGAAGGGTATAATAGATACACATGAGCGCACTAGTTGGAACGATTAAAAAAGTTATGCCCAGCGTGGTTGCGATTGTGATCACGAAACATCTTTCGGAACTGCAAAAAGAAGTCCCGCACGAATTGGCGCATTTATTTAAAGGAAAAAAGAAGCTGGATATTCCCCCGTCTTTGATTGACGAGCACGGCATGGTGAAAATCGGCGGCGGCTCCGGATTTTTAGTCGAACGGAATGGTCTCATTGCCACCAATAAACACGTGGTGAGCGATAGCTTTTCCGAGCGGACGATTATTTTAAACGACAACCGCACCTTCCCGGCGACAGTTGTGTGTGTTGATCCGGTAAACGATATCGCCCTCTTAAAAATCGAGGCTGCCAATCTTCCCTATCTCTATCTCGGCGATCCCCACCGATTGGAACTCGGCGAAACTGTTCTCGCGATTGGAAACGCCCTCGGTCTTTTTAAGAACACGGTCTCGGCTGGGATTGTGTCCGGCCTCTCACGTTCCATCGTGGCCGAAGGCGAGGAAGGCGCCCCGCCCCAGGAAATGCGCGGTTTAATCCAAACCGATGCCGCGATCAATCTTGGCAATTCCGGGGGACCCCTCGTCACGCTCGACGGCAAAGCTGTCGGCATTAACACCGCAACAGTCTCCGGCGCCTTGGGCATTGGTTTTGCCATTCCGATTACACCCTTAAAACGCGATCTCCACGACCTTCATTATTACGGCCGCATTCGCCGACCGCTTTTGGGCGTGCGCTATATTACGATCGACAAAACATATCAGGAAAAAATGAATCTTTCTGCCTCGTCTGGCGCTTACGTTATCCAAGAGGGTAAGGATGAAGGAGTTGTACCCGGTAGTCCGGCCGCGCGGGCGGGCGTGAAAGACGGCGATATTATTCTTGAGTTTGATAAGCGGCCGATTTCCCGAGACACCACCATTCAGGACTATCTCGCCGATTGCACCGCCGGCCAAACAGTTACGCTGACGCTCCAAAGAAAAAACAAAAAACTGAAAGTCAAAGTGAAACTAACCGAGCGGAAGTAGCTAGCCCCCATCTCAAAAATATATCCAGCCGCGATAGGGGAGAATTTGGAGAAAGACCAGGAATGACAACGAAGGTGTGCCCTAAGGCACAGCGAGGCGGAAATGACACCGTTTTTCTCCAAATTCTCCCTATCCTTCGGTTCCAAGAGTTTTGTCCGTCACCTGTGTTACTCCCTCGCCTTGCCGAAGCCTTCGGCGAAGCGCAGGTCGGAGCCTATGCTGTGGCATATGTCTCCTCGCCTGCCTGCCGGCAGGCAGGTCGTGCCGTGGTGAACGGACAAAACTCAAGGGAACGCGGCGGAGCTATTTTTGAGATGGGGGCTAGAGTGAAATTTGCTTCTGGTCAAAAGCAGAGACGACCAAAACACGATTTTTTCCTTTTGCCACGGAACCAATAACTTCCGCTCCGGTTACGATGACTAGGGCATTTCTAACTTCTCGTTGGGGAAGAGAAATGACAAAACCAATACCGCAGTTGAAGGTGGTGTACATTTTTTTACTATCCACGCCGCGTTTATACAGTTCCTGAAAAATCCTCTGCGGCTTCAGTTTTGCGGGTTGGTGAACGACCGCGTCGCTTCCATCCAGTATGTCCTTCAGCTTAGCAAAAGCGCCTCCGGTTATATGCATCATGCCATGCACCCGACATTGTCTTAAAAGACGTAGGATCTCATCAAGATAGATTCGCGTCGGTTCTGTAAACTCTTTCCGATATTTGGTGCCAAAAACTTCTCGTACTTTTGTAATGCCGTTTGAATGAAGTCCGTTGCTTTTTACGCCAATCAGCACATCTCCGACCTGACACTGATTACGGAACATCTTCGGTAGAAAGCCCGATAAAGTGATACTCAAGTCCATCCCATGCGTACCGCCATAAATTGATGTCTCTCCGCCAGTCATGGCAATCTTTCTTTTCCGGCACTCTTGGGAAAGATTGGAAACAATCTCGAGTATTGCCCGATGATCATCCTTGGGGAGCGTAATATGATTCTGAAGCGCATAGGGAACTGCCCCGACCATGGCCAGGTCATTCAAGTTCATCGCCAGTGCGTCAAGAACGGCATTTTTAAATGTCCGCTGTTTCCAATGATACATTCCCTTCGTTCCGATGCCATCGGTGTGCTGTATTTCCGGGAAGGAAAATTTCTTTTCTATAATCGGATATAACCCTGAACTTACTTTGACATATGGTGTTCGCCACGTACTTTTAATCTCTTTGAGAATGCGATGCTTATATGGTTTAACCGGATCGTACATGACTGTTTAAAACTCCTTCCAGTCAACCACAAATCCGTTTTTATCAAGCAAGAAGACGCGATCATGTCTCGCATCCACAAAGGTTGTGCCCATCCAAGCGCGCCATTCCTTGCTTAAGAAATTCGGCTCGCTGCGATAGAGATTAAAACATCCCTGGAAGGTAAAGTTTTTGAGATAGTTTCGACAGCCGTCATCGTAATACGGAACTGGCGGCACGGACTTTGGCACTTTACAGCCCGAAACCGCACTCGGAACATAGTCCTGGCACTGGCTGGAAAAATTACGGAGCGTGGCCGTATCCGCTCCGGGACACTGGCGCGGCAAGGTCGGTACAAATTTCCGATCGTTGTTTAAATAACCCGTACACAGGTTGAGTCGAAAGTTCGTTCCAACCGGACTAACACCGGAATACATCGAGAGTGTCTCGCCGCGGCCGAGAAAAATATCGGTCGGAGTCGCAAGACCGTTCGGTTCATAGATATTCACCGCTTGCGGCACAAACCAGCCGCCATGATTGGCCTTGAGATACCAACCGGTCACATCAATCTTCTCACCACTCGTAAACACGGCGCGAAGTGAAAGTTGCGTGTGATTCACCGTCCCCAGTTTGATGCGGCCGTAGTACTCCGAAAAACGAGGCGATGGCGAGCCGGCCGGCATAGGCGGCAGTTTTACGGTTACCGGTGTGGCCGTACCGGTTCCCACACTCACTTGCAATCCGCTACCACTTCCTGTCTGGGTGCGACTTTCTGTCGTTCCGCTCGCCGTCCCCGCCCCTGGTCCACGGTAACGTATGATCGGATCCTGGCCGAGATTCTGAAGTGGGACTCCAAAATCAATCTTCCCAAAACTAAGCGTGCCCAGTTTTCCCGAGGCCACAAAAAAAGCGCCGAAGGCGATGACCATGACGATGAGGAAGATGGCGAAAATCTGATTCATGCGGTAATTAGATGACGATATTTACCAAACGATTCGGCACATAAATTATTTTCTTCGGCTTTCCTCCGTTCATGTAGGCTTTGATCTTCTCCCGATCAAGCGCCAGTTTTTCAACTTCTCTCTGACTTGATCCGCGGACCACCTCCACACTGTCCCGAACCTTGCCATTTATCTGAAGCACGATCGTGACCGTACTCTCGATCAAATGCTGTTCATCATGCGATGGCCAGTCTGATCGATGGATAGATTTTTTTTCGCCCGATGCCATCCACAACTCCTCCGCCAGGTACGGCGCAAATGGCGCCAGAAGTTGCACAAACTGTTTCCAGTCGGAAACCCGAACCGACACTCCTTCTAGCTCATTTAAGGCAATCATGAGCGCGCTGATAGCTGTATTATACCGCAAAAACTCAATATCTTCCGTCACTTTCTTGATTGCCTTGTGGAGCGCCTTCTCCGCCCTCGGATCAGTTTTCTTGGCCTTTTCTTTTGTGACCATCTCGCCCTTCTTCCAAATCCGATCTAAAAATCGGGTAATGCCCAAAATGCCGTTGTCCCGAAAATCCCCGCCCACCTCAAGCGGCGCCAAAAACGCCAGATACAAGCGCATCACATCCGCGCCAAATTTCTCGAAATACTGATCGGGATTGACCACATTTCCTTTAGACTTCGACATCTTGGCGCCATCCTTAGTAATCAAGCCGTGCGCCCGGAATTTTGTGAACGGCTCTTCGAAATCCAAATAACCGAGATCGGAAAAAACCATGGTCACAAATCGCGAGTATAAAAGATGAAGGACAGAATGTTCCGCGCCGCCGATATACGAATGAACCGGCAGCCAGGTTTTGGTGGTTTTCGGATCCCAAGCCGCTTTTTTATTGCGCGCCGAAGGATAGCGTAAGAAATACCACGAAGAATCGAGGAAGGTGTCGGAAACGTCCGTTTCTCGCCGAGCCATCGAACCGCACTTTGGACACTTCACTTTATAAAACTTTGGCTCCGTTGCAAGCGGCGAAACCCCGGTTCCTTTGGGCTGAAAGTTTTTTACGAAGGGCAAAATAACCGGCAACTGTTTCTCCGGCACGGTATACCAGCCGGGCATCTCTGTCCGTTCACCTTGGCCCGATTCGGCACATTCCTCACAGTAGATCATCGGAATCGGCGGCCCCCAGTAGCGCTGACGAGAGATCAGCCAGTCGCGTAATCGGAATCTGCTTTCCATTTTTCCACCCGCCGTCTTGGTAATTTTTATTTTTGCTTCCTCCGAACTCAGTCCGTCAAACGATTCGGAGTTTACCAGCCATCCTTCAACTTCATACGGCGCATCCATTGTTTCAACACTGAACATCTGGCCCTTCGGGCTCACGACTGTTTTTACGGGCAGTTTAAACTTCTTCGCAAACGCAAAATCACGGGCATCATGAGCCGGTACGGCCATCACCGCCCCGGTACCATAGTTTCCCAGAGCGTAATCCGCCACAAAAATCGGAATATGTTTCTTGGTAATCGGATGCAATGCGTGTAAGCCTTTCAACTCCACTCCCGTTTTTCCCTGTCCTGAGCCTGCTTGCGATGAGGAGTTCGGCTGAGGCTCACTCGAAGTCCTTGTCGAACTCGTCGAAGGATCCTTTCCTTCGATCAACCGTTCAGATTCCTTTTTCTTCAATGATTTCCGAACGTATACCGCCACATCCTTATAGTTTTCAATTGAAGAACGTGATTGCTCAATGAGTGGATGCTCCGGCGCGAGGACAAGATACGTCACCCCGAAAAGCGTATCGGGCCGCGTAGTGAAAACCGGAACAGCAAGTGTTGCTTCCTTCAAAACCTCCGGCGCCTCATTCCCAAGAAAATGCCGCGAAGAAGCCTTTGGGAATCTCAAGAGACGAGCATTCAAGAGTTTGGCCATCGCTTCCTGCTCCATGGCCGGAACGACCTGATCTTCCAGATCGGACAAAACAACAATCTCCTCAGCTTTTTTTGCCACTGCCTTGAAATTGAAACTGCCCCAAAGCGCTTTCCGATCAATGACTTTTGCCTTTTTATTTTCCGGCGATGGTGGTGAAATCAAAATTAATTTCCTAACTGGCGTTTTCAGCTTTGCCAGAACGCCGAGCGCTACCAGGCACCCCAAACTGTGCGCCACAATTACGGTGTCCTTGGAAAACGAACAGGTTTTTAAAACATGCTTTATCTTCTGATCAATTTCGAGCGTCCCCGGATTCGGCAATGACGGGAGTTGAACCTTTAATCCATCACGCCCGATTTTTTCCTTGAGCCATGGCCAGAAATTGTTTTCTGGCGAAGCGCCGAAACCATGAACAAAAACGTAATTAGCTTTTGTTTCAAGCGGGAATGAGATTGTCGCGCCCTCGGACTTTCCAACCCAGTTTTTCTGGGCAATTTTTATTTTCTCCGTCCAATCAAGTCCTGGAAGATTCTTGAGTAATCGTTCGGCGTAGTCCGTAATTTTGAAAAACCACTGCTCGAGATCGCGTTTCTCTACCGTTGAACCGCACCGCTCGCACACCCCGCCCTCGGCCTGCTCGTCAGATAAAACGGTTTTGCATGACGGACACCAGTTCACCGCCTGCTTTTTTCGGTAGGCCAAACCATTTTTAAACATCTGGATGAAAACCCACTGCGTCCAACGATAATACCCGGGATCATAGGTTTCTAATTTCTCCTCCCACGAAAAACCATTGCCCAACATTCGCATCTGCCGATAAAAATTCTTCTCCGAATCCTTCGCGTGCGTCATCGGATGTTTGCCGATCTTTAGAGCATAGTTTTCCGAGTGGATGCCAAAACCATCAAGTCCCATTGGTTCTAAGACATCATGTCCCTGCATTCGCTTCAGCCGGCCATAGATATCGACGCCGGTAAATGTCCGAACCCCACCAATGTGCAAACCTTCAGCCGACGGATACGGAAACATCATCAGGTTATAAAACGGTCCTTTCGGAGAATTTTTCGAGGGCTTGCCCTTCGAAGCTTTCTTGTCCGCCTTAGCCTTGGCGACGGCGGAAGCGAAGGAGGGTTCGTAGGTCTTATCCTTGGTCCACTTTTTATTCCATTTCGCCTCACTTTTCTTGAACTGATATCGAGACATATGGGAATAATCATAAATCTTCAGCCCATGAATTGCAAAAAACACTGATAATTCCTAGCTTTTTTCTCGTTTCCGTAACTGTACAAATCTATCGGGTTAGTTCACTTTTGTACTCGGTCAAGATAGG
>CAYHXC010000011.1:0-50475 GCA_964360585.1 uncultured Candidatus Saccharibacteria bacterium | reverse complement strand
AAATAAGTTGCTCGGCCGACTTGCCTCCGATCTCGACATTCTCTCGGCGGATTTTCTTTTCGGGAAATGAGGTATACACATACTCAAGACTCTCCGGCAGTTTCTGGAATATGCCTGGTTCAAGCTGACCGACATAGGCTTTGGTGTTTTTATTGATCTGGCTCGGCACGTGAGCGATCTCGTCTCTCGTGCATTCAAAAACGACGAGCATATCTTCCTCGAGGTTTCTTCCCTCTCGGAGTTCGGCGATGCGCGGGTCTCTCTCGTATCCAAACCCCTCGATGGTGCCGTTGATTTCATAGAGAAGCACAAGGTCTTCTTGGGTCAAAGGAGGAGAAAGCCGTTCCTCAATCTCTCCGCTTTGCGGATTTCTAACAAAGCATTTCTTATCCAGGGAAGTAAGCCGGCGCATGTCTTCGCTTTTCTTGCGGTAGGCGTCCGCTTCTCCTCCGAACTCCTTGAGCTTGCCGTCCAGTACTTCTTGGAATATGGGCTCAACGTCTTGATGCGGTAGAAGACCCCGGATTTGGCCGATTTGGTTGCCAGTCATTTGAATAGCGAGACGCGGCTGGGTCGGATTGCTGTCTTTATCATAGGTGTAGTATACGTAAAAATCTCCTTGTTTGTTATAGCTATGTGCAGTTGCCTTGCCTTCGATGCACCACCCCGCAGCACCGGTCTTGCCCTCAACTGACTTCCACATCTTTTCTGCCGCGTCCGAATTATTTGCTTCATACTTTATCCACTCACCCCGAATTTCCTCTTTGTTTTCGATTTGGGAAGCGAGCGAACCAGCAATAAATTCAGCGTAGACAGCAGGAAACTTTTTCGAGAAAATCTCACGAATTTCTGGCTCTTTTAAATTTTTGTTATCAGTTTTAACCTTTTCGTATACATCGAGTATTTTTGCAAGTGCTGCTCGGTTTATGTCGGGGAACCTCCCGACGGTTGATTCGGTACGGGATTTGAATTTGCCGAGTTCCTTATCGAACTGCGAAAGTTTGATGACCTGATTCCAAACATAGAACTTGAACCAGGTTGGATACGCAACGTCTTCTTCGGTGAGATAGTCCATCCAGGCGTCGAGCGACGCTTTCTGATCGAGGGTAGCGACGTCCATCATCTGCTCGCGAACATCCTGCGGGATTTCTTCTATCGCTTGGCCGCGCTCGCGAGCGATCCGTTTTTGGAGTTCGAAATAGGACTCTGGGAAGTTTTCTTTCTTGATGATAAGGGCGTCATAGATCTTCTCCCGGAACATCTCAAGATTGCGCTCGCGTTTACGTTCGTCTGGATGGAGAAAGATGTTCTCGAGGCGATCCATGTAAGCTTCGATGCGCTCGGCCGGATCATTGGGCACTTTTTCACCGGCTTGGCCCGCCGAAGCATTGCGAAGGCGGCTTTTTCTTTCCTCGCGTTCAACCGCCCGTTGGACTTCGGGAGAGGTTTGCAGTTCAGGGTTCTTAATATGGAGAGGATGCTTTTCCATGACCTTACTTTAGCAAAAATTCATTTTCTAATAAAGGGACTCTTGTAACAACAAGAAAGTTTTGGGTATACTGATTTCAGATCGGTTGCATTGAACGGCTACGGTTTTTCAAGACCTTTTCGGCTCATGCGAGTTGAGAGTCCACCCGGCCAAGGCTTGGCGGAGAGGATTCGCATTGCAGTCTCAAAAAAGAAAACACTTGGTGCGGCGCGTTGGTTGATTCTCGATCACGCATAAAATACAGTCCGGTCTTTTGCGCGCTGTTAATTCAGTGGGCACCAGATGGGCGGTGTCATTGATGACACGTCGCACGAACTGGCTCCGACGGCAACCCCAACGTGTTCAACCTGGAACACAACGAGGACGGCCTATGGCTCGACAACAATTGGGCGAAACCTGACAACGAGTGGAATTCGGACAACAAGTTTGTGTTCCGTCTCCGAAACTGTTTTCTTTCCGCGGCCTTCACAAGTTGCGGTTTTTCTTTGTTGGATTATCTAAATTCTTCTTCCAGCCGCCGAACATTTTTCCGACCTCCTCGAGTTTCAGGGCGACGTCCTCGCATTGCTTGTTAGAGATAAGTTTCCCTTCCCAAGCGACGGAAACGAGAAATTTGAGGGTGTCCAAAACCAAAATGCAGTCGGTGATCTTTTCCGCTTTCTTCTCTTTTTCGGTAAAATAAGTGATATAGGCGAGCTCAAGTAAGTCGAGAAACTTATTTTCAATCCGCGCGCCTATGGTATAGCGGGCTCCTTTAGAAATATGCGGAACAACATTAACCCAAATCAAATATCCCTCTTTGATCCGTTGGAGAATCGAGGCGTTATCGAGAGAGAGAGAGAGAGAGAGAGAGAGAGTAAAAGGCGGCCGCGTCATATCTACCAGGATATCATTTCTTTTGAAAACTTACTCGTGGCATGGCGCGAATTTTTGAAAAACAAACGCGGCCGCCAGGACATTGAACAGTTTTCGATTCATTTGACCGATAATATCCTCGCACTGCACCGGGAATTAGTAGACAAAACCTATCGTCATGGACCCTATACGGCGTTTCGCATCAACGACCCCAAACCGCGGGATATTCACAAGGCCACCGTCCGGGATCGGCTTTTGCATCATGCCATCTACCGAATTTTGTATCCTTATTTTGATCCCAAGTTTATCTTCGATTCCTATTCGTGTCGCCGCGTCAAAGGCACACACCGGGCGATAAATCGCTTCCGCGAATATGCGCGGAAGGTTTCGCACAATCATACCCGCACAGTTTGGGTTTTGAAATGTGATATCCGAAAATTTTTCGCCACTATAGATCACGGGATTTTGGACGGTATTTTGAAACGGCGAGTCGAAGATGAGGATATCGTCGGACTCCTCCGGGAAGTCGTGAGGAGCTTCCATACTTCGGGTAAGCCCGGTGTCGGTTTGCCACTCGGTAATCTCACCAGCCAACTTTTGGTGAACATTTACATGAACGAGTTCGATCATTTTCTCAAACGGGAACTGAAAATAAAATACTGCGTCAGATACGCCGACGATTTCGTGATCTTGCACGAGAGTAGAAGATATTTGGAGGAAGTTTTGCCAAAAATATCCGATTTTCTGGAAACGCGACTCAAGTTATCGCTTCATCCCGATAAAGTTTTTATAAAGACGATCGCTTCCGGCGTCGATTTTCTTGGTTGGGTGCATTTCTCGCATCATCGGGTGCCACGAACCTCCACCAAGCGAAGAATTTTCAGAAATCTGGATAAAAACCCGAGAGAAGAATCTTTGGTCTCCTATCGCGGATTTTTAGGCCACGGGAATACTTACGAACTTCACAAAGAAATATCAAAACGGTACGATCAGAAAATTTTTCATTGATCACGGATCAATGAAAAATTGCTACGGATGCAGTATTAGTTTTCATTGCCACTCTCAAGCTACCGTGCTGTCGCCGAAGGAAGCGTTTGTGAGGAAATAAAATTCGAGTGGACCGTACCGGATTCGAACCGGTTGCCTCTACTATGCCATAGTAGCGCTCTACCAATTGAGCTAACGGCCCCTTTATACATTCTCGGTAAGAACTGAAGCAATTATTTTCAGTTCATTATAGAGATCAGCTGAAAAGTATTCTATACGACAAACCCCTTTGTAATCAAGTTTCCGGGAGGGTTTCCCAATGGTTCGAGGATCAATTCTCGTTTTGTAGAATTGGGTGAAAGGTATGCCGGTAGTTTGAGCCCAGAAACGTTCAAGTTGGCGAGTGTCTTGATCAGCTCTACATTGCACAGTACACCTGAACTTTGTTTCTTCAATTTTATAGCAATGTCTCAGAAGTTCTAGGAACATTCTTATAAGAAGGGGATCTGAGTTGCCAAACATCAGAGAGCTCCTTCTTGTTTTACCACCTTCGCCCATGTATAGAGTGGCGAGGGTGATTTTTTGGACATTAAAGTTTTCAAGAACCTGAGGAAGATGTGCGACACCATTTCTTATATTCAATAAGTGCTTTTCGCGTTTCTCCTTTAATGTTCGAAGTGCGGCCATGCGACCCTTCTCTATTTTCCGACTCTTTTGATTCTTAAGATTATTTTGTTCAGATGGGGTAAGCTTGTTAAGAGAGAGCCAAAGAGATAGTGTGCTTTTTGGTATTTTACTACCAAGAATCGTTTGAATTTCAGAATAAGTTCTTCCCTTCTTTCTTAGTTCAAGCGCCTTGTTCTTGAGATGATGAAATTGACGTTTCACTCTGTAATTGTACTACGAATAGTTACATGCGTGAAAGAAGGTTCAATTATCATATCAAATGTTCTAGAATACTTTAATAAGCCCCTGTAGTTTAACGGATAGAACTCCGCACTCCTAACGCGGTAATCGAGGTTCAATTCCTCGCGGGGGCACACTTCAACGGGTTCGACAAGGACTTCGAGTGAGCCTCAGCCGAACTCCTCATTACAAACAAGCTCAATGCAAGCAGATACAAATAACTATGCCAAAAAATAAAGCAAAACATACCTGGATACTGCTCTCCGCCTTCGGAATATTTTTTGCGATTTTCTCGGCTGGATACGAAATTATTGTTTTGGGCATATGGTGGAAAGGGGTTGCGGCACTTTTCTGCGGTTTTGTCTTATATCGAATGATAGTGGACAGAATATAGGCTTCTTGCCAATTTGCCATTTTTTCGATACACTTCTTTCCATTCTATGTCAGGGAGTGAAAGTTTGACTGTTTCTCCCGCAACATTTGTCATAGGAGTTTGTGAGGGGTTTAGTAAAAGATCAGTAATATTACAAATAAGTATCCTTAGTCAAACTTCTACTCCCTGATATGCGACGGAATCCCCAAGTCATTTTTGGACTCGTCCTCGTCGTTACGGCCCTTGCGGTCGTTTTTACCTATCCCGGAAGAATCAGCGAAACCTATCGCCCTTGGCACTTGGGTCTTGATCTTGTCGGTGGGAGCCACTTGGTCTACGAAGTTGATCTCTCGAAAGTGGAAAAAGCCGACCAGGAGTCGGTTTTAAATGGTTTGCGTGACGTGATCGAGAAGCGCGTTAATACTTTTGGCGTGAGTGAACCGCAGATTTTCGTAACCGAAACCGCTGGCAAGGCGGGTTTAGTAGTTGAGCTGGCTGGCATTAGCGATGTCGGTCAGGCGATCAAACTGATTGGCGAAACACCGAGTTTGGATTTTCGTGAGGTGGCCGAGTCCGGTTCCAGTACAATTTTTCTTCCGACGAACGTCACGGGCCGTTACATCACCAAAGCCCAGTTAAATTTTGATTCCACAACGCATTTCCCGGAGATCAGCTTTAGTTTAAATAACGAAGGCGCCCAACTTTTCCAACAGCTGACCAAGAAAAATATCGGGAAGCCGATCTGTATCTTTATGGATAACCAACCGATCATTCCTGATAGCGCCCAGGACAGTTGTCCGCGTGTTCAGGCGGAGATTAGCGGGGGACAGGCTCGAATTACGGGCCAGTTCACGCTTGCCCGCGCCAAAGAAATCGTTGGTCGTTTCAATGCCGGTGCCTTGCCGGCGCCGATTACGCTTGTGAATCAGGACACTATTAGCGCCACCCTTGGGGCGGATCTTTTGCGGAAGGCAATTGTCGCTGGCGCCGCCGGAACACTCATTGTCATGGCGTTTATGATTATTTTTTACGGCACGGCCGGACTGGTCGCGGCTCTCGCCCTTCTCGTTTATATTCCGATCACCCTCGCGATCTTTAAACTCGTGCCGGTTACGCTCACCTTGGCTGGCCTCGCCGGATTTATTCTGACGATTGGGATGGCCGTTGACGCGAACATTCTTATCTTTGAGCGCATGAAAGAGGAGTCGGCGAAAGGACTTTCTCGGCAGGCGTCAATTGATGAAGGGTTCCGTCGCGCCTGGTCTTCGATCCGTGACTCCAACATCAGCACCTCGATCACCGCCCTCATCCTCTACGTTTTCACAACCGGCTTTATTCGCGGTTTTGCGTTGACTCTTTTCTTAGGCGTGATGATGAGCATGTTCAGCGCCCTTCTTGTCACCTGGGCTTTCCTTAAAATTTTCCATAAAGCGAAATAACATGGCCACCCGAAACTTACACGTTATCAAAAACCGCTGGATATTCTTGGGACTCTCCAGCGCGGTTATCCTCATTTCAATTATTTCTGTTGGCGTCTTTGGTTTCCGACAGGGGATTGATTTCACCGGCGGATCCCTCTGGCAGTTTAAGGTTCAGGATTCAAGCGATCTCGTTAAGATCGAATCCGTTCTCAAGGAAGATCTGAGCATCTCGGATGTCCACTTAACCTACATCGGTTCCGATCAAAGTATCCTGGCCCGTCTTCCGGTTATCGATCAGCCTACGCACGACAAAGGACTGACGCTTTTAAAAAGTGCTCTTCCCGGATTTGTCGAATTGAGTTTTCAGTCCATCGGTCCGTCGGTTGGCGCTGAACTGAAGAAAAACGCTATGTTGGCTGTTGTCTTTGTGCTTCTTGGAATCTCTCTCTACATCGCTTTCGCCTTCCGGAAGGTGTCCCGGCCGATTAGTTCCTGGAAGTACGGAGTCGTAACACTCGTCACCTTGTTCCATGACGTCATTGTGCCGGCTGGCCTTCTGGCTTTTCTTGGTTATTCTCAAGGTGTCGAAATTGATTCCAACTTCATTGTGGCACTCCTCGTCATTGCCGGTTTTTCAGTCCACGACACGATCGTTGTGTTTGATCGGATCCGAGAAAACCTCATTTTAAATCGAGGGAAAAGCGATTTCGCGGAGATCATTAATGACAGCGTGAATCAAACGATGGTTCGATCGGTCTATACCTCGCTTACCCTCATTTTCGTCCTCATCACTCTTCTCTTCCTCGGCCCGGCCACCCTCCACTACTTCATTGCCACCCTCCTTATCGGCACGATTATTGGTATCTACTCTTCCGTTTTTGTGGCCAGCCCGCTACTCCTCGTTTGGCATCGGTGGAGTCATCGCTAGAGGGGCAGGCGGCCTATTTGAACCATTTATTGACGGGAAAAGCAATATAGTTTATAATCAAAAAATGACTGGAAACGCCTCAGCTGTCAATGCATTACTCAACCACGCGACCGATCGTCAACGGGCGGTTATTGTCGGTCGTTTTGGTCTCGATGGTAAAGAGCCCCAGACGCTCGCTACTATCGGAATGACCTTCGGTATTACTCGGGAACGGGTGCGCCAGATTGAGGTAGGGGGCATTAGTGCTTTGCGTGCAGTTTTCGCGAAGGATAAAGCTTTAAATTCACTTGTCGATCAGATTGAGAAATGTCTCAAGGGTATGTCTGGCGTAGCCAAGAAAGATGATTGTGTTGCGGCCTGCGAATCTTTGGGCGGAGGATTAACTACATCCCAGTTAATATTTCTGGCTCGTGTTTCGGGACGTTTCCATTTCTCGCCAGAAACGGAGGAAACACACGCTTTCTTCTATAGCGACGACAAGACTTCAAAGAGGGCGGAAGGAGTCATCGCAAAATTGGTGAAATACATGAATGGTAAACAAGGCAAGGCTGATATGTCTGGGCGGTCAATGCTTGAGAACTTTGTTCGTTCGGAAAAACTGGACAGAGCGCTTGCCGACAGGTGTGTTTCTGTTTCCAAGGCGTTTCACGTAAATACATTTGGCGACTTCGGCTTGGCCGAATGGCCTGAGATTCGCCCGCAGACAATTCGTGACCGCATCTATCTTGTCTTAAAGAAGAAGCGAGAGCCGATGCACTTCCGCGATATCTCCCTTTCGATCAACGATGCCGGTTTAGGGAAAAAGTTGGCCCTTGTTCCGACCGTCCACAATGAGCTCATTAAAGACGAGCGATTCATTCTTGTCGGACGGGGTATGTACGCGCTTCATGAGCATGGTTTTGAGGCCGGTACAGCGCGCGACGTGATTGCCCGGATCTTGAAGCGAGAGGGACCGCTTTCGAGCGAGGATATTGTGCTTGCCGTTCAGAAAGAGCGATTTTTCAAGCCGAACACTGTGATTGCCAATCTTCAGAACAAGCGGAATTTTCTCCGTCGTGTCGACGGCCTGTACCAGGTTCGCGAAGCCTAGAGTGACAAACTTCCAGATTCGGCTACGGCTTCGTCAAAACTCCTCGAAATAACTAGAGTATTCCTTCCTCGTTTTTCCTCGCCTCGCTCGAATCTGATAGTTTGTGTGAATGCGATAGAGCTATTTTTGAGCTGAGTTCTACGCTACACTTAAAGAGATGTCTGATTTGGCCTACACTATTCCGCAGTTCATCCTATCGATCTGGTGGTTTTGGCTTTTTTTGATTTTGGTGCCGCTCGTTGAGTCGTCCTGGCTGGCGTGGCGACAGAAGCATTTTGAACATGAAGTTGAATGGTTACTTCTTGAACTTCTTATTCCGCGCGAAGTGAGTAAGAGTCCACAGGCCATGGAGCAGGTTTTGATGGCCTTTCATGCCCTTCGAAATGTCGCCGGGAACTTTGAAGAGTGGTATAAAGACGGTGAAATAACCCGGTGGTTTTCTTTGGAGATGGTGAGTTTTGGCGGCGAGATACATTTTTATGTCCGTATCTATCACAAGTACCGTCCGCTCGTCGAAGCCGCCTTTTTCTCGTACTATCCCGATATCGAACTGGTTGAAGTTGATGACTATATTTCTCGCTTTCCGGTAACGATGCAGGAAGCCTATCGTCAGGGATACGATATGTGGTCAACGGAGATGTACACCGCAAAACCTGCCGCTTATCCGATCAAGACCTATAAAGATTTTGAGTCGCCGGACGAGGATAAACAGTTCGACCCCATTTCTGTTTTCCTTGAGGTATTAAGCAAGGTGAAGAAAGAAGAGTTGGTGGGTATTCAAATTCTCATTTCTCCGGCCGAGGACGAATGGCACGAAGAGTTCGAAAAAGTCATCGCTAAGATTAAGGAAAGTAAAACCGAGCACAAGAAGAAGGAAAAGATATCCACCATGATGGAGTTTCCTGGCGGGCCACTGCCTCGATTTGAATCCAAAGTCCATGGGAAAGAAGAGCAAACAAGGACATATATCATGCGTACGCCGGGAGAGACCGATATTCTTGAAGCGGTTGAGCGCAATCTTTCGAAGAAAGCCTTCGAGACAATTATCCGCTTCGTCTATCTTTCGCCTAAATCGATTTACTACGACAGTTTTCCCCGACGTGGTTTGGCCGGAGCCTTCAACCAGTATGCCGCCGCCGATCTGAACTATTTTAAACAAAACTTGAAAAAAGGTACGCGTACTCTTTTTTGGAATCCACCGTATATCTTCCCCCAATGGCGTAACGAGTATAAGAAACAGCGTCTTCTGCATGAATACCGCAATCGCGAAATGGGCCCTGAAACTTTCATAGGGAAACTGATCGATTCCTACTTCTTCGATTTTGGTTTCAAAACTAAAAAATTCTTGATGACCACCCAGTGTCTGGCCACGCTCTTTCATCCACCGACTCTGGGGGTCTTAACCGCGCCGCACATGAAGCGAGCTGAAAACAGAAAAGCTGGGCCACCGTCGGGTTTGGCTATCTTCGGCGCCGAGGACGATCTCGAGAAATTTCAATAACCATGGATTTTTTCTCTCAACCGGATTTTTGGATCAGATACTTCTATTTTTTGAGGGGATTTTTCATTATCTACGATATCCTCCTTCTCGGAATAGTTATTTATGCTGTGCGTAAAGCATGGCGCTATCGTCCAAAACTTCATCCTGATCATGAATCTGAAAAACGAATTGTGAGTCTAGCCGATAAAATTATTCAGGAGCGTTGGGATAAAGTGGCCAAGCGCTTCGCGACGGGCACGCCAGAGGGTCTGACACTGTCCGTGATCGAAGCAGATAAAATTGTTGATGATGTATTGAAGAGTCTCGGTTTGGAAGGGGAGCATATGGCCGATCGTTTAGGACAGCTTTCACCGGAGGAAGTAGGTAATCTCGAGGGGGTGTGGCGAGCGCATCGTTTGCGCAATAACTTGGTTCACTCGCCGGATTTCAAAGCTTCGCCAGACGAGATTGAGCGCGCTTTAGATTCCTTTGAGAAGTTTTTGAAAGAGATTAAAGCATTGTAAATTAAAAGTTCAAAAATCCAAATGGAAAATGACAATGAAAAATTTAAAAATGATTTTAGGAAAAGACTTTATTCTTGGGTTCTTGAGCTAATTCAATGTATCGATAGTTTGCCAAAAGACTCTGTTTCTGAGGTTATGGGTAGACAGATCTTGAGAAGTGGAACAAGTATTCTTGCTAACTATGTCGAAGCCAGCGCGACAAGTTCTAAAAAAGACTTCATTAACTTTTTTACTTATTCCTTAAAATCCGCCAATGAATCAAAGGTTTGGTTAAATTTACTACATGATTCAGGCAGGGACAAGGATGAGAAGATTGGTCCGTTGTTAAAAGAATTGACCGAGATTGCTAATGTTTTGGCATCGAGTATTCTTACCATGAAAGGACGAAAGTAATTTTGAATTTTAATCTGTCATTTTCCATTTTTACTTTTAAACTTTAAATTATTGTCATGCCACGAGGTGGAAAAATCCAGATAATCAAATATGCCCCGCCGCCGCCAGAGCTACCAATCTATGGCCGGCTAAAACCGGAAGAGGCGGTTTTTATTGGGCGGACAAACTATGTGGCGGCGCTCGAAGAGAAGCGATTTATTTTTGGTTTTAAGCGGGTTGATCGCCGGCGCCACTTATACATCATCGGAAAAAGTGGCGTGGGTAAATCAAAGCTACTTGAGCTGATGCTTCGTCAGGATATTGCCTACGGATATGGCCTTTGCCTCATGGATCCGCACGGCGATGTTGTGGAAGAGATGTTGCACTTCATTCCGGAGAATCGTATCGAAGATGTTGTCGTGATCGATCCTTCTGACTTTAATCATCCGGTTTCCTTTAATCCATTGGCCAACGTTGATCCGGATTTCAAGCACCAACTTACCCAGGGCTTGATTGAAGTTATGCAGAAACAGTTTGGCGCCAACTGGACGCCGCGGCTTGAACACGTTTTCCGGTTCACCTGCCTGGCGCTTCTCGATTACCCGCATGCCACAATGCGCGGCATGATCTCGATGCTCACTGATCGCAACTACCGGCAAAAAGTGGTGGAGTATATCGATGACGACATGGTCAAGCGCTTCTGGGCCATTGAGTTTGCTGACTGGTCGGAGAAGTTTGATACCGATGCAATTATTCCGCTCGTCAATAAACTCGGCCAGTTCCTTTCGAATCCGATGCTCCGCAATATTTTTGGCCAGAAGGGAAACAAGGTTAATCTGGAGCAGTTGATGCAGCAAAAGAAAATTATTTTGATTAACGTGGCCAAAGGAAAACTCGGTGAAGAAAACTCCAGCTTCTTTGGGGCGATGTTTATTACCAAGATCAAACAGGCGGGAATGGCGCGAGCTGGTTTACCGGAAAAAGATCGGAACGATTTTTATATCTACGTCGATGAGTTCCATAATCTGGTTACGGAAACCTTTGAAAATATTTTATCTGAAGCTCGAAAATACGGTTTGTGCCTCACGGTTGCCCACCAGTATATGAGCCAGCTTATTCCGCGTGTCCAAGCCGCTGTTTTGGGAAACGTCGGGAGCATCATTATCTTCCGCGTTGGTGGCGATGACGCCGTAAAACTGAAGCCGGAGATGGCGCCAATTTTTGATACCAAGGATATGATTAATCTCGGTATGCAGGAGTTTTATATCAAGATGACGATTGACGGCGAAACCTACGATCCCTTTTCGGCCGAGACTCTGAAAATTATGCCGCCGCCGCACCGTTCGTTTAAAGAAGAAATTATGAAGCGTTCGCGGGAGAAGTACTCCATTCCCATTGATGATGCCAAGAAGTTGATTATGGAAGAGGAGTCGACGATTATCCGCAGTGCCCAAGAGAAAGCCATAATTGAAGGTAGGAAGCCAGCCGATATCGCCCCGCCACCCGAACCAATTGTATAAATAAAAAAGACACAGGGATTTCTGTGTCTAAGAGCCAGCGCGAGAAAGGACATTCGTATGGCTATACCACCATTCACGAATATTGCCCCTCAAGCCCATGGCTACGATAATAGTCATGGAAACGAACACGCAAATCCGTGGGAACTTCTTTTCCCACCACGCATCGGCATCTGCCAGTTTCGTTTCCCAAGGCCAAGTGATCTTTCGTTCTTTCATCATGACCTCCCCGCTACATACTTTTTACTCTATATGAAACTATGTATCAAAATGGTGTTGGTTCGCCAGGTAGGAGAAATTTGATTAATGGAGCCTCGTTCGTTCTGCGAACGTATCAAACTTTCACTACCTGGTAAGGGAATAATGCGGTAGAATACATTTCATGACTCCAGAGACCCATTCGACAAGCTCAGGGCAAGCAAGACCGTGTCAGAACTGCAAACAGAACTTCTCGATCGACCAGGCGGACATTGATTTTTACACCAAAATTAGCGTGCCAGCGCCGACCTGGTGTCCGGAGTGTCGCATGATCCGGCGAATGATCTGGCGGAATGAGCGATTTCTTTTTAAGCGCAAAGACAGCTTGAAGAATAATGATATTTTCTCCGGTTTTCCCGAGACAGTGAAGGCCACTATCTACCACTTGGAGGACTGGTGGTCGGATAACTGGGATCCAATGAGTTATGGCAAAGACTACGATTTTTCTCGCCCATTTTTCGATCAGTTTAAGGAGTTACTTTATTCCGTGCCTTGGCCAGCTAAAAGCGTAATGAATATGGTCAACTCGGAATACTGCGAACAAGCCGGCAACCTCAAAAATTGTTATTTATGTTTCGGCGGAGACAGTATGGAGAATTCTGCTTATGTAAATCGTGGGTGGAACGCTAAAGATGCCTTTGATCTTTATGAAACTCGTCATACGGAGTTGAGTTACGACTCATATATGGCCGATGAGGCGTATCAGGTTTTTTACTCTGTAAATATAGAAGAATGCACTGATATTTGGTTTTCACGAAATATGGTGGGCTGTACCAACTGTTTTGGTTGTGTCAATTTGCGGAACAAGTCGTACCATATTTTCAATCAACCATACTCCAAAGAGGAGTATAAGAATTTTATGGACGGTTTGAATCTTGGATCCTATCAAACAGTGGTTGAGATGAAGAAAAAAGCACATGAACTTTGGAAAAAGAATCCAATGCGGTTCACACTTGCCATCCAAGTCCAAAATTCGACAGGAGAACATATCGAGCGTTCTAAAAACTTGAAGTACTGTTACTCCATTCATGAGGGGCAGAATTTGGCTTACTGTCAGTTTTTGGAGCCAGCCATTAGCGATTCTTACGACTATTCTGATTGGGGAATGGGAGCTTCGGAAATGTATGAATCACAGACCTGTGGATATGAAACAAGTCGACTCAAATTTTGTTATGAATCGTGGCCTTCGAGTCAAAATTTGGAATATACTGTGTTCACGCGTTCTTCTTCCGATCTTTTTGGCTGCGTCAGTTTAAAGAAAAAGCAGTACTGTATTTTGAATAAACAGTATACGAAAGAAGAATACTTTGCCTTACGAGAAAAAATTATCGCCCAGATGAGCGAGATGCCGTTTACGGATAAACAGGGGAGGGTCTTCAAATACGGTGAGTTTTTCCCCACGGAGTTTTCTCCCTTTGCTTATAACGACACTATTGCTCAAGACTTTTTCCCGTTGACGAAAAAGGAGGCCTTGGCCAAAGGATTCGCCTGGCGTGATGTTGAAGCAAAGGAGTACCAGACGACGAAAACTGCGGCCGAGCTGCCGGACGATATAAAGAATGTGGACGAAGGAATTCTCAAGGAACTGATTCAGTGTGACTCGTGCAAGAAGGCTTACCGCGTGATTCAGGCCGAGTTGGATTTCTTGAAGCGGATCAATATTCCTTTGCCCCGGCTCTGTCCAAGTTGTCGCTACATGGAACGGTTTAAGTTTGTAAATCCGCCAAAACTGTGGCTGGCGAAGTGTATGTGTAAAGGCAAGCAGGGAATGAATGACGGATCACACATAGCATACGACAACGCCGTGCCACACTTCCACGGCGAGGGTCAGTGTCCCAACGAATTTGAAACCAGCTACAAGCCGGGCCGTCCAGAACTAATCTACTGCGAGACTTGCTACCAACAAGAAACAATATAAACTAGCCGTCCCGCCTCGGCGGGGCTATAGTAAAGAGGTAATCTATAATATGCCTTCAGAAATCCATTCGACAGATTCGACAAGGACTTCGAGTGAGCCTCAGCCGAACTCCTCACTGCAAGCCCATTCGACTAGCGCTCAGGGTGGTGAACAAAGTCGAACCACAAGCTCAGGACAGGCGAAACAGTGCGTAGATTGCCAGAAAGATTTTCTTATTTCTGACAACGAGCTTGGTATGTACGAAAAAGTTGGGGTTATACTACCAGGCCAATGTTTTTTCTGTCGATCTCAGCAACAATTCGCTTTTTGGAATTTTGGTAAGTTTAGGAAAGGTGTTTCTGCTCTAAGTGGTCAAAATCTGATTACTGTTCTACCAGTAAAAACCAGATATCCAGTCTACACGGCCAAGGAGTGGTTTTCTGACGCCTGGGAGCCCGTTTCTATGGGATATGATCCAAAACGTCCTTTTCTGGATCAACTCAAAGAGCTTCAGGAAAAAATTCCTCGCCCACATCAAACTGGAGAAAATAGTATTAATTGTGACTGGTGTGACGATGTGTGGGAGTCTAAGAATTGTTATCTTTCCCGAGCTTTGGCTAATTGCGAAGAAGTAAGTTATGGCTACCGGGTGGTCAGGATTAAAGATTCTCTGGATCTTACCTACTGTTACGATAGTGAACGCTCGTACGACTGTACCTACTGCTTCAACTGTTTCAATGTGCACTATGCTTTCAATTGTCGAAACGCCATCGATAGTAAATTCTTATTTGATTGTCGCAATGTTCAGAACTGTTTTATGTGTTGGAATCTTCGAGGTAAACAGTATTGCATTTTGAACCAACAGTACACAAAAGAGGAATATTTCCAGAAACTAGGAGCCTATCGTTTCGGTTCCTGGCAAGTAGTTCAAGAACTGAAAAGTGAATGGGAACAGCATATTCGAGAGGAGGCGGTGCATCGAGAGAACTTCAATGTCAAAGTTGCTGATTCGGTTGGTAACTATCTCACGAATTGCAATCGTTGTGTCGATGCTTTTCACTGGGAAGATTCAGAAAATTGCTATAACGTCATGAGGGGGTTGAAATCTAAGGACTTAATAGACGTAACGGGTTCTTGGCAAATTGAATCTACTGGGAACTCGGCAGATATGGTCGGCGGCTACGGTATGAAGTATTCCATGTGGTGTTTGCATTGCCGGTATTCCGAGTATCTCGATCTTTGCTGGGATTGTGAATACTGTTTTGGTTGTGTCGGAATAAGAAAAAAACGGTACACTATTTTAAACAAGCAATATCCGAAAGAGGAGTATGAAAAACTTCGAGACCAAATCATTCAAAGTATGAAAGACGATGGTTCTTACGGTAAGTTTTTCCCCTACGACATGGCCCTAAGCGGGTATAATACTTCAAATGCTCAGATTTATTTTCCGGAAACCAAAGAAAAAGTTCTTGCTCGAGGTGGTTTTTGGGACGAGGTGGATGAATCTAAGTTGGAAGGCCTGAGTACCGCTGAGCTACCGGATGATATATCGGAAGTGGAAGACGGAATTACTACGCAGGCTTTAATTTGTCCTCAAACAGGCTATCGTTTTAATATTGCTCCTCAGGAATTAAATTTTTATCGGCAGTATTCTATCCCACTGCCGCGCTTACACTTTGACGCACGATCTCTGAATCGGTTCAAGCCACTTCTTGTTATTGAGCCAACATCGTATCATTGTGTATGCTGCAAGAAAGAAATTCAAGCCTACTATCCGCCGGAATGGGGGTATAAAAAAGTCGCTTGCGAAAGTTGTTACAGTAAAGAAATTGCATAAATTGGTTGTCCTGCTTCGACGAGGCTATCAAGCCGAAACCGTATAACATGGAGCAACTTTCATCCTGAGCTTCGTCGAAGGAGAGTGGATGCTGTTGTACCCTTCCGTAGCTTTCTTGTCCACCATAGCCTTGGCGAAGGCGGAAGCGAAGCAGGGTCAAGTAGAAACTGTCTGATCTTAACCATTATCTCATCGTTCTCTAATTCGCACGAATAAACGAATAGTGATACCATACATGTTATGAAGGAGTTAGAAAAAGTTTTGAAAGCTCTGGCTAATCAGCGACGATTGGCAATTTTAAAGTATTTAAAACACAATAGACAGAAGACAGTGGGGGAAATTGCCAATGAAATTGGACTTTCTTTTAAGTCCACCTCAAAACATTTAGGCATCCTCACAGTTTGTAATATTTTGGAAAAAGAACAAAAAAGTTTACAAGTATTCTACAGACTTGCCTCATCACCACGTTCTGAAGTTAAACATATTATCTCCATTCTCTAATTCGCGCGAATAAACGAATATGCTTCAAGAAACTAAAGAGTGCCAGAATTGTCCCGATTTTATTCCCTTACGGATAAAATCGAGGATCCCTGATGCCGACGCTCTTGGTCGGCACTCCGATCAAAGCATCGGAGCTTCCTCTATCGTAACGTCGGGATAAACAGAATTAATATGATGAAAAAACAGTGTCAAAATTGCAAAATGGAATTTGAGATTACAGATGACGATCTGGCTTTTTACACGAAAATATCTGTGCCGCCACCGACCTGGTGTCCGCAGTGTCGTTTGCAGCGACGCCTTTCTTTTTATAACTTAACGAATCTTTTTAAACGCCCCTGCGATCTGTGCAAGAAAGATATGGTTTCTATGTATCCACCGGAGGCGCCGTACACGGTGTACTGTCCTGAGTGCTGGTGGTCGGACAAGTGGAGTCCGTTTGATTATGGTCGGGACTGTGACTTCTCCCGACCTTTTTTCGAGCAGTTCAATGAATTATGGCATAAGGTCCCTTTGCTGGGTATTTCTATTACTCTCGATACTCGCGCAACCTCTCCGTATACCAATCACGTAGATAGCTTGAAAAACTGTTATCTCATATTTCAGGCCCATATGTGCGAGGACTGTTTGTACGGGTTCTACCTTCTCTTTGATAAAAACACGCTTGATTCTTCTCTGGTCTACTCGTGCGAGAAGATGTACGACTGTTCAAACTGTTATCGAGATAACAACTGTATCGGATTACGGCATCAGGTAACGGAATCCATCGACTCAGCTTTTTTGAGCTACTCCCATAACTGTCAAAACTGTTTTGCTTCACGTAATCTGAGAAATAAAAAGTACGTTGCTTTTAATCAGCAATATTCGAAAGAAGAGTATCAAAAGTTAGTGGGTCAGTACGACTTGGGATCTTGGAAAACATATCAGCAGGTTCAGAAATCGGCCGAGGATCATTGGAAAACTTTACCGCCCGATCCAGATGTGAGTATGCGGAATGTTAATTCAACTGGTAGCACATTTTTTGACTGTAAGAACTGCAAAGAATGTTATGAAGTTGTCGGAGCCGAAGATTGTAAGTATATGCTTTTAATTGGGACTGGTCCGGCCAGCGATTGTTATGATATTTCGAGTTGGGGAAATAATATAAATCAGTCTTATGAATGTATGAATACCGGCGTGAATGCTTCGAAGGTGAGATTCAGCTTTGATAGCGGCTTGAATTTGGAAAACGCCGAGTATGTTACAGGGGTTATAGGAGGATCGAGAAATGTTTTCGGCTCCATTGCTATAACCAAGGGGGAGTATGTCATTTTAAACAAACGCTATACGAAAGAGGAGTACGAATCTTTAGTGCCAAAAATAAAGAAGCATATGGATGAAATGCCGTATGTTGATAGGCGAAAGAATAAGCTTGGATACGGAGAGTATTTTTCACCAGAACTTTCTACCTTTCCATATAATCTCACCATGGCTAATCTTTTCTTCCCCTTAACAAAAGAGGAGGCGTTGGCGAAAGGATATACTTGGCGAGATAGGGAGGCGCAAGAGTATGCGCACACCATGAAAGCTGCCGATTTGCCCGATCATATTAAGGACGCGCCAGATACGATTACGAAAGAAGTGATTGCCTGCGAGAAGTGCGGTCGGGGATTCAGAATTTTAGAATCAGAACTCGTTCAGCGGCGGGCGATGAATGTACCTTTGCCGCGGACGTGTCCTTTCTGTCGGATCGAGGAAAAAATGAAAGCCTGGGTAAAATCGCTCACCCTCCACGACCGAATTTGCGACAAGTGCGGTACCGCTTTCCGGACCAATTTCGATAAGGACGAAGCCCCTTATATTCTCTGCAAAGCGTGCTACATTAAGGAAGTTGCGTAGTCCTGAGCTTGTGGTTCGACTTTGTTCACCACCCTGAGCGCTAGTCGAATGGGCTTGCAGTGAGGAGTTCGGCTGAGGCTCACTCGAAGTCCTTGTCGAATCTGTCGAAGGATGTAAACTAGCTGTCCCGTCCTGGCGGGGCTACACTAGTGAAGTTATATGAATCAGAATCAGCAGTCCCGCTCGCCTCGTTGCCAGCCTCGCCGAGTCTAGGCGGGGTGTCTTGGTAAAGTGGGCCTCGGTGAGGCTATATGAAAGAAGTGACTTAGATAAGCTATACGCTATATTGCCTCGCGAATTTTTTCATGGTATCATGGACTTCACATGAAAAAAAATCGAAAAGCACAATTTCATTATGATCGTGGAGCCGACGTACTTGGCGTCTACGTTAAGAAGGGCCGCGAAGAGGAGTTTATGGAGATTGCCCCAAATGTTTTGGTCGAACTCGATCGAGACGGAAAGGTTATCGGCATCGAAATTTCGAATGCTTCAAAGATTTTGAAACCATTAATCAAAGCTTCAACACGACACGTTCCGGCATCTGCGAAGTGAGTATGACCATTCGCTACAGCGACCATCTACGAGTACGTATCACTATGCGTGGCATTCCAGAGAATATGCCGCGCATAGTTTTTTCTCGGGCCGAACGGAAATTTTATGATACGGCAACTGGCCTCCACATTGCCCTAAGTCGCATGCGGTATTTCGGTAAACTGCGTGACTTGGCAGTTACCTACCGTGAAGAGGATGGCGATATTTTGCTTATTACTATTCATCCGCTCAAAGCCGGCCAGCTAGAAAACCGTCTCCGTTCTGGTCGATGGAAACTAATACAGGTGTAACCAGAGTCCACGATGGCTTCAGAAACCAAATCCACTTCGACGGACTCAGTGCAAGTCTGTCAAAACTGTAAAAACAAGTTCACGATTTACCCTGAGCGAAGTCGAAGGGTCGAACCGGAGCCCATGCTTCGCCCCAACTTCGCCAAGGCTACGATGGGCACAGCAAGGCTACGCAGGATTTCGCCTCAAAACCAATGAATAGCGAAACTAAAGTTTGTCAGAACTGTAAGAGCCAGTTCACTATCGAACCGGAGGATTTTGATTTTTATAAAAAGATCGATGTTCCACCACCGACCTTTTGCTCCAACTGTCGTATGCAGCGGCGGTTCGCTTACCGCAATGAACGTTCCTTGCACCGGCGAAAGTGTGAAAAAACAGGAAAAGATATCCTTTCCTGTTTCGCGGCGGATTCCGGAGTGCATGTCTATGATCGTGATTTTTGGTGGTCTGATAATTGGGACGCAATAGAGTATGGTCGGGACTACGATTTCTCAAAGCCCTTCTTCCTCCAGTTTCAGGAATTAATCAAAACAGTTCCTATGCCCGCCTTGTTTTATGGAGAGGCAGTAAATACAACCTACTCCAATCACGTGGGCCAAACAAAAGATGTATACCTCTCTTCAGCCTGTTGGCGAAGCGAGAACGTGGCGTATTCCTCACGATGCAACGGTTCTAAAGATTGTTTTGATGTATTTGCGATCGGAGATTCAGAAATATGCTATGAAGATATTGCTTCGTCTAAGCTGTATACAACTTTTTTCTCAGAGAATTCGGATTCCTGTACCGACAGTTATTTCCTTTATGATTGTCGTGGCTGCTCAAACTGCTTTGCCTCTTCGGGACTTCGCAATAAGCAATATCACATTTTCAATCAACCGTATTCCAAGGAAGAATATTTTAAAAAAATAAAAGAATTTAATCTCGGGAGTTACAATGATCTAGAAGCTATAAAGAAAAGATTTATTTCTGAAGCAAAAGGGAAAGCTATCCGGCGGTTCGCAAATCTTGTGAATACTCAAAATGTTACTGGTAATAACCTAGAGCATACTGCTAACTGTTTCCACGCTTTCGATCTTTGGAATAATAATAAAGACTGTAAGTTTGTGATGAATGGTGGTTGGAATATGACCGATACCTACGACGGATACGGTGTTGGCGAACATGCCGAGCTAATGTATGAGCTTGTTGATAGTGGTGTTCAAGCTTCCCGCCTTCTCTTCGGAGTGGTTCTGTGGACGGGAAATAATGTTCAGTATGCGATCAACTGTCATAATACCAATAACCTTTTTGGCTGTATTGGTTTACGGAGTAAGTCACACTGTATCCTCAATAAGCAATACTCAGAAACAGAATTCAAGGAAATGATGCCTAAAATCATTGCCCATATGAACGAGATGCCGTATGTCGATAAAAAAGGGAGAGAATATAGATACGGTGAATTTTTCCCCATAGAGATTTCTCCGTTCGCCTATAACGAAACCATTGCTAATAATTATTTTCCTTTAACTCCAGAGTCAGCCGAGGAGAAGGGCTTTGCTTGGCGTGAGGTTGAAAAACCAAAACGGGAACCCACAATCCAGGCAAAAGATCTTCCCGACCACATTAACGAAGCGAGCGATAATCTTGTAGATGAAATTATTGGTTGTTTAACCTGCAGTCGACCATTCCGAATTATTCAAAAAGAATTAGATTTCCTAAAACGATATGTCTTACCCCTGCCTCGTGAATGTCCCGAGTGTCGTCACCTTCGACGTTTTCGGGTGGTCAATTTACCATTCCTATATCACCGCCATTGTATGTGTAATCAAGCGACTCATTCGCATCATATTTCGAGTAAGTGTCCCAATGAATTTGAGACTACCTATAATCCCAATGGCAAAGAAGTGGTGTACTGTGAACAGTGTTATCAGGCGGAAGTCGTATGAATCCAGAAACTCGTCAGTGTCAGAACTGTAAGAACGCTTTTGTAATTGAGGCTCAAGATTTTGAGTTTTATAAGAAGATTGATGTATCATCACCAACCTGGTGTCCGGAGTGTCGTCGCCAACGTCGTTTAGCTTTTCGCAACGAACGGTCACTTCACCATCGAATGTGTGATCTTTGTAAGAAAGACATTATTTCTCGCTATCCGGCTGAGGTGCCATCTCCGGTGTACTGTCCAGACTGTTGGCGATCCGACAATTGGGATCCTTTAGATTATGGTCGAGAGTATGATTTTTCCAAGCCATTTTTCTTACAGTTCAAGGAGCTTTGGGATACGGTACCTCAGCTTGCCCTTGCTACTGTCAACTCGATTAATTCCAATTATGCCAATCATGTGTTGGACTCAAAAAATGTGTATCTATCTATTAGCACGGTTCGTTCGGAGAATATCTATTATAGTTATAGAACCGACGATTCAAGAGATATATTTGATTCTGCATACAGCTACCATTCTGAAAAGTGTCTTGAAGTCATTGATACGCATGCCTCGAATAAGGTTGGTTTTGGGCAGTATGTGCAGGAATGTCTTAATTCCCAGTTCTTGTATGATGTCCGCAATAGTCAAAACTGCTTAGCTTCAGTAAATCTGAGAAATGCCAAGTACCAGATTTTCAACATGGAGTATAGCGAAGAAGAATATCGTAGAATTCTTGAAAAATACGATTTGGGAAGCTACAGGAATTCTATTGATTTTGAAAAAAAGTTTAAAGAGCATAACCTCCGATATCCCCGCCGATACGCTGTTTTGAACAAGTGCCAGAATGTAACCGGAAATAATGTTGAGAATTCCAAAAACTCAGCCTTCTGTTTTGATGGATACGATATAGAAAACTCAAAGTTTTTAATAATGGCTGTTGATGGTGCCAAAGATTGTTACGACCTCACTCTTTCAGGTATTAAGGCTGAATTATGTTACGAAGCAATTTCTACCATGGGAAGTCGAAATCGTTTTTCCGTTGGAGCCTACGGACAAGATATGGAGTATGTTTGGGATTGTTATAGTAAAACCGCCACGCATCTTTTCGGATGCATTTCTATTGGTAAGAAAAAAGATTTTTGTATTTTGAATAAACAGTATACTGAAGAAGAGTATGGGAGGATGATTCAGAAAATAAAAAAACACATGGAGGAGATGCCTCATAAGGACAAACAAGGAAGAGTGTTTCACTATGGCGAGTTTTTCCCACCCGGTATTTCTCCGTTTGGTTACAACGAAACACTCGCCTACGAATACTCCCCGCTTTCACGAGAAGAAGCAGAAGAAAAAGGATTTGTGTGGAAAGAGAACCTTCGTAAAAAGCCGGCCGTTACCCTGTCTTTTGAAGATATGCCCGATCATATAAGGGAAACGAGAGATGAAATTACGAAAGAAATAATTGGTTGCATTCACCAAGGCCAGTGTGCTGACCGATGTACGGAAGGCTTCCGAGTTCTCCCCGAAGAGCTCACGCTCTATCGGGAATTCAATTTGCCACTGCCCCGGCTTTGTCCCAACTGTCGTCACGCCCAACGAGTTGGTCAGCGAGAGGGTTTTCAACTCCATAAACGTCAGTGTCAGTGCGCGGGGAAGAGTTCGGAGGAGGGGATTTATGAAAATACTGGCACACATAGCCACGGAGAGGCCCACTGCCCTAATACGTTTCAGACAACCTACGCTCCCGATCGACCGGAAATTGTTTATTGCGAGGCGTGCTATCAGGCAGAGGTAGTATAATGGGTGCATATGAATCAAGAGTCTAAATCCTGTCAAAACTGTAAAATTAAGTTCACGATTTACCCTTCGACTTCGCTCAGGATTTCGCCTCAAAACCAATGAATAGCGAAACTAAAGTTTGTCAGAACTGTAAGAACGCTTTTGTCATTGAGGCTCAAGATTTTGAGTTCTACAAAAAGATTGAAGTTCCGCCACCGACGTTTTGTCCCGACTGTCGATTGCAAAGGCGATTAACCTGGCGGAATGAGCGAACCCTCTATAAAGGGAAGTGTGCCGCCACGGGGAAAGATTTTCTAACTATGTTTTCTCCGGAAAGCAAAATAGTTGTGTACAACAGAGATTACTGGTGGAGCGATAACTGGGATCAGTTGGCATCTAGTCGAGATTATGATTTCTCGCGTCCATTTTTTGAACAATTTCAGGAGTTGCTTCATGCCGCTCCCTTGCCAAATTTGGCAAACACTAATGTGGTACAAAGCGACTATGGGAATCACAATGCGGACTGCAAGAATTGCTATCTTGTGTACGCTTCTTTTACCAACGAGAACCTCTCCTATTCGAGCGGATGTATGAATGGGCGAGATTCAATGGATCTTTATACGGCAGATCACGCAGAGAGTTGCTATGAAGATTCTTTTTGCGCAAAAATAAACAAAGTTTCATTTTCTTATGATAGCGAAGATTCTTTGAATTCAGCATTTTTACGATCATGTAAAAATATGAATGATTGTTTAGCTTGTATAAACATGCGGAACAAATCATTCCATATATGGAATCAGGCCTACTCGAAAGAAGAATACAAAAAGAAAATTGGTGAATATGATTTTGGAAGTTATAAAATACTCTCCGATTTTAAAAAAGAATATGAAAGTTTTATTAAACGTTATCCGAGGCGCTTTGCTTCTATTCTAAGATCGGTGAATACGACAGGCGATATAATGACGAACGCAAAAAATGCAAAGTACTGTTTTGACGGGTATGGAGGAATTGAGGATTCGAAATATGCAGTCCATGCTGTAAATCTCAAGGATTCTTACGATGGATACGGTTTCGGAGCGAATGCCGAGTTGCTTTATGAGGGAGTGGATTCTGGGATTAATGGATCGAATTATAAGTTTACTGTCTATACCCATACCTGTCGGGACGTGTCGTATACCTACTGCTGTCATTCTTCGTCGCATCTTTTTGGTTGTGTAGGATTGAGGAGTAAAGAGTACTGTATTTTAAATAAACAATATTCAAAAGAGGAGTATGAGAAGTTGGTTCCTCGAATCATTCAGCATATGAAAGAAATGCCGTATTGTGATTCACAAGGAAGGCGTTATGAGTACGGAGAGTTTTTTCCTGTTGAAGTTTCACCTTTCGCTTACAATGAAACAATTGCTCAGGAATATTTCCCACTGAATCAGGCAAAAATTGCGACTGCTGGTTTTCTATGGCGTGATCCAATGGAGAAAAAACATGAAGTGACGGTAATGGCCGGGAATCTGCCAGATCATGTTAAGGATATAGGTGACGATATTTTAAACCAGGTTATTGGATGTGAGCATGGAGGAACATGCACACATCAATGTATGGCAGCGTTTAAGGTCATCCCGAATGAGTTGGAGTTTTATCGTAAAGCAAATATAGCCCTTCCTCGCTTATGCTCAAACTGTCGTCATTACGAGAGATTAGCAATGCGCAATCCCTTTCGTTTGTGGAAAGGAAAGTGCCAGTGTGAAGGTAAAAATTCCAATAACAAGGCTTATCAAAATACCGGAAGTCATTTCCATGACCTTAATCCCTGCCCCAATACTTTTGAGACCTCATACGCTCCTGATCGGCCGGAGATTGTGTACTGCGAGCAGTGCTATCAGGCTGAAGTCGTATAGTTTTAAGATAAAATCTCGGCCTAGACGGGTCAGGTTGAAGTGGTTAGATTGCTTTATTATTAGGAATCTGATAAAAATTACTGTAGTGGAGGAATACATGAGCGCAGAAGATGAAGATGAGCTAGACGACGCGAACGAAAGCTTTTTCGAGAGTGTCCTTACCTTTGTGGGAAAGATCGCTTTGACTCTGGTTGCCGCAGCGATTCTCTTCGGGTTGGCTGGAATAGGTTT
This sequence comes from uncultured Candidatus Saccharibacteria bacterium, assembly GCA_964360585.1. GTDB lineage: Bacteria > Patescibacteriota > Minisyncoccia > UBA6257 > 2-01-FULL-56-20 > JBBUHS01. The sequence goes on along the minus strand of CAYHXC010000011.1, from coordinate 25,521 downwards.
GTATTTGGTTAACCCCGAGATTTTCGAAGAGGCTTGGAGCGAAACCGAAGGTTTTCCGCCTGGCATATGACCGTTCAGCTTGCTGAGCGGTTTTTTTATTGCAGAATTGACCAGGTAGTGAAAGTTCGATACGCCCCGAGGCGAACGTAAGAGTCCAGAATCGAACCTCTACTACCTGGTTGACGAATTATGGAAATTGTTATACGATAGGCCGTAATAAAACAGTCCTATCCGATGATTATTGACCTTGTTTCTGAGCTTAAAAAGGACCAGCCAGTCGCTCTTTTCCTCTATGAGGGGGAGCGGTTGGAGCGGCACAGTTTCTGGAGACTACTCTCAAAACCCGATCAGGAATATTTGAAGGCTTTAACTGAAAAGTTAGTGGTTAAAAATCGTACTCACGCGTTGCTTTTGCCGTCCGGACGACGGGCGATTGTCTTTGGCCAAGTGAAGCGGAACGGCATGAGTCATCGCAAAGCCTTTCTTTTTGTGCGACAGATGGTTCAAGCGGCTAAGCGAGAGGGAATAAAGTCTATTGCTATTGATAGTGAGGATTTTGAAGTTGGTCATGAGAAGTGGAAGCCGGAGAATATTTTGGAGCTGATTAGCATCCAGGCCGAGATGGCCAACTTTGATTTCAACCGGTATAAAGAACTGCCGCCGGAAGGATTTCCGCATGTTGAAAAACTATTCGTGTTCCGAGAGACCGTTTCGACTAAATTTACCGAAGCTTTAAAGCGTGGAAAAATTATTGGCGAGGAAATTAATAAGGCGCGCGCGCTTTCAAATATGCCGGGAGGCGATATGACTCCGACTACACTGGCCGAAGCAGCGGCGAAGGCTGGCCGTAATGCCGGTTTTTCCGTCAGAGTTTTAGGAGAAGATAAAATGAGAGACCTTGGCATGGGCGGAGTGTTGGGCGTGGCTAAAGGCTCTACCGAAAAGCCGCGATTTATTGTGATGGAGTATCTGCCCGCCGGAGGCCGGTCCTCCTCCGGAGGAAAAGGTAAAAAGCGAGAAAAGCCAGTAGTTTTAGTTGGTAAGGGTGTAACTTTTGATACAGGCGGATTGAACTTGAAGCCGAGTGACCATATGTATGAGATGCATATGGATATGTCGGGTGGGGCCGCGGTCATTCACACGATTGCTGTTTTGGCTCGACTCGGAGTAAAGAAAAATATTATTGGCCTTGTGCCGGCGGTGGAGAATATGCCATCAGGATCAAGCTATCGTCCAGGCGACCTTTTAAAAACCATGTCAGGAAAAACAATTGAAGTGATGAATACCGACGCCGAAGGACGAGTTATTTTGGCCGATGCTTTAACCTATGCCCAAAAATTTTATGATCCACGATTAGTTATTGATATTGCAACCTTGACCGGAGCAGCTTGGGTGGCGTTGGGCTATCGAGCGGCCGCTCTCCTCACCAATGATTCAAAATTAGAGAGTCCATTTCGGCGGATTGCCGAAGAGACCGGCGACTATATTTGGCCGATGCCATTATGGGAAGAGTACGAGGAGGAGATCAAGGGAACGTTTGGTGATGTTTCAAACACCGGAAAATATCGCTACGGCGGAACGATTACAGCCGCGGTTTTCTTATGGCAGTTTATAAAAGACAAAAAATGGGTTCATTTGGACATTGCCCCGCGCATGACTTCGACCGAGGGTGAGTTTTTAGCCAAAGGCGCAGCGGGGGCAAGTATAAATTTATTGACGCGGTTTTTATCGAAATTCTAATTGTTTTGTCATTGCGAGCGTAGTCGAGTTTTAATTCGACGCAGCGCGGCAATCTCTAATAAGTCTTAGATTGCCACGGTCACTGCGTTCCCTCGCAATGACATGCGAGACCAGTCCCCACGTTTGGTTTATAATTGAAATACGATGAACAAAAAGAAAGTGATGGTTTTCGGAGTGTTTGATGGGTTGCATCCCGGGCATCGATTTTTGGTGGAGCAGGCGCGGACATGTGGCGATGAACTTATTGTGGTCGTGGCTCGAGACATCATGGTTCAGTTGATTAAAGAGAAATTGCCCCGAGAGAATCAAGAAACTCGCCGCAAAAATATCGGCGAACTCAAAGAAGTGACTCAGGCAATCCTAGGTGACACCGGTCTTGGTGTGTATCAAGTAATTCATGATCACGAGCCGCATATCATTTGTTTAGGATATGATCAGGATGGTCTTCAAGAAGATCTTGAGCGGGCCGAGCGGGAAGGGACTATTCCGAGGATCGAGCGACGTCGTCTCGAGAGCCATCATCCTGAAAAATATCGCTCCTCGCTTTGGCAAGGTGAAGAGTAAGTTTTTTTGCCATATTTACAGTATAATAAGATAGAAGCTATGCCAGGTAGTAGAAATTCGATAGGAGATGCGAAGATTTATTACCAGGCTGATTTTTGAGAAGTTTTAGTAACAATGAAGATTGAAATTATAAAGCCTAATCGAATTTTCACTACCTGGTATGGAAGTTAATCCGGAAAAAGAAGTCGTCTATTTTGCTCGCACCAACTTCCGCAATCAGGACCGGTTGTTTGGTTTTAAGCGCAAAGACCGCCGCCAGCACACCTATATTGTCGGAAAAACCGGTACCGGTAAAACCACGCTCATTAAGAACATGGTTATCCAGGATATCGTAAATGGCAGTGGCGTTTGTGTTATTGATCCGCACGGTGAGTTCGTGGAAGAGCTTTTGGAAAAGATTCCCACTGAACGGAAGGACGATGTTATTTATTTTAACCCAGCTGATCCAGACTATTTTATTGGGTTTAATCCCTTAGAGTTGCCCGATCCGAAGTATAAGCATTTGGTGGCGTCGGGACTGATGGGCATTTTTACGAAGATCTGGGCCAATACCTGGTCAGCCCGCATGGAGTATATTCTGAACAATGCGATTCTGGCTTTACTTGAGACGCCAAATGCAACTTTGCTTGGGATCACGCGTATCTTGGTTGACAAGGACTATCGTCAGCAGATTGTGGCGAATGTGAAAGATCCGGTCGTCAGGGCTTTTTGGGTAAATGAGTACGAGCAGTGGCAGGACAAGTTTAGGAACGAAGCGATTGCCCCGATTCAGAACAAAGTTGGACAGTTCCTGTCGACAGCCATGATTCGAAACGTTGTTGGTCAGGCCAAGAGCACGATCAGCATCTTCGATATCATGAACACCTCAAAGATATTTTTGGTGAATGTTTCAAAGGGTCGTATCGGAGAAGACAATTCGGCTTTGCTTGGAGCGATGATGATCACCCAGATCCAACTTTCAGCGATGGAACGTATTCGTACTCCGGAAGAGGAGCGCTTGGATTTTTACCTCTACGTCGACGAGTTCCAAAACTTTGCCACGGATTCTTTCGCCGGCATTCTTTCCGAGGCTCGTAAGTATCGTTTGAATCTTATTATTGCCCATCAGTATACCGGACAGCTCGTGACCGATACTTCGACTAAAGTTCGCGACGCAGTATTTGGTAACGTGGGAACAATGATTATTTTTAGAGTTGGAGCGGCTGATGCGGAATTTTTGGAAAGCGAGTTTGAACCGGAGTTCACGCCGCAGGATTTGGTTGCCCTACCCAACCGGCAGATTTATTTAAAACTCATGGTGGATGGCATAACGAGCCGGCCATTTTCAGCCACGACCCTACCGCCATTTCAAGTGAAGTCTTCACTGCCAGAAGAAATCATTCAGGCTTCTCGGAGTCGCTATGGTAATCCGCGCGAGAAAGTGGAGGAAGATATTATCAAATGGAGTGGTGCCATGGGTGGTCATCAGGAAGGACATCCGCAAGGACAAAGAAGCGGACCGCCAGGCCAGTTCCGTCGGCCAATGGGCGGTGATCGAGATATGCGTCCCCAGCAGGACTATCGTCCACGCCCACAGCCAGCCTACAACGAGGATCGTTCAGCTTTGAGCGCGATCGGTATCGAGTTTGCGCCGCAAGAAACCACAGCTCCGAGTAATGATCGGCCAATGCCTCGACCGTATCCGCCAAAAGAACGTCCCAAATTTCAGGAGGTTAGTCGGGCCGCCGCAAAGCCTTCGTCCCAGCCGATCTCTTTATCAGATCTGAAAACCGAGGTACCTGGAACGACAACTTCCGCCAGGCCAAAAGCCAGTCCCAAAGTTCCGACAGGCGATTTGAGCATAGATGATCTGCGGAAAGCCATTACCAAGTCGCTCGGGGATTCTCTGAAGCATCCCAACGGCTAAGTGCGGTTCGATATCATCATCCCGATTTTGTTATCAAACCAAGAATTCGATAAAAATCGGAGCGATCTTCCTTAAAAATGAGATTCGACATTATTACCATCTTTCCTCATATTTTCGATTCGTATATTAACGAATCGCTGGTAAAGCGCGCTCGGGAGAAAAAAGTTATTTCTATCAATGTTCATAATCTCCGTGATTATTCCAAGGAGCGTCATCAAAAAGTGGATGATAAACCATTTGGCGGTGGTCCGGGGATGGTTTTACAAGTGGAGCCGATCACTCGGGCGGTTCAAAAAATAAAAGCGAAAAATAAAAAGACACGCGTTGTGCTTTTTTCTACGCGTGGCAAAACGTTTGAGCAAAAAACTGCTCGACGACTTTCAAAGTATGATCAAATCATCATGATCTGCGGGAGGTATGAGGGTGTAGATGAACGGGTGGCGGAACATATTGCCGACGAAGAGATTTCGATGGGGGAGTATGTGTTGTCCGGCGGCGAACTACCGGCCTTAGTCCTTTTGGAGGCAACCGCCCGTTTTCTCCCGGGTTTTCTTGGGAAACAGGAATCATTGGAAGACATTAAAGGATACTACCCGACGTACACTCGTCCCCCAGAAACAGTGATTAAGGGCAAAAAACGGCGCGTACCTGAGGTTTTAACCTCCGGGAATCATGCCTTGATTACCGCCTGGCGGCATCGATTAGGAAAAAGGAAGTAAATTTGCACTCGTGGATAGTTGTTGTAAACTGTTGACGACAGTTTATGACAACACACAATGGAACTCTCTTTTGGGCGGGAGCATTCCTCTTTTTGGGAATCAGTTTTGCTAGTTTTAACCTGTCTTTTGCCGCACTTTTTTTGAGCGCGGCCGTGCTTTCAGGCCGGTTGATCTCGAGAGAGAAAAGCGGATGGTGGATAGTGCTGGCTTTTTTAGCCTGCATTGGCTTTTTCTACTATCACGCCTTTGCAGTTTTTAACGAGCGACGAGAGTTGTTGCCAATGGGCGGTAGTTTTACAGTCCACGTTTCTGGAGAGTCCGTTATTTTAGATAAAAGTCAGATCGTGCCTTTTGAACTCGACCAACCCTACCGAGGCCGGATAAAAGTATTTACCACACCGGTCGCCGGTTTTTCCTATGGGGAAAGTGTGAAAGTATCGGGCAAGGTTCAGAATAATATCTGGCCGGAAGATAATGTCGTTATCTTCCCCCAGATCGAAAAGCTGGACGAACCGCGGAAATCAGTTCGGGCAATTATTATCGGTTTTAAAGAAGGGTGGCTACACAGTTTTAGAAAACTGCTCTCCGCAAACGAAGCCGCTCTCCTTGGCGGTTTAACCTTTGGCGCTCGCGGCGACTTTACGAGCGATTTTAAGGAGGTGATGAAGCGGAGCGGGACGACGCATCTCATCGCTCTCTCGGGATACAATATCAGTATTCTCATTTGGGCAGTTGAGCGAATGCTCCGTTCTCGATTTTCTCGCCGCGCTTTTTTCGTCTTTGCCATTTTCTTAGTCGCGCTTTTTGTCATCATGGTTGGCGGAGGATCGTCGGTAACACGGGCGGCCATTATGGGTATTCTCGTTCTTCTCGCCAAGGAGTCCGGTCGCTTCTATAGTTTTTGGAATGCCGCTCTGTTTGCCGCTTTGGGCATGAGCCTTTTCAATCCCTCATTACCGGGCGGCGATATCGGTTTCCAGCTTTCTTTTTTGAGTCTCTTAGGAATAGTTTTCTTGGAACCACTGTTTAAAAAATGGTTTGGGGTACGTAAGCAACATTCGTCTTTCTACTGGAGGGAAAGTCTTGGCACTACTTTGGCCGCGCAAGCCGGGGTCTTTCCGATTCTGGCTATTCAGTTCGGCGTTTTTTCTTTGACGAGTGTTGCCGCCAACGTACTTATCCTATGGATAGTGCCGAGCATTATGGCACTTGGCTTTCTGACGGCAGGTTTAAGCATGGTTCATTTTTCTCTGGCATTTCTTCTTCAACCTTTTTTGCACCTCACCCTGACGTATATGATTTCTGTTATGAATATGGCGGCTCTTTTGCCGCTTATAGCTTTGCCGCAAAATATCTTTCTCGGAGTAGTTTATTATGGCCTTCTCCTTTGGCTCATACTACGAAATACTTCCTATGAAAAAACCACGTCTTAGTTTTGTGCTTTTTGGGTGTTTGTTATTGCTCGATTGTATATTTTGGTTCCAAATACTTTCCGTACCTCCGAGCGAAGCGAGTTTGGTTATGTTGAATGTGGGACAGGGCGATAGTTCACTCGTAATCTTCCCAAGCGGAGCGACAGTCTTGACCGATGCCGGGCCGAACCGGTTAGCCACGCGTGTTTTGGACACCGTAGTCTTGCCCACACCACAATACATTGATCTCGCAGTGGTTACGCATCCTCAACTTGATCATTATGGTGGCTTCTCTGATGTCCTAGATCATTACGACATCGGGGCATTTCTTATGACTGGTCGGGTGCCTGACGATAGCGCTCCGGCCTGGCAAACGCTCGTAGACAAAATAAAAGCTAAAAGTATTCCTGTCATTCTCGTTGGACGGGGCGATCAGATTACGCAAGGAGAGAGCAAAATTTCGATTCTGTCTCCCGACGCTACGTTCCGAGAGAGCGGCGAACTCAACGACACCGGTATTGTGCAGTATGTGGTGATGGCCAGTACCTCGATACTGCTTACAGCCGACATTGGAGAAGTTGGCGAGAAGTATCTCGTCCTACATGACGGCATTACGGCCGATATTCTGAAGGTAGCCCATCACGGTTCGAGGTACTCATCATCGAAAGAATTCTTGGAAGCGATCCAGCCTAAATTGGCGGTAATTGGAGTGGGGGAGAATCGGTATGGACATCCGTCGCCAGACGCGATGAAACGTCTAAAAGCTATTCTCGGAGATGCTATTTTCCGCACTGATCGCGACGGAACGGTGCGTATTACATTCGGAGGAGGCAAGGCCAGAGTTTTAACCGAAAAATAGTTCGTTTGCAGTTGCTTCCGTCAGTTCTTATACTGTATATATGAATACATTTTTCCTCTCGTTTGACCGTGGCTTCCTCGGTTTTTTCAGGAAGATACATTTGCCGCTCGTTCGTTTTGCTATATTTCTGCCTTATTTTTGGTTTGGCTTCCTGAAGGTTTTGGGCACGAGCCCGGCCAATCTTTTAGTCAACGAATTGCTTCAAAAAACACTGCCTTTTATTACCTTCGATCAGTTTATCGTTAGTTTAGGCTGGTATGAGATGCTGATCGGCCTCATTTTTCTTTTTCCTGGCCTGGAACGTTGGGCCTTCACATTACTGGCGCCCCATCTCGTGATGATAGCCGCGCCGCTTATGCTTCTGCCGGCCGTAACCTGGCAGGCATTCCTGGTACCAACCATAGAGGGTCAGTATATCATCAAAAATATAATGACTGTGGCTTTGGCCGCGAGTCTGGCCGCGAGTATTCTGCCGCTTGAAGCTAAGAGTGAGTAACGTCGAGATCCAGCGTTTGATCGATTCTGATCTTACGAACAAATTCGGGAACGTGGCTGACGAGAATAAGCGCACCGTCGTATTTGTCGAGCGCTTCGGCGATGACCGGAATGTGGCGGAAGTTCATGTGGTTCGTCGGTTCGTCTAAAATCAGAAGTCCTGGTTTCTGGAGAACGATACGGGCAAAAGAAAGGAGCCCTTTCTGTCCTTCCGAGAGATCGCCGATTTTTGTTTTTAAGATTTGAGAATTCAGTAAAAATCCGGCCGCAACCGAACGCATCTCTTCTTCGCTCATATTTATGACCACACCGGAGAGCGATTCGTAGGCAGTTTGGTTAAAATCGAACGTTCGAAAATCCTGACGGAAGTAGCCAATAACCACATGTTCTGGAACAGTCACACCTTCCGCTGTGCGGTTCACAATGGATTCTAAAAGCGTGGTCTTGCCGATACCATTCGGACCAGAGAGTAAAAGGTGTTCCTTTTTGCGGAGATCAAGCGAAACTTTTTTCTTAATCAGCTTGTGATTCTTAAGGAGGGAAACGGATTTTAAAGAAGCAATGACACCCGTGGCATCCTGTTGAGAGGGGATGGTAAAAGCGCGGATGGTTTTGTCTTCGCGGCGCGTTTCAACTTTTTCTTCCTCGAGATCATCAATTTTTTCCCGCATTTTCCGAGCCACATCGCGCAGGTGGCCGCCTTTTTGAGCAAAGAAGTCCGCCTGTTCTTTGCGGTGAGAGATATCTTTCTCGAGACGAACGTTTTGCATCCGTTCCCGCTCAATCCGCTTGGAGATCTCGGCTACGACCGAAAAGTAGTTGCCGTTATACTGCTCTATCTGCTTTGTGAAAATATCGAGATACAAGACGCCCTGCGTAAACGAGTTTAAAAACGGGGCGTCGTGGGAAATGACAATACAGGTCTTCGGGTAGTTAATGAGAAAATCGCGGAGATGGGCAATACCATCTTTATCTAAGTTATTGGTCGGCTCATCGAGTAGTAAGAGGTCTGGATCCTGAATCAGGGCCGAAGCCAAAAGCAATCGAGCTTTTTGCCCGCCAGAGAAAGACTCTACTTTTTTATCAAGCGGACTTGCCTTGAGTTTGTCGAAAGGCGCCACGAGATGAACGACTTCGAGAACCTCTTCGATTCGCGGATCAAGGTCATACACTTTCTTCGGAAAAACTTTTGCGAAAAACTCCCGTACTGTTAGCTCGAGATCGGCGTGCGACATAATCTGTTTCGAGATGGCGATGGTCAGCTTTGGAACAGTGGTTATCGATCCTGTTTCCGGTTTTAAGTTTTTAGTTATTAGTTGGAAGATGGTAGTCTTTCCGGCGCCATTCTGACCCATCAAGGTAATCTTCGAACCGCGGCGCAACGAAAAACTGGCCTCATGAAGAATGGGTTTATTGTGTCCGAATCCGAAAGACACATCGCTAAATCGTACGATTGCTTCATCCATTGAATGGTAGGAGGAATTAGTAGCTGATATTGACTAGGAAATACAGTAGTAGAAAGCTATTCCAGGATAAAGGGAAGTAGGTGATTTGGCAATTGACATTGAAACTACTTTGTGTCATTAATGAGATAGAAAGTTTGAAAAATAAGGCTTGGGCCTTTTTACCGAAAGGACTAAAGTATGGCGCGCGCGATAGATCGTCTGGAAGAGGCACTCCAATACTGGGAAGATATTTGCTATTGGCTGAGCATTTTCGCTCGCTATCCAGTAGGAGTGAAGTCTGAAGTCGTGGCTCCCTTCGTGGGACCAATCAAGCATTGGGAAGAGTTTAGGACGTATCTTCTCGGTGCAGTGAAAAATTCCAAATCGTTTGATTGGGATCGTTTTTCTTTTCTTATGAATGAACAAGGGGAAATGAAGGGTCCCTTTGTGGATGCATTTGAGGCTACCACTGGATCAACACTCCATACTCTATTACCGTCCGGTCTCTTTTCTTGGGCAAGGTCTTCTCGTCGAGTGTATCGCATCACTAGGGAGCTACAAATGATGCTCGAGCAGACCAGTCTCGAAGGAATGAAATTCTCTGACGTCAAGTGGCCATTTGATTCTTTCGTAATCATACTAGATGAGCCGGTGCCAAGCACAATCGGTACTAAGTGTGATTGCATCTTGGTAAGTACTGAAAATCTTTACCAAGATCACTGGTTTCGATGCTTTCGACTTTTCGAGAAGAACGATAATAGCTCACGAAGAACGCCGAGACATATCAAGCGGCAAGTTGAGGATGCTCTTCGGAGGGAAGATTTTGAAGAGGTGCTGAAATGTTTCAAGATAAATTCAGGGGTAACAAGGGGTTGCAGTTTTACCATAACCACAGCTGATTCTTCTGAAAAACTAGTCACAAACCTTTTCAAAAACTGCAAGAGTTACGGTCCGGCAGAAGACAATGGCGGTTGGGAAAGATCGATTAGGGTGGCCTTGGGACTATGCCTCTACTTATCTACTCTACCTCCGAAGTCGGCTCATAAGTCTGGATGGCAACCTGTAGTTGCGACCAGCAAACCTGATCCCAAAGCTATCCTCACTGGAGCTGAGGTCTGTACGGTAGCCGACTCTTATAGGTTTTCCCTTGAAGAACGAAGTATATTCGAGCGAGAGTATCAGGGTGGCGGCGGTTATCAGGTTAGTGCACACTTCAGACGTGGTCATTGGAGACGGCCTCCTGGCAAAGGAAGCGATCCGAATGCCCCTCGAGTGATCTGGGTTCGTCCCACACTCGTTAGGCGTGATCGTCTTACCGAGAATGCTCTTCCAGGAGGATCAGAGCACGTCCTTTGAATCAACAAGCCTACTCCATGAAAATGGTGCGGGCTTTTTTATTTTGATTTATCCAGTCGGAAATCATGGTTTCAATATCTGAAAGATTTTTTGCTTCCATTAAACGAACGCGCAACTCTTTAGCACCATCGAAACCACTTGCGTAGGCTTTGTAGTGTTTTTTCATAACACTGAACTCTTTCAGGCCATAGCCAGTTTCTGGATCTACTTTGTAGAGCTCGCAAAAGAGGCGAGTATGCTCCAGCATCGTTTCCAACTTCTCTTGTATGCCTATGGGCTCAGTTCGCGGGGTGAAAAGCCAGGGGTTGCCGAAGATTCCCCGGCCAATCATCACGCCGTCCAGTCCGTACTGTATAGCCTTCTCGCGCGCTTCGTCTATATCTTTGCAGTCGCCATTGCCTAAAATCAGCGTTTTTTTCGGAGAACTATCATGCGCATCTCGGATCCGCACCGCTTCGGTTGCTAATTCCCAGTGAGCACCCACTTTGGACATCTCCTGTCGAGTACGGAAATGAAGAGTAATGGCGGCCGGTTCAGTTTCTAAAAGATGAGGGAGCCAGGTATCGAGCATATTTTTCGTATAGCCAATGCGAGTTTTTACGGACACCGGTAAATTTCCCGCGCCTCGTTTTGTTTCAAGGATAATTTCCTTGGCGAGTTCTGGATTCTTCATTAGCGCCGCGCCAGCCCCTTGTTTCTCGACGCCTTTATCGGGACAGCCCATATTGATATCGATACCGTCAAAGCCAAGTTCTTGGGCGAGGAGGGCTGTTTGATACATCAACTCCGGTTTAGCGCTAAAAAACTGGGCCACGATCGGTCGTTCGTTTTCCGTAAACCACAGATCGGGGAGCAGTTTCTCTCGTCCGGCGGAAAAAAGACCATCGGCCGAGACGAACTCGGTCCAGGTGACGTCCGGTTTGCCAGTCTTCGCGATAATTCGCCGAAAAGCCGCGTCGGTGACGTTGGCCATCGGCGCTAAAGCAATTATTGGCTTCGTGAGGGTTTTCCAGAAACTTTGTTTCATACAGACCTAGCCTACGGGGAAACATGAAGAGTGACAAGAGTGGGAAGTAGACATTCATGAAGGGATGTGATACTGTCTATCCTCATAAAGGTTGAAAATCAACGAGGTAATAACTCAATGAGCTCAAAAGTAATTATTGGTATCGTGGTTGTATTGGTGGTTGTCTTGGGGATCTGGTTCTACATGCAGAACGGTACTCCGTCAGCCATTGTTACCACCGACACTACTGCCACGACGACGACCGAAGGCAGTATCGCGCCGACTGATGGTTCTATGGAAACCACGCCAATTCCGGTCGCACAGTAAGTTATGGTTCGGCTCTGAATGCAAAAAAACCGCCCTCGAGGGCGGTTTTTTGATGCCCTAAAGGCGCACTGAATCGAGGATAGCGAAATAGATGAAGAAAATGTATACTATAAAAGGCCACAGGGATGAATAAAACTATAATGGGAATGTGGTCACCTGAAGTGCTGGTACGTTCAAGATTGGTTAGAGTACTATTTTGCAAAATACTATGAGACATATTGCCCATTACTATGGCGATACGGTGCGGCGGCTTTTCGTTCTCGGGGCTATTATTATGATTCTCACATTGCCGTTCTTCGTGGACGAGATAGGACAGCCGCTGATTATTCCCTTGGGCGTGATTCTCGCAACTGGTATAGCTGCCGGACTAACGAGTCCGCAGAACACGTGGAGTGCTTTATTGAACGTTTGTGTTGCGGCAGGGGGCGTGATCGGATTTGAATGGTACGCCGTGGATTGGTACGCGCGCTACGGTCGAGAGGAGTTTTTCTTTTGGACGAGCCAAACACTGGCTGCTATATTTCTCCTTGCTCTTTATTTCAGTTTGAAAACCATTCGTATGTCCGGCGCTATTCGTGCCTGGAAGAAAATAAAAGAAGAAGAGGAGTCATTTTTCAACACGCCCCCCAAAGATGACGGCGGCGACGCTTAGTGTTTCCGGTCAGAAATAACCCGACCATCTTTTAAGGAGATGACTCGTCCTGCCCGGCGGGCATATTCTTCTTCATGCGTGACCATTACAATCGTTTGCCCTTCGTTATTCAGCGCAGTGAACGCATCCATAACCACACGGGCATTCGCTGAATCAAGGTTGGCTGTTGGCTCGTCAGCAAAGAGAATGTGCGGATTGTGAGCAATGGCTCGAGCAATAGAGACACGTTGCTGTTGGCCGCCGGAAAGTTGGCTCGGAAGATTATAGAGCTTATCCTTCAGACCGATTCGTTCGAGTGCCCGTTCTGCTTTCTCAAATGCTCCAAAGCGGGTTAGCCCTTGCATCAGCATCGGTAAGGCGACATTTTCAATAGCAGAAAGTTCGGGGAGGAGGGCGTAGTCCTGGAAAACATATCCCAGTTCGTGGAGCCGCAGTCGTGTTTTTTCGGTTTGATTCAATTGAGAAGTATTCACTCTACCGATATGCACTTCGCCATTTGTTGGTTCATCAAGAAGGGAGATTTGATAGAGGAGCGTTGATTTCCCTGCGCCAGAAGGACCGATGACGGCCACGAACTCTCCGTCTTGAATTTCGAGGTTGACATTTTCGAGAGCAGTGACTTCCAGTTCGCCTGATCCGAATTTTCTGGTTATATCAATTGCTTTAATCATGATAGAACCAATTTCATCGATATCTGCGTCAGCTCCTTCTTAACGTACTGCCAGTACGCCTTCGTTGTCGTTTCTTGATTTCGATGAAATTGGTTCATATCGCGGGTGGAGCGGATTTTGAAATAGGTTCTTCTAACGGCCAAGAATTGAATCCAGCGTGTTTTTTCTCACGATTAATTTTGCGGGAACGTAACCGGCGAGTAAAGTTATAGCAAGAAGAATGCCGACGCGGATGGCGGCGCCGTGAGGAGTGGCCACAAGAATACCGTCCGAAAACGGAAAATCAATCGGATTAGCCATGAAATAGGGACGGAGAAAGCCGAAGGTGAGAAGGAGTCCGACAATAGAGCCAGTGACGCCGTAGAAGAATGCTTGGAAAACGTAGGAAAGCTGGATAGCCATCGGACTGATACCAATTCCTTTCATGATGCCAATAAATTTCCGCTTAGTGACAGCGTTGATAAAAATAACGATAAAAATAGTAATTGAGGCCACGACGAGCGCGATCGAGGAAAGGGCGTTTCCCAAAACACCCATGGTTGTTTCGATATCGCGAAGGAAGGAGGGAATTGCCTCGTCCGACGTTTGGATCCGCGCCGCGTTCGTCCCCATGAATGATTTGATCTGGCGGACTAGTTCGGGAGCGTAGGACGGATCTTTTGTTACAATCGCCACTTCCTGAACTTGTTCTTTATTGACGGGCAGAAGGCGTTTGATGTCGTTGTCGACAACGAAAAATCGCGTTGAGACATCATCAACTTTGCTTTTCACAATTCCTTTGGCGATAAAATCTTTAATCACCGACTCGCCGTTTTCGCGCGAGATAACAACGCGAATTCTGCTCCCCACATCAACCTCGCCCAAAAAATCAATGCCGGGAATGTTGGCATCAGCAAAGGAAGAGTATTTTTTAAGCAAGTTGGCGCCCATCAAAACATATCCTTCTTCGCCGGCTCGAAGCGGTTCGCCGTATTTCACGAATCGTGAGAAGTGGGTCACCGCCTCTTCTTTCTCAGGATCAATGCCGACCAAACGGGCTGATATCTGGTTCGGACGTTCGTTCTTCAAGGCGTTTCTATTCAAGGTGCCGATAATACGAACTCCCGTGGCATACCGCGGCGAGGTGGATTTTACCTGGGGATGGTTTTCAAGGAACGAAATGAGTCCGGACGAGTTCTCAATGTAATCGCGTCCGGAAGCGGACGTGACGATGACGTCGCCGGAATAGCTATCATGAAACTGGATAAATGAGCCGGAGATAAGACCGATCAAAAGTCCGGAGACAACCACCAAGTTCAAAAAGGTGAGCACCATAATGAAAATAATGAGGGAAGTCGTGCCCTTACCGGAGCGCTTCAGATGTTGCACGGCTAAAAACCAGCCCACTCGTAGTGAATTAATATATTCTTTTTTGTGGGCAATAATCGGCGGAGGCATACGGATAGGCGAAACTGAATACGCCTAGTGTACCAGAGTTATCTTTACGAAGATAGATCCCTTTGCTATTCTGAATCGCAGCAAGGAGGTTGCGTTGATGAGTTTGGACAAGAGCGAGGCAACGGGTCTGATCCGGATTACTGCCGGGATTGTCCATGGCAAACTCGACGTGTGGATTCGTCGATCGTGGTACGGCTTGGAACTGCCGTGCCTTCCTAAGGCCGGGGCATACTCGGATCTCATGGAAGCGATGGATCGGAGGGTCACGCTATCGGATGAAGTCGGATTTCTCGTTCCAGAACAGGCAGGCATTGCTGTGCTTGCCAAGTACCGAGTGGCAGCCGCACTGAAATTGAGAGAGTGCGGCTTTCCTCATGCTGATCAGTACTTCTTCTTCTCCTGGAAAGAAGCGAAGATCGTGAGGGGTGTGGAGCTTGCCACGATTGTCCACGTGAACGAAGAAGATCGTGGCAATCCGTTTCGTTAGGAATATCCATGGCGAGAAGAAAAGATGCAGGGGTAGATTATTTCGCCAGCCCTACTATCTATCCGGAAGATCTTTTATCAGAAGGTTCTGTACTCGGTGGCTTGCTGAGAGAACTATTCATACGAGAACCACAGTCAGTTCTTCGGCAGAAAAAGAAGGAAAAAAAAGAAGCGAAAGAGCAATAAGCCAGATGCGTGAACATCTCGGCTTTTTTATGTTCCGGAACTTTATTTCGGAACATAACCCTTCCGTAGCCTTAGCGAAGGAGGGTATAATGAATTCGTATGCGAGCTTTTCCGGGAAAAGAAAAAGAATTTGATATCTTTAAGCACATTCGAACGCCGTCTCAAACGCAGGATTTTTTGAATACCTTGGCGGTTAACTTTGAAGAGAGTGGCGAAACCTCTCAGTCTCCGCTTTCGGTTTTAAAAAGTGGCAAAGCACACTGTTTTGAAGGAGCAACCCTCGCGGCCGCCATTTTTTGGTATCATGGTCGGCGACCGTTGCTTCTCAACTTGCGAACGACGAATGCTGATATCGATCATACCGTGGCGCTTTTTAAAGAAAGTGATCGCTGGGGGGCGGTTTCTAAAACAAACCATGCTGTTTTACGGTATCGCGAGCCGGTCTACAAAACGATCCGCGAATTAGTCCTCTCCTATTTTCACGAATATTTCTTGGATAATGGAGGAAAGACTTTGAGGAAGTATTCGCCGCCGTTCAGTCTTTTAGGTTACGAGGACGATTGGCTTACGACCGAAAAAAATCTCTGGGGAGTTTCCGACGATATTTCCGCGTCGCGGCACATTCCGATCTTGCGAAAAAGTCAGACAAAAAATTTGCGCTTAGCTGATCGCGTAGAAATTGAAGCAGGGAAGTTGGTTGAACGAACTCGGACAAAAAACACTCGGGAAAATTTTTGAGATGAAGGCTAAATCAGAGCCTTAAGAAGCGTATCGAGGGCAATCGTGGCCACGCCGACAACTTTGTCTGCTCCGCCGTAGTACAGGTAGACTTTGTCTTTCAAAAGTACGGCACCGCACGGGAAGACGACATTGGGAATGATTCCTTCTTTTTCATACGGCATCTCCGGTTCGAAAAGAGGAAAGCCGGAGCGCGCTAGAATTTTTGTTGGATCTTTGAGATCGAGAAGAACGGCCCCAACACGGTAGACCGAAGTCATCTCGGAGACGCCGTGATAGAACAGCATCCACCCCCTCTTCGTTTTAAAGGGCGGCGCGGAAATGCCCACTTTTTGACTGTCCCAGAATCCCTGACGTTTGGAAAGCCACTGTTCTTCTTCGAGCCATTTTGTGCCGTCAAACTTTAAGGATGGCGTGAACGCAAGGTCGATACTTTCTCCCAAGCGATGGAAAATCATGTACTTCCCCTTCACTTTTTCCGGGAAGACACAGGCATCCTTGTCATCCATGCGGGGCGGAGAAATTAAGACCGGATGGGCCCAGTCCCAGTCCTGTTTTAAGAACTTATGAACGGGAATCGAACTCAAAGCTACGCGTGGCGCCTCGGCTCCGTTAAAAGCGGTGTAACACATGTAGATTGTTTTATCGATTACCGTAAGGCGCGGATCCTCACAGCCGGAGTTGCCGCCCGGCACGCGCTTTTCCTCGAACGCCTCGCGTGGTTTGTAAATTGGCTCGGGGTAGTCGGTAAAACGAGTGCCGTCTTTACTGACGGCATAACCAAAAACCGAGGTGTTGTCATTATCCATGGCGCGATAGACCATGTGCACCTTACCATCTAAAGCGATGGCCGCCGGATTGAAGACTGCTTTCTCTTTCCATTTCACTTGTGGATCGGGGACGAGAATCGGATTCCGCTCCGACCGTTTGAAATAAGCCGCTACTTTTTTTCGCTCGCCTTCTTCGGAGTTTTTTATAAAGCGAAGGAGTTCTTTCAAGGAAACCGTGGCGACAGCGCAGGTGGTGTCGGTCGCGCCATAATAAATGGAAAGCGTGTCGTCCTTGTGAAGAACACCCGAAGGGAAGATGACGCCCGGAATCATACCGTACAGTTCGTAGACTTCTTCAGGCACCATAATCGGAAGACCGGTGCGGCCAACAATCTTGGTTGGATCTTTGAGATCGAGAAGAACGGCTTCAAACGTGAAGAGGGGACGAGGGGTGTGGTAGCCCTTGATATAAGAATAAATGACCAGCCAGCCGTCTTTTGTTTTGATTGGCGGCGCGCCAACTTCAACTTGATCACGCTCATGACGGAGAAGTGGGAGCGCGTGCTTCTCGAGATCTCGTTCCCATGCATTCCAGTAATTTTCTGACCACAAATCTTCAATCTTTTTTAACTTGGCAATGGCGACATAGGCAGGTGGTCGATCGGTATGGGCGGCGAGAATGACATAGTAGTGTCCTTTTATTTTTTCCGGAAAAAGCGCCATGGCCTTGGCATTAAACGGCGTGACGAGATGTTTTTCCTCGATCGTTTTCAGGTCTTTGCTGATTACCACACCCACCTTGATACCGTTGGCGTTAAAAGGATATTCGGAGAGAGCGGTATAAAAAATGTAGTAACGGTTGCCGAGTTTCGTGACACGGGGATCTTCACAACCGAACCGCTCCCACGATTCCTGGGGCATGATAAACCGCTCCCGGTTTTTGAAATGAACGCCATCAGAACTTTCGGCCCGGCCGATATCCGAGACACGGAGGCTGGCGTTGGCTTCGGTATGGTAATGGGGGAAGGAGAGCGCGCGGTAGAGAAGGTAGATTTTATTGCCGTGGCGGACGGGGCAACCGTTAAAAACCGCTTCACCTTCCCAAGCTTTAGACCGATCTGGGGCTAGGATCGGATTATGAGGAGAGCGAGTTACTTTAATCATGACAGTTATTATACCTTACTCCCTGTGTATTCCCAGAATAGTAAGCACAATTTCCAGAATGGGTCTGTGGTATAATTTTAAAATAGAAACGCCATGGCCACGAAGCGCGGAAATACAAAGATCAAGCGAACTAAATCGCCAAAGCAAGGGGTTCGTCTGCAAAAAAAGAAGATAGTAGCTCGAACGCCTGTTAAGAAAAAGGCAGAGAAACCGTTACAGAAGCCGCCCCAGAAAATCGGGGCGAGCCTCGCCCGTTCGGGCGGGAAAAGCGTTCCAAAACCGTCTTTGAAAGTTACGGTTAAAAAGGTAATGAAAAAAGAAAAGAAGTCGCTCGCGAAAAAAGTTAGTGCGCGGAAGCGTATAGTTCGGAAACCGCGCGTTCCTGTGTATCAAGGGCCGGCCAAGGCGCGAGGTTTGGAGCGATCAGCAATAAATCCGATTTTGAAACCCACGCAACACTCATGGGAAACGCAGGCCACCTTTAATCCCGGTGCAGTGCAGGTGAATGACAAAGTGCATTTGATCTATCGCGCTATCGGCACCGACGACATGTCGGTTTTCGGATACTCATCGAGCAAAGATGGACATACGATCGACTACCGTTCAACGCGACCGGTTTATTATGCGCCGGCCGCTTTCGAACTTCGCGAGCCGGGACTGCCGCGCTATCTTTCGCCGTCCGGCGGGGGATATGGCGGTTGTGAGGATCCGCGCCTCACCGCAATCGACGGGAAGATCTATCTCACCTACACTTCCTGGAATGGCTATGAAGCGCCGCGCGTAGCTTTGACTTCGATTTCTGTTGACGATTTTTTGCGCAAAAACTGGAACTGGGGGCGTTCGGTTTTAATTTCGCCGCCCGGCGAGATGCACAAGAACTGGGTTATCTTTCCCGAAAAAATTAACGGCAAGTTTGCGCTCTTACACAGCATCACGCCGGATATTCTGATTGATTACTTCGACGATCTCGATTTTGACGGAAAAACTTTTGTAAAAAGCCGGCACACGGCGCCGGAACGAAAAGGCGTTTGGGATTCGCGGGTTCGTGGTGTCGGTCCGCCGCCCATGAAAACCAAAGACGGTTGGCTACTTATTTATCATGCTATCGACGACAAGGATCCAGGAAGATATAAGATCGGAGCAATGCTTTTGGATCTCAAGGATCCGACAAAAATCTTGTATCGTTCTTCGGCGCCAATTTTGGCTCCGGACGAAGTCTATGAAAACGAGGGCTACAAATCGGGGATTATCTATAGTTGTGGCGCGGCCATTATCGAGGGCACGCTTCTTATATACTATGGCGGCGCGGACACCGTCGGTTGTGTGGCCTCGGCTGACTTGAATACGTTTTTAAGCGACTTAAAGAAAACCAGTCAGCCGCGCCTGAAGAAGAAGATTATCGTTCGCGAGGCCTAATTTTCAAAACAAAGATTGTTTTTGTGATTTCGGCTGTGTTCCGTCGGGAATTTCAAATGTTTTTTGTTTCGTTGTGGCGCCGGAAGTAAGGGTAATGAGCGAGGGGGCGAGATCAAAGTATTCGGCCAGCGCTTTTCGGATGGCCTCATTCGCCCTGCCTTCACGGGCCGGTTCTCGGACGGCCACAATGAGATGCGTAGCGTCAATAACTTTTACGCCTATTTTTTTAACGCCCGGTTTAGCTTGAACAAATATCTTCACCGGAAAATCATGACGAGCGTAATCAGCGAAGAAAGCAGAACCACAGCAAAGGTGAGCCACAGAAACGTTTTGGATAAAAGACCGCTCGCATACTCTCCCATAATCTTCCGACTCGAAGAGATGCGGATGATGAGGAAGATAAGCGGAATGGAGACAAGTGCATTCAAAACGGCAGTCACAATCAGGGCGTGAATTGGGTTGATGCCAATAAAGTTGATACCGAGGCCAAAGAGCGTGGCAATTGAGATTACGCCATAAAAACCGTGGGCTTCTCGAAGCTTTTTATACAAACCTTCATCCCAATGAAAAGCTTCGGCGATGGTGTAGGCGGCCGAACCAGAGAGAATCGGAACAGCAATAAGGCCAAGACCAATCACGCCAGTCGCGAAAATAAATCGGGCCCAGTAGCCGGCGCCAGGAAAAGTTTGAACCAGCGGTTCCAGAGCGTGAGCAGCATCAGCAGCCGACGTGATGTCCGTCACGCCGTTCGTGTGGAGTACGGTCGCGGCGGTAATAATAATTGACCAGGTAACGAACTGGGAGAAAAACATACCAAGAGCGGTATCAATCCGCATATTTTTTATGAACCCTTTGCTCACAATTTGATTTTCTATCTCGCCATTTTTTATTTCTTCCTCGATTTCTTCTGAGGCTTCCCAGAAAAACATGTAGGGCGAGATGGTTGTACCGATAACCGCGGTAACGATAAACAAAAATTCCGGCGTCAGTTCAAGATGAGGAATGAAGGTGGCTTGGAGAATTTCCATCCATGGCTCTTCGACTAAAAACATGGTGAGTGGATAGACCAACATGACAACCAGAAGCCACTTGAGGATGCGGACGTAGTTTTTATACGGTATGAAAATCTCAAAAAGGAGCATCATGGCAACAAAAATAAGGGTGCCGATTGTAAAAGGAATAGGGGCAATAAGTTCGAGAGAAGCGGCCATAGCGCCAATGTCAGCGCCGATGTTCAACGTATTGGCGACAAAAATCAGAGCGACCATGCTATAGAGAACAGCTGGTGGATAGTTTTCCTTCGTTACGGCGGCGATGCCTTTTCTCGTTACCGCGCCGATTCGGGCCGAAGCTTCCTGGACCGCGGTCATCAAGGGATAAAGAAAAACCGTGAGCCAAAGCTGGCCATAGCCAAACTGGGCGCCGGCTTGGGAGTAGGTGGCGATACCGGACGGATCGTTATCAGCGGCGCCGGTAATTAATCCCGGCCCAAGAATTTTTACGATCCGGGAAGTGCCTTGTTTTTTTGTTTTCCGCGACATGCGTCTTCATTATATCAGGCCGGGAGGCATAATACTCCTGGGTGTAAAGTAGACTTGACATTCGTGCCGGCGGGCTTATACTAAAAAGGTGAAAGGAGAATTAGAAAATAAAGTTTATAATATGAGGACTAAAACAAACATGACACAAGAGGAGTTGGCGGCAAAGGTTGGAGTTTCTCGACAAACTATTATCGCGATCGAGAAGGGAAACTACACCCCCTCCGTACTCCTTGCCCTTCGCATCGCGCAGTTTTTTAAAAAGCCGGTCGAGGATATTTTTTATTTGCCATCATGAAGGAGATACGAGGCGAACTGTTTGTGTCTTTAGTATTAATCGCTCTATTGGGGATTGTGTTTAATCCCTGGAACACGGCTATGCCTGATTTTATGATCATGTCATTGCTTTTGGGGCTAGTGGTTATTTTTACTGTTTTTGCCGTTTTTGTCTGGAGAGAGAACCATGGCGATGAGCGAGAGGTTTTCCACCGCCACTTCGCCGATCGGATCGGATATTTGGCCGGCTCGGCTTTTCTCCTTCTCGCGATCGTTGTCGAAGAGCTGAATCACGCCCTGGATCGCTGGCTGGTGGCGGCGCTCGCGGTTATGGTTTTAGGAAAAGTCGCCGGTTTGATTTATGGAAAAAGGAAATTATAAAATCTCTTTGTCGGAAGATGATATAAAAATAAAGTAAGGTGCGAATCCCGTTAGAAGCCGCGATCGCTTTATAACGGGAAGATCAGAGAGAGGATAAACTAATCAAGTCGAATTAAATAATTAAGCGGATTTCGAGAGATCGCGATCTGCTTCTAACGGGATGAATCGAGTTGTTCACTTTGAAATATACGCCTCCGATCCGGAAAAACTGATTGCTTTTTATACAGCCGTGTTCGGATGGGAAATTAAGAAGTGGGAGAATCCCGCGGGCGACTATTGGTTTGTCATGACCGGACCACAAGGAAGCACGGAAGGAGGAATTAGCGGCGGCCTTATGCGTCGCAAAGGCACTGCTCCTCAAGGCGGCGAACCGGTAAATTCTTTTGTGTGTACCATTGGCGTTTCGAATGTTGATGAATATATACAAAAAGCTTTGGATGCCGGTGGAACGGTGGCTTCGCCTAAGGTGGCAATTCCCGGCATGGCCTGGCTAGCTTACTTGAAAGATACGGACGGCAATATTTTCGGAATTTTTGAGGAAAATAAAAACGCGAAGTAATCATTATAATTATGTCGAACTCAATCAAATTGGTTATTGGAATCGCCGTCGTGGTAGTTATTGGCGGAGGAGTCTACGCTTTTTCCGGAACGAGCATGGCGCCTCAGAAAGATTCTGAGGTCATGAGTGAAGTGATGGAGAAAAAAGAAGGAGAGGTAATGACGGAAGAAGCAATGTTAGGAAAAGAAGAAAGTCTCGAGATGATGAAGGAGGAGGGTGGGGGCACGGCGCAGTTGTCGTTTTCTGGGACAGTTTTGGCTGGCGCATCGGCGCCGCTCTTGGATTTTACCAAAGCCGACTACGATAAGGCCGTCGTTTCGGGCAAGATAGTTCTCCTCTATTTTTACGCCAACTGGTGTCCAATATGTAAGGCCGAATTTCCGAAGATGCAGTCAGCGTTTAATAAGCTAAACACTGATCAGATCGTCGCTTTTCGGGTAAATTATAAGGACGATCAGACGGATGCCGCGGAAACTGACCTCGCGAGGCAGTTCGGCGTCGCTTATCAGCATACGAAAGTATTTGTGAAAAACGGAAAACAGATTTCAAAACATCCGGATTCCTGGGAAGAAAGTCGATACCTTACGGAAATAAATAAATTACTCGGAGCATGAACGACCAGACAGCATCTCAAAACGTGAACGCGCCGGTGGAATCACGGCGGCCAAGCCGGTGGAACACATTTTTAGCCAGCGTTTTTTTCGTACTCGGTTTTTCCGTAGTGTTTTCCCTGGTTGGCGTGCTCTTGCAAACCATTCTTTCTAACTCCGCCTATACTGTTCAGGAATGGCTGGGGCGAGTTGGGGGAGTAATCATTATTTTATTTGGCTTGTTTACGATGGGCTTGCTCACGCCAGAGTTTTTAACGCGGGATCATAAGTTCGCGGTTACGACTCGATTAAAATCACGGCACCTCACTTCATTTGTCTTTGGCGCGGCGTTTGCCGTTGGCTGGACGCCGTGCGTTTCAGCCGCGCTTGGCGCTATTCTAGCTCTCGCCGCGACTACGCCGGGAAGCGCATTCTTTTTACTCGTCGCCTATACGCTTGGTATCGGCATTCCGTTCCTTCTCGTCGGTTTATTCGTTGACCAGGCCTCGCGGTTCATCGAACGGGCCGCGCCGTGGCTCATCTGGGTTGAGCGGATCTTCGGAGCTTTTCTCGTGATTCTCGGTATTTTAATTTTTGTCGGTCAGTTAAATCGCGTTGCCAATCTTGAGTTTGTGGCGGAGTCTCTTGGAAAAATTGGTTTAACGACTGGCGTTGGCGGCGAGATTGCATCGTTGAATCTCACCAACATCTTCATTGCTTTCTTCGCCGGTCTTGGCTCTTTCCTTTCGCCCTGCGTTCTCCCAATCGTCCCGGGATTCTTGTCATATCTCGGATCGTCGTCAACTCGTAAAGAATAATGAATTCGAAAAAATTACTCGGCCTACTTGTCATTACTCTTTTAATCTTAGGGAGTATTTGGTATCTCGAGTCCGGAAAAGTTCGACCTTCTGGTATTTTGACGATTGGCAATGATTCAATTCCGGTAGAAACTGGCGTGCGGAATACTCTAGAAGCACAGGGCCAGCCTTCGACAGCAACGCTTTCCGCGACAACCACAACCACGCCTACTCCCGCGAGTCAGCTTGCCACTTCTGATCGGATCAAGAGTAAGACCGGAAAATATGAGCGGGTTAAGGAAATTACTACGCCCGACGGCTTTATTAATGTCTCGAGCGGTTTCAAGTTAGCAGACATCGTTGGCAAAAAAGTTACCCTCATAGATTTTTGGACGTACAGTTGCATTAACTGCCAGCGGACCACGCCGTACTTAAATGCCTGGTACGAGAAGTATTCCGCCAAAGGCGGATCCGCCTCTGGCGGAAAAGATCAGGGGTTGGAAATAGTGGGCATGCACACGCCGGAGTTTGATTTTGAAAAAAACTACGACAACGTCGCGCGGGCGGTGAAGGATGAAGGCATCAAGTATCCTGTTGTACTCGATAACGACTATTCGACTTGGTATGCCTATAAAAATCGATTCTGGCCACGTAAGTATTTGATCGATATCGATGGATTTATTATCTATGACCACATTGGCGAAGGCGCCTATGATGAAACCGAGAAAAAAATACAGGAAGCTCTGAAAGAACGGAGTTTAGTTTTGGGTTTAGGAACCAAAATTGATTCTGGTGCGGTAGTAGTGAAGCCAGTCGAAATCGCGGCCATGAGTCCGGAAACCTATTTTGGTTCGGCGCGGAACACGAGTTTAGGAAATGGCGTGAGTGGCGTGACCGGCGCGCAGTCGTTTACCGAGCCAACAACTATTTCGCCGAACAAACTCTATCTTGCTGGTACATGGAATGTCACGCCGGAGTACGCGGAAGTCTCGAATGCTCCTAGTAAAATTATTTTTCAGTATCAGGCCAAAGGGGTTTACTTTGTGGCTGGTTCGACAGGCGGACTAATTGAGGTAGAAGTATTACGAGATGGCGGACCGCTATCTTCTTCAGTTGCCGGCAAGGATATTATTTTTAGAAACGGGAAGAGTTACGTCCAGATCAAAGAGAATCGTCTCTATCGCTTGATTGATGACGAATCTTCTGAGAGCCATCGCTTGGAGATGATCATCGGAAATTCAGGTTTACAGGCGTATACTTTTACTTTTGGTTAAAGTTTTCTGTCATTGCGCCTGCCTGCCGAAGCCTCGGCGTAGGCAGGAGCTCGCGACAATCTGAGATTGCCACGCATCCTGGTGGATGCTCGCAATGACAAAGGCAGTCGGATATACTTTTACATCTATGGAATCAAAACAAACAGCAGTTTTTGGTGGGGGATGTTTCTGGTGCACGGAAGCAGTCTTCGGTGAACTGAAGGGAGTGATCTCGGTTATGCCGGGATATGCTGGTGGCGAAACGAAAAATCCAACGTATGAACAGGTTTCGTCGGGAACGACTGGCCACGCCGAAGTTATTAAAATTGAATACGATCCCGAAAAGATTTCGTATGAGGATTTACTCACCGTCTTTTTCGCCACACACAATCCCACTACCCCGAATCAGCAGGGAGCCGATGTTGGCACGCAGTATCGCTCCACCGTTTTTTATACAACTGAAGAACAGAAAAAGGATGCTGAAAAGATTATTGCAAAATTAAATGAATCTGGTCCGAAAGTAGTAACCGAAGTAAAACCACTCGAAATGTTCTACGAAGCCGAGGAGTACCACAAGAAATACTACGAGCGAAATACTGACGCGCCCTACTGTCAGGTAGTGATCAATCCGAAGCTTGATAAGTTGAAGGAAAAATTCCACGAGCTCCTCAAAAATTCTGGGGGGAAATAGGGTTCATTTCTCTTGTATTCTCGAAGACGTAATACTGTACAAATCTATCGGGTTAGTTCACTTTTGTACTCGGTCAAGATAGGCCTG
>CAYHXC010000010.1:0-52779 GCA_964360585.1 uncultured Candidatus Saccharibacteria bacterium | reverse complement strand
TTTCTTTGTGTCCAAAAACGTACTAACGCGCCGAGATTGTACACCGTAACTTGACTTTTATGTTTTATATGGTATAATTTAGCAAGCAAATCAAATCCGGCACCCATGCCTCAAATGGGAGAAGGGCTGGCTATGCGTACCGAAAAGCTGAAGTATGGATTCATTCTTGGTGTCCTCCCCATCACATTCCTTGCCGCCGTGATTTTTTGGATCATCGGCGGACTAGGAATGTTCAAGAACTCCTCGACAGCGATTAAAGCTCTCGAGATTCAGGGATACACGGATATCCAAATTACCGACCACGCCTGGCTCCTCATCCGTTTCCGCGGATGCGATGGAAAGGACGCGGCGCGCTTCACCGCCACCGCGAAAAATCCTCGAGGACAAGAGGTCGAAGTGTATGTCTGCACCGGCCTAGTGTTCAAAGGAGCAACAATCCGAATGATGTAGAATCGACGGATGCAAATTTCCGAAAACTGAAGGAGGAATTCGCAATGATATTTGCTCGACTTGGAGAAGTACTTTTAGGCTTGGGAGCTCTCGGCAGTGCATTCAACCTACCACACGCGACAAACGTCATTCTGGTAGCGATCGGCCTGCTCCTAATGCCAATCGCCTTGCGGGTAGTCCAAGAGGAGAAGTAAAGTGTCCCCGCTTGTGTCTTCGCTCCCCACGAAGACACAAGCCCCTACCTAAGTTCACCATTCAAAGTAGCTTGTCATGAGCGAAGTCGAATGACTTGTCATGAGCTTGTCGAATGATGACTTTAGGTAGGTGAAAAACCAATCACCGAACTCTGGCCGTGGAGTTTTCACGGTAACGCACATTGAAAACTAGATATTTCTGGCACTAGGCACACTCGTGCCACAACCACAAGGAGAAATCATGTCACAGCACGTTTTTCGTGTCGACGAGAAAACGGAGTGTATGGTCGGCTGGGATCCCCCACTCGGATCGTTCTTCGGCCAAGTCTATGAGATTGATGCCGAAGGCGAGCGTCTGGAGGAAACGGACCCGATCTGTTGGGTCGGCGCAAGCGGACCTCCAATCTTCACGGTCGATGACCTCCTGGCGAAACTCGCGCCGGTTGTCATACCGGAGGAGATCCGAAAGGAACTCTACGCCACCGAGGTCGACTAGAGCTCCTCAACCTACTAGTGCCCGGATCGAGCCTATCGATCTCGTACGAAACCCACTACATCCAGTAGTCGTTAAGGGTTTCTTTTCTTTTTACGGTTTTAACTCAAAGAACCAAACTACTTCTGACCATTCATAACATTCCAACATTCTGCAGAATGTTGGAATGTTATAGTCAGCCTCGTTCAATAATAAATTCTGGGAACTCGACGATCAATCAGATGTAATGGAAAACACACGGCTGGCATTTTTTAAACTTTTCCAACTAATCTCATTCCTCACCAACAACAATCTCAACCTTTCTACCGTACTTACTCGAGATATAATCCAAAGTATCTTTTACTCTTCGCCATTGATGCTCGATAGAAATAGTTGTCTTCCCCACCAGAATGGGTCTGACATAATACACAAAGCTTTCTTTAACTTCGGCTTCGTTATTTACACCGACACTAATAGCAATCCTGAATACTTTTGAATGTTCTGAAATTTCTTCCGATGGGGGTCCACTATGAGTTGAAAAAACGCCTTCAGAGTATAAACGATCACCTATATCCTTTAAAATAAACCGATTCTCCAAACGAGCGAATCCAAAAGTTCCTTCTAATTGATTGATCCGTTGCAAAAGAGCGGCATACGCCTTTCCTTGGGAGTTTTTCGGCTGATCAGAAGAAAAATTCTCAAAGTATGCGGCCACAACCGCATCGCTTTCTAAGCCTGAAACCATGAGACGATCTAGCTCCTTTCGCTCAGCAGTATACGCCGACGATCCCTTGTAAGCATATTCACTAGCATCTCCTTCGTAGCCAGAAAATTTCAGAGCAAGCCATTCAGTAATGGCTTCGTTGAGCCAAGTATAAGGAGTATAACCAAACTGAGGATCACGCAAGGCTACGCCTGACTTTCTATGAGAAAATTGATGCCATTTGAAACCATCCTCTTCTGTTTTAGTTCTAATAGTTATTGACCTCCCAGAAAGTTCGTGAATCAGTTCGTGGAATATAACTTCTTTAAGTTGCGGAATTAATTCGATAGTCAATTGTTCGTTACTTATTCTGATTTCTCCCGAATCACCATGTTCTCCCATGAAGTTTCCTAAGAGAGATTTAAACCTGTCTGACAGTTTAATAGCTACGGAATCGATTCGCTGCAAAGAATTAAGAACTGATTCTGGCAAAA
Source organism: uncultured Candidatus Saccharibacteria bacterium (assembly GCA_964360585.1). Lineage (GTDB taxonomy): Bacteria > Patescibacteriota > Minisyncoccia > UBA6257 > 2-01-FULL-56-20 > JBBUHS01. The sequence continues at coordinate 50,466 of CAYHXC010000010.1, read as the reverse complement.
AACCCTTCTCTACCTGCTTCTTGATAGCCGCTTTAAATTCCCGCTTTGTTTCGTCGGCAATTTTTTCTAAAACCTCTTCTTCTTTCTGAACATGTTCAATATGCCGCTTTGCTATTTTAAGAAGAAATTCGTCAGAAAGCTCATTGTTTGCTATAGAAAGAAATAAGTTCTCGGCGGTAACCTCCTCAAGATTATCTCCGAAACATTCTTGAAACTCGGGATAGAGCCCTGGATCATTCAGCATGTATTGGGCTTCAGAAGTAACATACTCATGTCTCCCTCCTTCGCTTTGACGAAAAAACATAGCCAGATCTTGAGTAAAACGAAGAAAATCTGAACGAAGATAACGCCCTCGATCTCGATACATTCTTTCTATAAACTTTTGATTTTCAGATATCGCTTCGGAAAGTCCTCGTGCCTCACTGCCTGTTGGATCTGCCAATGCCAATCTTTTTCTCAGCTCCTGATTCTGGACTCGCGCGCGCTCTGCACTTTCCCCACTCTGTTCATAATGATGGACTGCGCCTTCAGCAAAGATGTTTTCCCGATAAGCCTTCTGTGATCTCTCTCGTTCTTCCTGGTACACAGGATCAGTTTCTGGAACCTGCCTCCTTGTTTCCCATTTCTCCATGAGAGTATTTTAGGTCATTAACCTGGATTAATCGAGGTACAGCTTCTCAAACTAATCACACCTTAAACACACGCTCAGCATTTTTTATAATCTGATCGGCCATTACTTCTTCAGAAACTCCTTTGATCTCAGCCAGCTTTTGTACCACTTCAACGACATAGGCCGGCTCATTGGTTTTTCCACGATACGGCACGGGCGCAACATATGGTGCGTCGGTCTCACTTAAAATCCGATCAAGTGGTAGGTACTCTAAAACAGCATCGTAGTCGCGCGTAAAGGTTGTAACCCCTCCAAAGGTAAAACTGAAACCGAGTTCCAAAAGATCTTTGGTATTTTCGACAGTACCGGTAAAAAAATGAATGACTCCAGGGATAGTATTTAGTAATTGGTAGTTAGTAGTAAGTAATTGAATCAGATCGGGAAATGCATTTCTACAATGGATCATTAGTGGTTTTTTGACCTCATGGGCTAGGACGATATGCTGTTCAAAAACCTCAAACTGCTTCCTTTTGGTTTCCTCGCTTAAGCGGTAGTAGTCCAAGCCACACTCCCCAATCGCTACCACTTTCGGATGTAAGGCTAATTTTTTATACACCTCATAATCAAATTCCTCGCCGCGACTGATAAAGGCCTGGGCCGCCTCCCCTTCTCCTAATTCTTTGCCATCATGATGGGATTTTTCAGTGTGAATCGGGTGAAGGCCCACGGCCGCATACACGCCCGTCTCGAACGCCTCGGCGGTCTTTATGGCGCCTTCAGACGTATCACGCTGTGTTCCCACATTAATCATCGTCACTCCCCTCGCTCGCGCCCGCTCAATCACCTCCTGCCACTCGGTCTTAAAGGCCGCGAACTGAACGTGGGTGTGGGCGTCGAAGTACTTCATAGGGTATAGGGGTTAGGGTATAGGGGTTAGAGAACTGGCGATTCTGGGGAAAAGAGGTTCAATTGGTTCGTTCGTTTCAAGCGCACTTAAAATTTTATGACTCGTTTGTGGCAAAAACGGCTCAAGACGAATCGTGATCTTCCATAGTTCCCGAAGAAGATGCGCGACATCAGCTTTGGCTTTATCCGGATCGGTTTTGATCGTTTTAAACGGTTCCGTCTTTTGGATATAGCGATCAAGCCCGCCCAACTCCTCCCAAATACTATCCGCCGCTTTTTTAAGATCATAGTCGTCCAGATTCACCTGAAGATTCATCGCCAGTTCCGTTGGCTCTGCGGTCTTCGTATCAATCGAATAAAGGTGCGCCATACCGATAATCCGAGAGACTGTATTCCCTAAGCCGTTTACCAAATTAGCCGTGTAACTCTCGTGGAACTTCTCCCAGGTGAAATCGCTGTCTTCGAAGGTGTTCGCTTCACGAGCTAACCAATAGCGCAACGCATCCACGCCATACTTCTCGATAATCTCAAGAGGGTTGACGACATTTCCCAAGCTCTTCGACATCTTCTGGCCGCCACTCGTAATAAAGCCGTGAATCATCACCTGCTTCGATGGCTTGAGACCGGCCGATAAAAGCATCGCCTGCCACATAGCCGTCTGCTGGCGGAGATTATCTTTTCCAGCCAGCTGAATCCCCGGCCAGAACGCTTCGAAATTCTCTTTGTCCTCGGGCCAACCAAGCGTGGAAATATAGTTCACTAGAGCATCGAACCAGACATACATCACCTGCTCCGAATCTCCCGGCACTTCGACACCCCACGACATTTTTGATTTCAAACGGGAAATACTGAAGTCCTTCAAACCATTTTCCACAAAAGAACGAATCTCATCAAAACGCGTTTGCGGAATGACAAACTCTTTGTGCTCGTTATAGAAATCCAAAAGCGGCTTCTGATATCGCGAAAAGAGAAAAAAATAGTTTTCTTCTTTGATAATCTCGATTTCCAAATTGGGATGCAAAATACAGTGGCCGTTTTCAAGCTCGGAATCTGTTTTCTCGAGCTCACACCCGACACAATACTTTGCTTCGTAGGTTCGTTTCTCAATATCTTTTTCGCATCGTTTCCAAAACTCCTGCGCCGCCGCCACATGATGCGGATCGGTCGTCCGAGTAAAGTGGAAATTCGTTTGATCAATACGCAAAGCCTTCGTCAGATATATAAAATCTTTCACTTTCTCATCTATGTATTTTTGCACATCAACGCCCTCGTCTTCGGCTTTGCGGTAAACTTTTACACCGTGCTCGTCAGTTCCCGTATTAAAGACTACTTCATTCCCCTTTAAACGCTCGTAGCGCGCAATAATATCCGCCTGGACTAGTTCCAACGCAAAGCCAAGATGCGGCGAAGCATTCACATACGGCAATGTCGTCGTGAGATATACTTTTTTCATCCCGTTAGAGATACAGAATACCCGAAATTTTACTTCGGCGCACCTTCCGCGAAACTATATCCAATAAGTAAAGATACATGTCGATTGGTAAATCTCTAACGGGATCATATACCTACTCCGTGCGTAATTTTCTACTATTAGACCAGTCTTCAATGACTTCCTGGATAACTGCCGCCGCTGGCACCGCAATTAAGACACCGAGAATGCCTTCAAGCTGGCCGCCGATAATCAAAGAGACGATAACGATGACCGGATGAAGCCCGACCGATCGTTTCATAAGGAGCGGCACAAACAGATGTCCTTCGATCTGCTGAATGGCTACAAAGACGAGGAGGGTGGCAAAAGCCAGGCTTGATGACTGCCCAAGCGCAATTAAGACCGCCACACCGCCGGCAACTAATGGTCCGACAAACGGAATAATCTCCAAAATACCCGCCAGAATGGCGAGAAGAAGCGGGTGTTGAACTCCCAAAACTGCCGTTGAAATAAAGACGAGGGCGCCCACGAAGATGCTTAAAAATATCTGTGTTCGGAACCAGGCGGCCACCTGCTTGCGCGACCGAGCGTAGAGCCGCAAAGCCCGCTCCTCCGAATCACGCGGGAAAATAACCCGAATAAACCGTTCCACGCCGTCCCGACTCAAACTCAAATAAAAAGAACTGACCACGATCGTTAAGACGAGGGCAATGCCGCCCAGGGCCTGGGTGAAAAATCCGATGGGCGAACTGTCACCACCCAAGACCTGCCGCGAGATCTTGCCGATCGCTCCGGTTAAAGACTGGGTCGTCGTAATATCCAAAAATGGCTCAAGCCAACCCCGGCCAATCGGTTGGGATTTGAGATTAATCAGCGCGCTATTCATGTCAATGATGAGCCGCGGCACGAGCGCGTAGAGCACAATCGCCAGGCCAAAACAAAAAAGAATAAAGATGAATATGACCGAAAGTGTTCGGGGAATCCGCAAACCCTCCAACTTATCAATAACCGGATCAAGTCCGGAAGAGATGACGAGCGCCAAAAATAAACCCATAAAAACCTCTCGGGCCTGGAAGAGAATCAAAACAAAGAAAACAAAAGCGAAGACCCGCCACAGACTGCCCCACGAAATTTCTATAACCTGGCGATTCATTATTTTAAAATCTCAACAGTTTCTCTAAATGGGCTTTATCTTTTAATGGTCCGATGATGGTCATGTTGAGTTTCTTGTTTTGAAAAATGAACTTAGCCACATCCTGCACCTCTTTGGCCGTTACCGCCTGAATCTTTTTAATGACTTTACGAGGTTCGGTAACTTTTCCGGTCATAATTTCTTGCCCGCCGTAAAAATTAGCCACTTCGTCCGAGGTATCAAGACTAATCAAAAAATTCCCGATCAGATGATCTTTGGTTTTTTTGAGATCAGCCAGCGAGATTGGCTGTGTTTTTAATTTAATGCATTCTTCGAGAATCGCTTTCAAGACATCATCCATCTTCTTATGGTCAACACCGGCGGAGATTCCTAAATAACCGTGATCCAACGATAAATCCGCGCCGGCTCGAACATAGTAAGCGGCCCCCAACTCCTCGCGAACACGCTGGAAAAGACGCGAACTCATCCCCCCGCCTAAATGATTGGCCAAAACCTGCAACGCCCAGCGGCGAGAATCGAAGGTATCAAATGCCCGTACGCCCAAGACCAAGTGCGTCTGATCTGATTCCTTATGTTTCAGAAGTAGTTGCGGCTTTTTCTGCGCTTCTTTTGTTTTTGTCTTTATGACTTTCTTTTTTCGCGGAAGATGCCCGAAGGTATCCTTAATCATTTTCACAACTTCGGCTTCGTGAAAATTGCCCGCAATAACCACATTGGTGGCCGGCGCAATGTAATGCTTCGCCCGATAGACCACAAAATCATCTCGCTGGAGCGTTCGGATGATATTCTTCTCGCCTCCCACATCCCAACCAGCCGGCTGATCGCCATACATTAGCTGTGTAAAAAGATCTTGAATCCGCCGCATCGGCATATCTTCGTGGAGATTGATCTCTTCAATAATCACGCCGCGCTCCTTATCAATCTCTTCAGCGTTAAAAATCGGATTTAAATATAAATCAGAAACAATATCTAAAACATTTTTCACCTTGCCACTCTGAATCTTGGCCCAGTAGCCAGTGTACTCTTGCCCAGTGAAGGCATTACAGATTGCGCCTAAGCTATCAAGTTCGCTGGCAATAATGGCGGCAGTTGGACGTTTCGTTGTCCCCTTGAAAACCAAGTGCTCTAAAAAGTGAGAAATACCGTTCTGTTTTTTTGTCTCATACTCCGATCCGGCTTCAACTAAAACAAGCACGGTTGCGGTCGTGCCAGATTTCTCCGGAGCCAAAATAAGCCGGAGACCATTTTTGAGAATGATCTTCTTCATCTACCTGCATTCTACCCTCGGAAATGAGCAATTGCAATAGAAAATACCGCTAATTTAGTAGTAAACACGCAAGGTTTTCGAGCGAAAACGGTTTTTCTCGACAAGGAATAGTCCGGCTATTTGCGGAGAAAAAATCGTTTGCAGCCGAAAAGATAGTGGTGTTTAACTGGAAATGGTATCGATATCTTGCTGGAAGCGACTCGCTCGAGTAATCACTGCTTCGCCGTACGTCCAGAGATATCGCTTCCACCGCGCACCGGCATAGTATTTGGCGGCCGCCTCACGCTCTTTGGCCACAGTGGCATTGGCCGCGCCGGAATCTTTGAAGTAAAGCGCTGTGCCAGCGAAAGCGTCGGCATTGTTCCAGGGGGATGGCGGATTGTGTCCGGTTACCGCGGCAATCTTCGGCGCATAAATCTTCCACGTTGAAGGAATAAACTGCGACGGACCCATCGCTCCGCCGTATGCGCCATCCTGGTTGGCGCAAGAAACCATGACCGAATCCGGAACCATGTTTAACTCTTTCATAAGCTCAATAAAGACAGGGATGTCTCGCGAGGGATGCATGGCGGTTTTATAACTACACCGGCCGACGTTTTGGCCCAGAGCAGACTCTCGATCTAAAACGGCCAAAATAAGAGCCGCTCGTACGCCAGTCGCCGCCGATGCCATCTTGGCGTAGTTATAGGCTTCTTCGAAAGTCATCTGCCCGCCGCCTAAGAGTTGGAAGATGCGGCTTCGAATCTGGGCCGCTTGTTGTTTCTTATCCTTTAAGAGAGCCTGATATTTTGACTCCTGTCCCTGGGTTACTTGGAGAAGGGTGGCTTTGTCTTTTTTAATCTGCTCCGCCTCTTCGCGCTGTCGATCCTGATAGACCTTCACCGTGGCCGCATCAGCCCGCGCGACCGAAAGCTCCTCCTTTTGATCTTCCAAATTCTGTTTCAGGTGCGTGATCTGGCTAATCGTAATACGGAGATTGTTCTGGGCTAAGGCCAGATTCGAAAGATTGCTGAAAAAATCTGACAGTTGCGGATGGGAAAGAAAAATCTCAACCACATTCGCCTGTTCTTCGCGATCCATACTCCGAATCAGTTCGGTCAAAGCGCCCTTGTTCTCCACGATTTGTGTTTGCGTCGTCACAATCTGACCTTCCGCTTCCACAATTTTTTTATCAAGATCTTTGAGCTGCAAGGTGACGGCTTTAATCTGGCTGTTCAGTTTGGAAACTTTGGCATTCAAGGTGCCAATCTCGCCTTTTAAATTTTTCCCTTGTTTTTGATAGGCCGAAATCTGACCCTCATAAAGACCGATTTCTTTTTCCAAATCACGCAGCTGGCTTTCAAGAGCCGTTCGTTCTTCACGCGTGGTAGGCGCCGCGGTCGGGGCGGTGGTGGCCAAGGTGGGCGCGGAAACAGACCCCAAAATAAAGACGAAAAATATGAGTCCGCCTAAAATCGGTTTCATGAAATGTGAAAATGGCACATACACGGTCTTCGGTTTATAGAGATTAACGCAAGTCGGCCGGGTTTCGAGGTGCATACCCGGTTCGGCCTGGATATCAATCAAAAGTTTCGGTTGTTTTCTATAAAGAGACATCAAAAAAATCGCGGGATAAAAAACGAGAATATCCCTATCCCTTCAGTATAGAATACTCGGAAGTTCGGGTCGAGCCAGATGGGTTCTAGTCTTCTTTTGCAACTTTTTCCTTGTCGCGCTCCTCTTTCTTCAGTTCGGATTCAACCTTAACTTCATCAACGGTCGTTGGACCAACTGGAACCACTTCTTCTTCGGCAAGAGGAACTACGGTGACAAGCGCCATTTCCGGATCAGAGAGAACTTTCACTTTTGAGGACAGTTTCAAATCCTTTACGTGAATGCTCATTCCAACTTCGGTTAGCGAAGCGAGGGAAATTTCGATATCGTGGGGAAGATCGGCAGGTAAAGCTTCAACTTCAATTTCAGAAACTGATTTATTGAGGGTTCCTTTCTTTTCTTTCACCGCTGGCGCCTCGTGAATAAAAGTCAAAGCGATATCGGACTTGATCTTCTCATCCATTTTGACCTGGTAAAAATCAATGTGCTGGATAGCTTCGGTCAAAGGATTCTTGTGAATTTCATGGACCAAAACCGGGGCTTTTTCTTTGCCGATCACAAGCTGAAGGAGGGTGCTTTCGCCCACTACTTTAAACGCCTTACCGAACTCTTTGGCATTCACCACTATATGACGGTTTGGGAGGCCGTGACCATACAGCTCGGCCGGAATGAAACCCGAGGCCCGGGCTTCACGATTGGCTCCTTTGTTTAATTTCTCGCGGACTTGCGCGGTAATTTCCATAAAATAAGGGGTTTTTCTTAGTGGAAAGAGGATATCAGATTCTCCCTTCTTTGGCAAACCAAACTCTTGCATTTATAAAAGCATATGCTTTTATAAATGCAAGAATCAGATACCCCTCGACCTTGTTCAAGGTTATTCTTTTCGCTTTTTAAATGCGAAAAGAATAAAAAAGCCGCGGACTTTGTAGGTCGCACGGCTGGTTTTGATCAAGTGATAATACCGATTCGATCGGAAGAGTCTTCCGGGGGAAGGAACACCGCGTTCAAAAATTCGGTATCCGCTTTGCACATATTCCGCATAGCTTCCTTCGCGCCAAGAGCTCCCACTCGTTCGGTGCGGTCGGCATTCGACTGAATCAACTCGCCCACGTGAGAAAAATCAAGCTTGCCGTTCCTCATGCACTTCTCGTGAAGCGCTTTGGCCAGAATGAGAGCGGCTCGGGAAGTGACCTCGTGGGCGTCCTTTTTTTCGTTGGCAGACTTCCTCAACTCCTCGTAGATTCTCCGAAAATACCTGAGTTCCTCTCCCGTTGCCGCATGAGCCGCTTGCTCTAGCTCAAACTTGAGTCGGAGTTCCTTCAGCTCCTTAGACGCCAACGCCTGAAACCCTTCTCGGAAGCGTCGCTCGCGCAGAAACCGATCCTGGGCCGCCTTGGCCTCGTCCTCAAGTTTGACACATCGGTGACCTAGCTCGAAGTACTTGTCGTAAAACTGCGCAAAGAAAGCGATCGACACATCGTTATCGTCGATTATCTTATTCAGCTCTCGTACCTGCCTGCGCAGGAACTGGATATCCACTGGCTTTTTCTTTGCCTTACTGGCTGATTTCCGAGCCATAGTATCCCCTTTCTTTAAGCTACGTGTTTAAAACGGATGATTTCTTGCTTACGGCATAATACATAAAACGGAAATTCTCGTCAATCAAAAACTTGACAAAAAGCATAAAAATGCCTAATGTCTTGACCAGCAAAGGAGAGGTCCATATGGTTTCTGCGGACACAATCTCGGCATTCGAGATGGCGACTAATAACCTTCCGAACTTTATGCAGATGGGCGCGAGTGTGCTGTTGGTAGCGCTCGAAAGCAATCACCAAACCTTCCGGGAGTGGCAGGCACTCCAGCTAACGGTTGAGAAGGCCCAAACAGCCCAACGACTACTTCTCATCGCCTGGATCGAGGAGCACGCAGGAGAATTTCCTGAAGTTACGGTCCAAGTCGCAGGAAAACTCCTACTGGCGTTCCAGCTGAACAGCGAGGGTGCGTTTTACGCCAAAGGTCAGTTCTTCCTTCAAGACTTGGTGCTTGCAACTCGGGAAACGTCCCTTTTCGCTCACGAAATGACGCCGAGCGAGCTCGTCACCTTTCTTAGTACCGCGACGGGAATTCGCGAGATTCTGAAGATAGAGTCCTAGCCGACGCTGGCATCACATTCAAGCCGCAACTGTTTAACAGTTCGCGGCTTTTTTATTCTACATCCGGGCGAAAAGCTTCAAACGATCGGAAACAACTTCCTTAATCGCTTCTTTGGCTGATGGAAGAATCTTGTACGGCGCCACTTCGTCGGGACTAATCTTCAAGCCTTCCTCAACTCCCTTTCGCCAGGCCACACGAATTTCCGTATTAATATGGATCATATTGATTCCGGCTTTGACCGCTTCACGAAAATCCTCATCGGGCAAGCCTGAGGCGCCATGTAAGACCAGTGGCACCGCGACCGCCGCCTTAATAGCCTTAATTCGTGCAACATTCAGACGCTCCTCAAATCCGGGAGCCACGATAATGCCGTGAATATTCCCAACGGCCGGCGCGAGCATATCGATACCCGTTTTTTCTACAAACTCTTTCGCCTGTTCTGGTGAGGTTAGATCTTTTTCCTCGAGTGCCGCACCAGCTGGAATTTCTTTCTGCACTTCCGAAGCCGAACCAATATAGCCAAGTTCGCCTTCAACAATAACGTTTGGGTACTTGGATTTTACCCACTCAACCACTTCCTTCGTCTGTCGCACGTTTTCTTCAAATCCCAACTTACTGGCATCGAAAATAACCGAATCAAAACCGGCCTCGACGACTTCTTTCACCCGATCGAACGAATGCGAATGATCGGCGTTTAAAAAGATCGGATAGTCATACTCTTCGCGCAAACTGCGGATGAGATCAACAACTCTCTTCCGGCCAATGAATTTCTCCTCACCTTCCGAGACACCAATAAAAACTGGTAAGGATAGTTCACGGGCTGATTCTACAATGGCCTGTAAGGCTACAAGATCGGAAATATTAAAATGACCAAGCGCGATCTTTTTTTCCCGGGCTTCCACCAAAACTTCCTGGATTGTTTTCATAAACAGTATTTTAGCATAGGGCTTGGCTAAAAACCTAAAACCCGCTAAGTCAGCGGGTTTGGTCTTGAGCAAAACTGACAAAGAGTACCTACCGTCGTTTCCCTTCGATAATCTGCGCCGCAATATTCGTTGGCACAATTTCATATCTATCAAATTCCATTGTAAAACTGCCGCGGCCCTGCGTCATCGAGCGAAGCTGGGTGGCGTAGCCAAACATTTCGGCGAGAGGTACCTTAGCATCAATAATCTTGGCATTCGGTCGGTCGTCGATGTTTTCAATGCGACCCATCTTGGAGTTCAGGTCGCCAGTTACCTCGCCCAAGAACTCCGGTGGAATCGCCACCTGGATTTTCATAATCGGCTCAAGGATAACTGGTTTAGCGCGTTTGGCGCCTTCCTGGAAAGCCATCGAACCGGCAATCTTAAAGGCCATTTCAGAAGAGTCAACTTCGTGGAAAGATCCGTCATAGAGCGTGACCTGGACATCCACCACCTGATAGTGCGCCTGAATACCCTTGGTCAGCGCTTCTTTGATACCCTTTTCAACCGCCGGGATAAACTCGCGCGGAATGGAACCACCCTTCACCGCATCAATAAATTCGAAGCCAGTACCACGTTCGAGCGGTTTCATCTTGATTTTGGCGTGACCATACTGACCACGACCGCCTGACTGTTTGATATATTTTCCTTCGGCTTCAGCTTCAGCGTTAATTGTTTCACGGTAGGCCACCTGCGGACGACCGACGTTGGCCTCCACACCAAACTCGCGCTTCATACGATCAACAATAATTTCCAAGTGGAGTTCGCCCATACCAGAGATAATCGTTTCTCCCGTTTCAATATCTCCGGCTACGCGGAAGGTTGGATCCTCTTCGGCCAAGCGATGCAAAGCCAGGCCCATTTTTTCCTGGTCAGCTTTCGTTTTTGGTTCGATGCGAACACCGATAACCGGTTCGGGGAAAACAATGCTCTCCAAAACCATCGGCGCTTCGGGGGCAGACAAGGAATCTCCCGTCGTTGTATTTTTCAAACCGACAATAGCCGCAATCTCACCGGCATACACCTCATCCACTTCCTCGCGCTTATTGGCGTGCATGCGGACCAAGCGTCCCACGCGCTCCTGGGTATTCTTCGTCACGTTCAAAATATACGATCCCTTTTTCAAAGTTCCCGTGTAGTTTCTAAAATATGCCAATGAACCGATATAGGGATCGGTGGCGATTTTAAAGGCCAGCGCGGCCAACGGCTGGGCGTCGTCCACTGGACGAGTCATTTCCTCTTCGGTCTCCGGATTTTTGCCGTGAATTGGCGGGAGATCCATCGGAGACGGCAGATACTCGACAACCCCATTCAAAACAAACTGAACGCCTTTATTCTTCAAAGCTGAACCACAGAAAACGGGCACGATCGTGTTCGCAATCGTAGCCTTGCGAAGGACACGCTTCAAATCTTCAACTGAAAAGTTCTCATCACCACCTAAATACTTCTCGGTCATAGTGTCGTCATTCTCCACAATCTTCTCAACCAATTTATGATGCGCTGTCTTCGCCTCGTCTTTCATATCCTCGGGAATCGGAATTTCTATAATATTTTCACCATGGTCGCCTTGGAATTCGTAGGCCTTCATCTCCAAAAGATCGATGACACCGGAAAAATTTCCCTCCGCGCCAATCGGCAACTGTAGCGGAATAGCATTCTGCGTCAGACGATCACGAATCGAACCGAAGCTCTTTTCAAAGCTGGCGCCCATGCGATCGAGTTTGTTCACAAAACAGATGCGCGGCACTTTGTAATCGTCAGCATAACGCCAGTTGGTTTCGGACTGCGGTTCCACACCAGCCACACCGTCAAAGACAACAACCGCACCGTCCAAAACGCGCATGGAACGCTTCACCTCCACGGTAAAGTCGATGTGGCCTGGAGTATCGATCAGGTTCAGTTGACACTCGAAATTTTTATCTCCTTTCTTGTAAGTCGGCGTCCAGAAAGCGGTCGTGGCGGCCGAGGTAATCGTAATCCCGCGTTCGCGTTCCTGTTCCATCCAGTCCATGACCGTATCTCCTTCGTGCACCTCACCGATTTTATGAGAAACACCGGTGTAAAAAAGAACGCGTTCGGAAACGGTTGTTTTTCCAGCGTCGATATGGGCGATGATACCGAAGTTTCTGGTTCGATCTAATGGATATTTACGGGGCATAAAAAGGATAAATTCTAAATTACAAGCACCAAATTCGAAACAATATCGAAGTTTAAATGAACGAAAGATTTTTGATTTTGAATTTTTGTCATTGTAATTTGTTTCGTATTTAGGATTTCGTATTTTTTAAGATACAGAAATGGCGCTGATTTCATTCGAATCAACTACACCAAATGCTCGTTCTACCGGCGGGCAAAGTGAGCAAATGCCCTATTAGCCTCTGCCATTCTGTGCGTGTCCTGTTTTTTCTTGATGGCGGCGCCTTCGTTTTTGGTGGCGGCAATAAACTCCTCGGCCAACTTCCGGGCCATGCCTTTTCCTTTCTTGCCGCGAGCGGCGCCAATCAACCAGCGGCTGGCGAGCACGAATTTTCGTTCCGGAGTAACTTCCATCGGCACCTGATAGTTTGCACCACCAACACGACGGGACACAACCTGGAGCATCGGCGAAACGTTCTCCAGGGCTTTTTCAAAAACTTCAATTCCTTTTTCCTTGGTCTGTTTCTCTACTTCCTTCAATGAATCATAGAAAACTTTTTCGGCCGTGCTGCGCTTGCCATCGTGCATGACGTAGTTAATAAATCGGCTGACATCAATGCGGCCGAACTCCGGATCAGGTTCAAAATGCTTCTTGTAAACGCGTTTCTTTCTCATCCCTCACCTAACGAGAAACTACCGCGAAGCGGTAATGTCTCGACATTAAGAACGACGTTTTCATGATGGCTATGATTGTAAACATTGTTTTGAACATAATTCAATATTTCTCGTTGGGTGAGGGATTATTTTTTCTGTTTCGCAATTTTCGCACCATACTTCGAACGCTGCTGCTTTCTGCCCTCCACACCACTCGTATCCAAAACACCGCGAACAATGTGATAACGAACACCTGGTAAGTCCTTGACGCGACCGCCGCGAATGACGACCACAGAGTGTTCCTGCAAGTTGTGACCTATACCCGGAATATAAGCCGAGACCTCCATGCCGTTCGTTAAACGTACACGAGCCACCTTACGCAAAGCGGAGTTTGGTTTCTTTGGGGTCTGGGTGAAAACCTTCAAACACACACCGCGCTTAAAAGGCGAGGCGGAATCAACTCGTCGGTTTTTAATGGTGTTGAAATAATAAGAAAGCGCCGGCGATTTTGACTTGGCTTTGGCCGACGTTCTCCCTCGCTTCACCAACTGGGTCATTGTAGGCATATCTCGTTATTTGAAATAAGTCTTAAAAATACGCCAGATATGAACTGGCATACCAGGTAGTAGAAGTTTGATCTACGCCCAGTCTAATAACAATATACACCAGGGAAGAAAGCGGATTCTCCTTAGGGAAAATCAAACTTTCACTACCTGGCATACGTGGGGTCTATTCTATGAAAAACCCCTGGAAATGTCAATTCATTCCACGAACGTCCCTGCCTTGACGTAAACCTATTTTATTAGCTAAAGTGTGTTTAGATCAACTCATCTTGGGGAGGTTCCGTGGCGCAAGAAGAGGTGGGGCTAAGGCACAGCAGAGCCAGTCGAAATCGTACTGCGCATCAAGCCAGAGGGGTAATGTACTGGGCAGATTCCCAGTACAAGAGACAGCTCCGGTGGGCGCGAATATGCGTCTTAAAGTTGCAGAAGGGAACGAAAGAAGACCTGATGCGCGAACTGAATTTGAACGATCAGACCGCGCTCGGATTTTTATCAGCTCTTGCAGTCGAAGGTTGGATCTTGAGACCAACAGCAACGACCTGGCATTTGAATAAGGCGAGGATAGAAGAACTTCTCGCCAAACTAGCGGAAGCTAAGCTGGCTAAACCATAGGTTTAGACCAGCTTTTTTATTGAGAAATAATGAACTACCACGGCCTGAAGGCCGTGGTAGTTCATTATTTAAACTGTTTTCAAGCGAACAGAGAATGTCGAACCCTTCCCCTCTCCGGGACTCGTAGCGGAAAGTGTGCCGCCATGAGCTTCAATAATATTTTTAGCAATATAAAGACCAAAACCGGTACCGCGAATTTCTTTCTTGACCCGCTCATCCCGAACAAACTCCGAGAAAAGTTGCGGGATGAGTTCGGCAGACAATCCTAAACCTGAATCCGTCACGGAGAAAATAACTGCACCAGGACCTCCCTCTTTCAATTCGGCTCGCACGAAACCTTCCGGCGTATATTTAATAGAATTATCGATTAGATTCTGAATGACCTGTTTCAGTTTTGTTTTATCGGCCTGAACGAAAATTTCATTAGCCGGAAGATTATTCTCCAACTTCAAGCCTTTGGCGGTTGCGAGCGGCTGAATCTCCTCAACCACTCCTTTCACCATTGCCGTGAGACTCGTTTTCTCGAAAGTGTATTCCATCCTTCCTTCTTCCACTTTCCGAAGATCAAGAATGCTATTAATAAGATCGATCAACTCGTCACTTGAATGCTTCATCTTTTCTAACGTTTCCCGAATTTTCGGTTCAATTGGCCCATAGAGGCCCTGGAGCATAATCGAGATAAATCCCTTAATGGCCGCAAGTGGCGACTTAATCTGGTGCGAAGCCAAAGAAAGCAACTGTGTTTTAAACCGACTCAAGTCCTCAAGCTTCACCTTGGCCGCCTCTAATTCCTTGTTTAGCTGTTCCAACTTCTCCCGCTGCTCAACTTCAATTCTCACACTTCGGATAAGAAGGATTCCAAAAGCAAGAGTGAGGATTAAAACAGCACATCGAAATATGATAATAAGCGGGTCGTTTGCAATTATTATTTCAATAAACGAAACGACTGCTAAAACAAAAGTCAGAATTTCAGTTGCAATTATTTTAATATTCAAAAGGTTGTACTTAATAATGGAATAGGCGGTTAAGATAGCAAATGGAAGAGTGAATAAAGGAGCAAAAGGAATAAATCTAGTGTCGTTCAGGATGACCGGGAAAATAAAATTAAATATGATAATAAATAATAGTGTTATTAAAAACCCGATTAATAAAAATCGTTGTTGAGTACGTTCCTCTTTCGAATTAACTTTAAAGTTTTTCCAAATAATCCATATGAGTCCACCCAAATCGTAAGATAATACTACAAATCCAAAAATAAAAATCCCAGGACCAACAATTGGTTGAGGAATAGGTGAGGCGTTTGAAAACAATACGCGAGGAAAAGTTAGTGGCGATATAGAAATAAATACAGCTATCATCGAAATTGTATGGATCCAATAAAGCCACTTCTTTTTAATAACCAGCTCGCTGTAGGGAAAATTCGCTACGAGCAGAAAAAAATACGTTGCAAAAAAAATAGCGAAAACTAACACCAATCGAATAATCCACAACGCTTGTTGCAAATCTAAAATTTGATATGAAAGATAATTAAAAATACTCCAAACTGTTATAGAAGCAGTTAAGAGCAAAAAAAATCGACTTGTGTTACTTTTAGGAAATTGAAAAAATACAATAAACCCCAACAATAAATTACTCGCTATAGTAACGCCGAGTATTAATAAATCCAGATTTGGCAAAAAATTAAATAACATTTCTATCCATCATTCTAGGACTGTGCCTCGTCACCTTATTAGTATACCCTAATCGGAAGAAAACTTGTGGGCGAAAGTCTATTTTGAGAACACCCTGCAATTTTTTATAGAACTCTCCAATTTGAATAGGGGCTGCCCAAACTGCAGTTTTTAATCCTGATCGTTGTGCCTCAAGTGCGATACTCTCAAAAGCCTGTCCAGCTTTCATCCAGTCCAATGAAGTATCCTGTTTTGTACTAATAAGCACAAAAGCGGGTGTATGTTGTTTCAATAGCGCCTCATCCTGTTTCCTCGATAAACGATTCACATTCACCCACTTCAAAAGTGTCGGCACAATAAACGATACTGGAGTCGGTATCCCCAAACCAAATCCAGGCATGCCAACTTTAGATCTAGTCGTATTGGGCTTTACATAATGAGACAGTTCCAAGCGAAAGTTAGGATCATCCATTGCCGCCACGCCGGCATCTAGGACGACGTCAGCAATATCATTCATCTCTTTTTTATCCAACACCACACTTATTTTCTGATCATCTGTTTCAAATGATTTCAGTTTCTCTATAAACAACGGGTCGAGTAACTTCTCATCATATTGATTGCGGTTATTTACTCGAAGCGGAATAGAAAAAATGAGGTGGTTTTCTTTCTTTTCCTCTTTCATCCTCGTCAATGTTATCTTCGTTGCACAGTCATTCGGCAAAAGATACTCAACACTTGTTTGAAAACCATAGTAATCAGCAGCCACCAGAATATTTTCTATAGCACACCCAAGACTGATATAAAGTTGCCGATCATTCTTATCGCTTTCCGGTAAGCGTCGAGACTTCTCTGGGAAAACGAAGATGGAATTACCTTCAATTTTAAATGACCACGGCTGGCTGTTGTGACTGGAAGGAGCAAGAACTGCGAAGCGCAGTAAAAATCTCAATTGCTCGACAATTGAACTACTCTCTGGAAAGTCTTCTATTTTAACTTCCCACGCTTCATAATTTCCATACATACAATCTAGAAATTATTTTCTTATTAAAACTACATATCGTGAAACAAAGCCTTCCTTCAATCGCATCGTATCAACTCCTATTTTCTTGTAACGAGTAGCTACAGATCGTGTAACCTTTCTTGTTGCAATATGAAATTTTTTTATACCTAATTTTCGAAGGATACTGTTTAATTCTTCTTTTGTGTAAGCAGCACGCGTTGAGTAAAAAATAAGTTTTTCGGTGATTGAATGAGGTGGAGTAACCCTTTTTAGAAGATAATTTGGAACATCTCTTCTTAAATCATGTATATAAAGAAAGCCCCCGGGTTTTACAACGCGAAACATCTCCTTTATGGCAGTTTTTACATTACTAAAATGATGAAGGGTGTCTTTGCAAATAACAATATCGAAGTAATCCTTGGGAAAGGGTAGCTTAACAACACTACCAATCACAAATGAAACATTTTTTAGAGATTTTGTATTTTTTCTTGCCATTTTTACAGCTATGGTAGAAGTATCTATGCCAATAACTTCATTTTTTAAAGATCGTGAGGCTAATTCTCTTGCAAGAAATCCCGGACCACATCCAACATCCAGTATGAAAAGATTTTCCAAATTATCTACTTTTTCTAGAACATTGTCGACGAGTGGAATGATCCATCGATTATAGCTATCGACAGAAAGGGTCTCGAAAGCAGACATTTCAGCCTCGTCCATGATTTTCGGCTCAGGAATTCTCTTTGGGAAGAATAAATTTTTCATTGATTTTTAATTATTTTACTAAATAAACGACTCCTCTGAACAGCCGTCCATGGAATAGCAAAAAGTAAGAAAATTAATGCAAATATGGCACTCGCTATGATAATTAGATTATCGAAAAACCAAGATCTCAGACTGACCGAAGCAGAATACAATAAAATAAAGCGGATAAATATATTATATATACCCACTAGACCAAACATTGAGATAAAAAAGGAAAATAATTTTACTTTGAAATCATGAATTAAATAAAAGAGTTTGGCAAATATGAAAGAAAATGATCCGAGGCTGACAAATAATAAAGGTATAATAAACAGTGATAGGGGAATTCCAAGAAACCAATCAATCCCATTATGTTTTGTGATAACAACGTGAGGCGGAAAAACAATAGTTAAGAATGCCCCAATCAAACCCCATAATAATAGGGACATAATTATTAAACTATGCGATTTTTTTGGAGAAAATATAAAGTAGAGTATATAGACGCCAAATGAGGTATGGATAGCTAATAAGACATGACTAATGAATAAAAAATACATGAAAGCACTTTGATCTCCATTAAAAAGATATGCGCCAACACCGATCGCAAGGTTCTGTAACGAAGACAAAAATAAGTATTGACTCAAGAGTTGTCCTACAGGGGTTTGATCGTCTTTGCTTCTTGATTTCCGAAATGCATTATGAAACCACCAACCACAAATTCCTAGACAAACAGAGAGGAGTAGGAAAGCTATTGATGTTGTGTTCATATGCGAAACGTAATCCTAAAATTAAAGATTGAAATACTCTAGGAAATGAGACAGCACCCTCTCTCTTCTCTTTCTTTGATTCTTAGAGTTATATTCCGGAACAAGTTGCTGATCGAGAGAGATAACAGCCTTTATATCCTTTAAAGACTGCTTGGTTAAAATCTTCCTCACGCAATAAGCAACAACTGAACCATTCAAAAGGGCTGTGCCTCCCAGTTGCGGCCAAGAAACAATTGTTTTTCCCATTTCGGAAAAAGATTCCCATATCCTCTCTGTAATATTTTCCGGACCAATTTGTCTTACAATCATTTTGCCTATCCCAAACTTATCAAGTGCCAATAATTTTTCATAAGAAGTTTTTCCAATACGACCATGAAAAAATTGAAGTTTCGAATTTAAATCATATCGTTCAACATCTACCACAGCATTATCTCCATTATCCGCCGCCATAACCACAGCCAATTTATGCTTCTTTGCCTGCTCGCGGATAAGATATTTCACAGCTAAGTTATCTATCTCGTCAATCATAATATCAAGTTTCGGAGGACCAGAGAAAAATTTTCCAATATTTTTGGGGGTTAATCCGTCTGGATAGATATCAACTTTTGCATATGGATTTAAAACATAAATCTGACGCGCGGTCATATACACTTTCTTGGAACCAAGATCGGTTACTCCCGCTCGAATACGATTGAGATTCGAAAGGGCCAGTTGATCATTGTCAGCAATTCGCAAATTACGAGCACCCCCCTGCAAAACCAATGCAAGCGCAACACTGTTGCCCACACTTAAACCAGCTAAACCAACGGTTGCATTATAAAATCGATCCTGTTCTTCCTTCGTAATCAGATTGCGATTGCGAGCCGTTCGGACGAGTTGAAAATCAGCATCTTTCAAAACATGAACAATCGTTGATAGCCAAGGATAATAAACCCACCGATCAAGTTTATAAAGATCCCCTCCTTCCCCTAACTTGTTCCAATAGACTTCAAATTCATTCCGAAACTCCGGAGTATATACTTTCGAGGGATTTTTAACCTGATAAAGCTCCAACTGCTGTTCTTTATAATCGTCGACAACATGCTGGATTTTTTTTCTCTCAAAAAGTTCTTTAACAGCAATCTCGTCACTTTTCTTTTTTATATCAAAAATTTGAGGTTCCCACTCAAGGTTCTCGTCGGTTGTATGCTTAAGATAGTTTTTGAGCATTTTATTTCTTAATCCAACTTTGCTTTATGCCCGGCTTAAAATATAAGCTGTCTTCGTGCGGCCAAAATATAACTCTCGGAGTCACTTTTTCTGGAATAACATTATAGTTATTCTTATACTCAGCACTACGCTTGAGAAGATTCTTTAATATTATACTTTGAGTCAGGTTTTTTAACACTTTCGTTGGTTTTGCTTTCGATTTGAGTTCAATATTCACCTCTAAAAATTGGTTGTGATTGGAATCGAATTTTGTAATTAAAGTAAATTTTCCGGTGAAATATTTTGATAAACGTCTCTCTTGGAGAGATTCTCGAATATGCTCTGGAAAAATAATGGCTCCATACAACTTCGTAGAGAGATCAGACCTCTCATAAACATATACAAATGGCAATTTTGTAATCGTATGTCCCAATTTATGGAAACGTATATCTTTTTCTAAGTCACGATTATTTTGCTTGAAAACTTCATTCATCTGGTCATAAGTATATATCCCACCTTGATCCCCGATATCATATCGAATTAGAGGTAAGGCACTATCGCCGGTGCAAATAATTTTTCCATTCAAAGATTCAAAATTAACAAACAAAGGGTTAAACTGAACAAGTGTCGGCATTCGCGAGACAACAGGAAAGGTACTCTCATATAAATCCTTGTTCTTGTATAAAATATTTCGAATCATGATGGAAACTGGTGTTTCCTCAGCCATAGTTCCGATATCGGCACTACCGTAAATGTTCATGGTATCCAAAAAGGGATTTTTAATACCGGTCTTTTTTATAAGATATGACCTAAATTCTTCAGAAAATGGCTCCGCTGCTAAAATTAGTTTCAAATTAAGTTTGTTCCAATGAACACCAAAGTCTTCAGCTTCATCAATAATATCTTTAATAAACGGCGGATATCCGCATAAAATAACCTGATCGAATTTACCGCCCAATCGTTTTAATCCTTCAAAAATTTCTTTCTTATTTATTCCGGGAGTAATAATAGAGACTGGATATCCTCTTTCAGCAATCTGCTGAAATGCTCTAAAGGTGATTGTTCCTCCGATCCAAACACCCATTCCAAAACTTACCACAACAAGTGTTGACTTATTCCTACCGTTAGGATCGTTCCGTAAAAACATCTCATGATATATCGATGATTCGTACTCAAGAGCTATATTTCTTGGAAAATAGAATGGCTCTCCTGTTGATCCAGATGTAGCCGTGAAAACAAGCGAATCTTTCAATGAACCATCCCAGCATAAGTCTTTCAGAGGATACTGTCGAAGATAGTTTTTCTTGGTTACTGGAGGAACTTTTTGAAAATCATTGTACGTCTTAATTTGGATTGGTTTAATCTTATTTTTCTTCAAAAAGTCTCGATAAGCAGGAACGCGCTCGGCTACTTCTTTAAACAAAAAAAGTGATCGCTCTTGTGCTTTTCTAGACCAAAAAGAACTCCCCTTTTCTCTTAGAAGATTGAATATATTTTTAAATGGCACTTTAGTTTTCCGCATGAACTCGAGGTGATATTTTTTTAGAAACTCCTAACCTCTTTCTTGCGAAAGAAAGGCTTGCTAAAAATATAACAAATCCAACTCCAACAAGACTGATCCCCGCATCAAACATTTTCGATCGAACATTTTCCGATATATCAAGAAATTTCAAAAGTTGAATGGAAACGTTGAAAATACCCAAAAATGCTAAAACAGATATCAGCAATGAGAGAATCTTAAGTTCCACATCTTTAGAGAATAGAAAAAGTCGACTAAAAACAATCAGCGGCATACCTATACTAATTAAAGAAAGGATCCAAACGCAAAACGATAATATTGGACCAAGATTAAAGTCTAGACTATTACCTCCAGTAATCGTTGGTTCTGGATGAATCAATACAGTTATAAAAATTGTTAGTACACCTAAAAAAAATACTGGGAGCAGAGCTGAATAAACCGATGATTTAGGTAAAAATATATGGTAAATCATAGACACACCCAATAGAGCTAATAAACCTAAAAGGCTGTGAGTAAAAACTAGAAGGGAAAAATAAATTTCTGAGTATGGAAAAAATAATCCACTCAATCCGACTACAAAGCTATGCAAACTAAAACCCAGAAAAAAAAGCGATAAAAGAAATCCGATTTTTTGATTGTTTTTCAATCCTCCCGATTTACGAAACGCCCGCAAAAACCACCAGCCGCAAAAACCTAATCCAGCAGACAAAACGATAAAAGCAATCGCTGTTGTGGTTACTACCATTAGAATTTATGCACTTCCTAGCGCAAGCCCGCTTCCGAATGGTTTTTTCGATCTTTTTGCTTCCTCCCAAGACAGGTCAAAGGCTTTTTTCAGGGCGTCGGCGAGTTCTTTACTTTCGATCACAAGGGCAAATTTATTGATCGGCGACATAAAAACGATTTTATTGTCATAGACACTGATATCCTGCGAAAATGCGGGAAGCTGGGCCGGACGCATTCCTTTGGTCAGCTCCTGAATTGCCAAGGTTTCCGGGAAAAGCATTTTTACTTTGATGTTTTTCTTGACCAACCGATCGTAGTATTTTTCCGGCGCAGTTTCTTCATCTGAAGCTTTTGAGGCATAGGAGCGAATGGTTTCTAAAGAACTCAATGCATCCTCATAGACCGTACGCATGCCTTCTTCGCCTTCAAAGAGTTGGACTTTGGGAGTTGTTTCTAAGCGCTGTTTAGCTGTCTCAACTTTGATCTTCGGTAAAAGTTCCTTGGCAGTGCTCGCAAGTTCAGAGAACTGTTTAGCATTATTTTCTAAGTACTGAACCAGTTGTTCGGGAGAAATAGAGTTATACACCTTCACGCCCCGACGTTCGGTGATACTCACCAAGCCGCGCTTCGCTAAGGCATCCAAAATGACATAGGTCGTACTGCGATTAATCCCGGATTTTTTGGCGATATCGCTTACGATAGAAGACCCTAATTTTAAAAGCGAGAGATAAACTTCCGCTTCTTTCTCGGAAAAGCCTGATTTTCGCAAAACGCCTTCAATATTCATCCCGTTAGAAATAGGAAATGTTATTTCCGTTTTTTATACTGACGGCCTTTTGTTTTGGGTATGAATGTGAACATTTGATAGCGTTGATCATAGGTGGGTAACTTCTAACGGGATTCATAGGTTAATTATACTCTATTGATTTGTTGTTATTAATTATAAACAACAAAAATGAATTTGTCAACCCCTATAGATATAAAAAACACCTGAATTTTCTCCAGGTGTTTGAGATTTAAGATCCGCAGAGAGCCAGAAAGAGGCCTCTGGCCATGTTAACGCAGGACTGATCCCAAAAGCCCTGATGGGCTCCGCAACAATAGGAATCAATCGCACATACTGCCTCGGTACAAACTTGAATACTGCAACCCGGACCGGCATGAGTAGCACAACAGTTATTCTGAAGAAATGGTGTAATTGTTGGTGTTGCCGTTGGACTAGGTGTTGGTGTGAAAACAACAGGTGTGGGCGTCGGGATACGTGTTGGCACACATATACATACATCGGGAAGAGACAAAGCCGCATTTACACATCCCCGAGACCAGTCCGGATTTAACGGATCCACCACAAAGCAGTTCCGCGTCTTCATCTCCGGATTCACCAACTTGTACACTGCCAGAGCACAAGCTGATGGAGCGCATCCAGGAGAGTCATGGACTCGACAACAACTATCCGGTGTCGGTGTCGGTGTGACACTTGGTATTAACGTTTCCGTTGCCGCTAAAGTCGGCGTACCACTGATCGTGTTCGTTGGAACCACAGTTGGCGTGAACACAATCGGAGTTGGCGTCCTTGTACTCGGCACAGTTGACGGAGTAGAAGACGGTATCGAAGTCGCCGTGAAAACCGGAGAAAACGTAGGAGTAGAAGTCCCTGTCGGCGGGACCACCGTTTCTGTCGCAGTCCACGCACTTGTCGGAACAGGAGTTGACGTAAAACTCGGAGTGTTCGTGGATACTAAGGTTGGAGTGGGGATCGGTGTCTCGGTATCCACTAGTGTTGCCGAAGGCGTGACCGTGCTCGTTGACATTGGCGTTGCCGTCAAACTCCATGTGCGCGTCGGGATTCGCGTGGGAATTGCGGTCAGCGTGGCCGTTGGCGAAAAAGATGACGAAGGAGTAGCGGTCGCCGTTGAAGCAGGTGCAGTCGGCGTCTCCGTCGGCACCATAGTCGCAGTCGGTGTTACGGTCGAAGTTGGAAGAAAATACGTCGCAGTCGCTACCGGAGTAGGAGTATTAGGATTTCGAGCTTCGACTATAACATTATCAAAGCCAGAAGGATTCGCTGGACAGTACGAAAAACTTCTTAAAAACAAGGAAGTTCCTCGTACATCCATACTCTGCGCTCCGAAGGAAAATAGAGCCTGCCTCCCCTGACTTTCCACCGTGCCCTGAACAGTGCCGTCACTTGAAATCGTGGCATCAAGATTCACACTACCCACGAAATCAATCGAGGAATAAACCCGCGCCAGTTGGAATGGACCGTTCATTAGCACGATCTGGGAGTTGAAGATATTTTGATCCGCCTTGAAAATCTGGAGGCCATACCCGCCGGACCCGTAACGATCAGTGAGAATGGCTATCTCTTGATCAAAGTGATCAACGCTACCACCTTGCGCGCCGCATCCACCGCCATCAAAACGAACCTGAAAACGGATGGGAAACTCAAACGGCAGATCGTGTGTCGCGAAACCCGCGCCTATAAGACGATTCCCTGAAATAGACAGAGATGGATTACTGTCCACCCAACCATTGCCCGCCATTGGCGCGTCCGGACGATTGAAGTCGTCACGGAAAACAAGTGGACCAGCTGTTGGCGAGGTTGTTGGTGTGGGCGAGAAAGTTGGAATTGGTGTGGACGTTAACGGTAACGCAGTTGTTGCCACTCTCGTCGGCGTCATAATCGGAACCGACGGGATCACTGTTGGAGCAATCGTCGGACGAAGTGGAGTCTGTGTCGGAATGAAGACAGGTGTGATTGTTGGCGAACTTCCACCGCCACACTGGGCCATCGCCACACCTCCCAATGATCCTTTTCTCCGACGATTTCTCACTCGCGCACTTCGCGAAAGAGACGATGCTCCACCCGCAACGCAACTTGTCACGGTGGAGTTTTTGAGATAGTACTCCTCTACCCAACCCAGTTGTCCACTATCCCAACGAACCTGCCGCCAGAGATGCGTACCGCCGAGATACGTAGCCGTGGGATGAGTAAGAATTGTACCGACTGAACCAAGAGGAATCGTGACAATTTCTGAACCACCAGGTCCGTTCAAGACCCGGACTGGCCCAGTACCAAACGCCTCCGCTCGGTCGTTTATGTTAAATCGAGGCATCATCAGAAAATCCTCGACCCAACCAGTTGGCCCGACATCCCAGTCCACCTGGAACCAGGTTCTCTCTAATGATTCCACCGGGCCGCCCAAAACCACGCCTTTTGTAGCGGCGGCAACTGTTCCCAGATATGCTCCGACGGCACTCGCTGATCCATAGACACTCAAATTCTTCGCGGCATAGACTACCTCGCCCGGCCGATACTTCTGCACTCCTGGCTGTCCGATCATTCGCTCGTAGGCATGCACGAGCGCCAGATAGGGAGACACGACGACACCATTTTTTCGCAACTCAAAATGCAAATGAACGGTCGTCGTGTTTTTGTAATTCGTTGATGTCCCCATGATGTTGGACATCTTCCCGATCAGCTGATTTTGCTGGACTCTTTGACCTTCTCGAATTGCTGGATCGATGGAGTCGAGATGAACGTACGAATAGATATTTTTATCATCACCCTCCAGATCGACGTACGCTGATTGGGATCCAGCTGGATTAAAGGTCGGATCGTAAGTGGGGCGATAAACAATTTTTCTTATAGTCCCACTCGTGACAGCGACTAAACGATGGACATTATCATCTGTCGTGGGACCACGAATATCCTGACCCAAATGCTCATCAACCGATTGATTCCGACAAGTATCCGAAATGATAGGAGCTCGTCCCCTATACTCGCAGAAGTTTGGACGCCAGGGATAGCTAAAATTCGGAGTACCTTTCTGATTCTGCAATCCCGATCCACCATATGGGTACAGTGACAAACCACTACTTCCACCGCCCGGGTTATAGACTTGAGAATTCGCATAGGCCCGAGTCGTTTCGATGGGGAAAAGAATGTTCGGAGCATTGTCATTTCCCGTCATCACACTATCTCCTCGTCCACTCATTGGCACAAGATCGTTCGTCGGCAAATAACTAAACTGGTCAGCTTCTGCTTCTCTAACGATCCCGGCCACAGACAGTAAATTTACAAGAAGAAATCGAATAACTACTTGCCATCGTTCCATCCTGAACCTCCAACATACTTAAGATTATTCACGAGCTCCATTGCGGGAGCAACGCTACGGCTATCACACATTCCACATCCGGTCTCGAGTTCGTAGGTCGAGTTATTTTCGATCCAGAATATAATCACCGTACCCTTCTCGCCACTACCGGTTATTCTTCCAATTTTTCCCCGAACGGTATCCGTGTAATACGGTGATTGACTAGGATCGAAATCAAGCTTTTCGCCAGCAAAGCTAAATGCATCAAGATTCGCTAGGAACGAATCCTCATAAGAGAAAAACCTAATCTTCTTCGTCACCTCGAGATCGCCTGGCAACAACACCGGCACTGGCGACTGATCGATCTTTTCCACCAATTCTTTCGGAAGTTGATTGCGCAAATTCCAGTCAATCGTACTCGATGCCGGCCACTTGGGCGGATCATAAACGAGTGGTGGAAGAGGCTCTACTGGAGGCGGAATTGTATTTTCCGGCTCACTTTTCGGGATCAAACTTCTCATCCAGTCTCTCACTTGCCCCAACTGACTCTTATTCGAAGTATCTACGAGAGTAGATGGATGATAGAAATCTTCAAAGTAGAGCTGCGCACCAAAACCAAGAAGTGCGATTACAACAACGAGGATAATGATGATTTTACGGTTCATTGTTTTCTCCTTGTTTTTAATTGACTTTGATTATTCTTCGGGCCCCAGCTGACGGAATGCCCCAAGACGCCAAACTCCCACACCTAATGCCACAACCAGAACTACCACAATTGCCCACGTGCGATTACTCATGATGCCCTCCACTTTATTCTCGGTTTCCATGGTTAATTATTACCCCGCCGTGTTTCCACGATTCCACTATACCTTTTTAGCCCCAAACCTACACCTTTGCACGTCGCGCCATATGAAATTCTCAAGGTGCGTGTGTCTATTTTAGGCTTCCCCTATCTGTTGTCAAGACTTGACAACAGTATGCATCCCTGTATATACTGGCCGCATGAAAAATAAGGTCCCTAAAAGGAAAGCGGTGGCTTCGGGTAGTAGGATTCTGGCTACCATTAACGGCCAATCCCCTCGTCTTCTTCGCCTTGAACAGGCTTATAAGACATCCTTAGGTGATGGCATCATTGGAGCCAATTCTTTCTTAGGAAAAGTCATGGTGGGTTGTGCGGCCGGAGATCAACTCTATTACGAGGATCGAAGTGAGAAACTAAAGATTACGATTTTGGAAGTGAAATAGCCTTCTAGAGAAGGCGGCTGGGACGTTGTCCTTCAAAGTTGAGTGTGCCCTACGGTACTTTGACACAACATCAAAATAGTGTTATGCCATAAGTAGCTCAACTCAAACACAAGGAGACTATAAATGGTACAGGCGGAAGCTCCGCGAAAAGTCCGAACCGCTCTTACGGGACAGACGCTCAAGATCTACTGGCAGTACGCTCGCCCCTACTGGTTACTTCTACTCTGCACGGCGGCAGGTATGTCCATGAGCATTGGGGCAGATATCGTCGGACCGCTCGTTTACAAGCGATTCTTCGATACCCTGGCGCTTGATCCTCTCGGTGAAACAGAAGGAGCCAATCTTTCGGGAATTTACCGAATGATCGGCGCCATTACGCTCGTCTTGGGAATTTCGTGGACGGGCTGGCGCTTCTCCAATATGGGACTGATGCGACTGGAAAGTCAGGTGATGAAAAATCTGACCGATCAGTGCTTCAGCTACCTCCAGGACCATTCGCACCGGTTTTTCACCGACAACTTTGGCGGGGCACTGGTAAAACGAGTGCATCGTTTTGCGAGAGGATTTGAAACCATCACCGATCAGTGTGTGATGGGTCTTGGCCAGACGATGGTGAAGATCATCTTGATCGTAGGAGTACTTTTCTCTCAAAACACCATACTGGGCTGGGTCTTTCTCGGTTGGACGATCGCGTTCGTCACGTACAATCTCGTCTTCGCCAGGTGGAAGTTGCAGTACGACCTGGTTCGCGCCGAACTCGATACTCGAGTGACCGCGCGATTGGCGGATGGGATCGCGAACAATGTCAACATGAAGTTGTTTGCTGGTGTCGATCGTGAGGTTACTCAGTTCAAGAGGTTAACTGAAGATCATCGGGCCGCTCTTTATCGCTCCTGGCGATTGGGCTGGTGGTCAGACACTATGCAGGGCGGTTCCACGAGAGTTCTCGAGATTGTGATGCTCATAATGGCAGTCCGCTACTGGCTCGCCGGCGCACTCACAATCGGTAGCTTCGTCCTCTTACGCTCCTATCTCTCCCGTCTCACGGAAGATGTACGCGAGATTGGACAAAACGTGCGGATGATCTATGAGGCCATCGCCGATGCAAATGAGATGACCGAGATCCTCGTTACGCCACACGAAGTTCTCGATGTCGAAGGCGCAGCGATTCTTGATGTCGTCGAAGGACAGGTGGGATTCCGCAACGTGCAATTTTCCTACGGTCGTGGCGGTCGGGTAGTTCTGCGAGACTTCAGTTTAAGCATCAAACAGGGAGAGAAAGTGGCCATTGTTGGACCATCAGGCGGCGGCAAGTCCACTATCCTCAAACTGCTGATCCGCCTCTACGATATCCAGGGTGGAACAATCCTCATTGATCATCAGGACATCACCCGGGTGACGCAAGTGAGCTTACACCGTCAAATCGCCTATGTCCCACAGGATCCGATTCTCTTCCATCGGCCCCTCATGGAAAACATCCGCTACGCCAGGCCGGAGGCAACTGATGCCGAAGTGATCGAGGCGGCAAAGCTGGCACACTGCCATGAGTTTATATCTCGTTTCCCACTGGGCTACGAAACGCTGGTTGGGGAACGTGGCATAAAACTTTCTGGGGGAGAACGCCAACGAGTTGCCATTGCTCGGGCAATCCTTATGCAAGCTCCAATCCTTGTTCTGGACGAGGCGACGAGTAGCTTAGACTCCGAGTCCGAAGCGTATATCCAGGACTCTCTCCGCCGACTGATTCAAGGTCGCACCGTGATCGCTATCGCCCATCGCCTCTCCACCATCCACAAGATGGACCGGATTGTGGTTGTGGAAGATGGTCACATTACGGAAGAAGGGAATCACGCTCTCCTTCTCCAGATAGACAAAGGAATGTACCGACATCTGTGGAATCTACAATCAGTAGTCTCCTCAGACGAAGAAGTTCCTCGCGACGCGTCTATCCAATAATCTCCGAATTTTAGTTCAAGGCTATTCCAGAAATGGAATGGTCTTTTTATTTGAGAATGAAACTCCACGGGCTAAAGCCCGTGGTATCCAACAGCTCAAGAATACTTGTCCGTTTCTTCAAAACGGATCAACTTCATCCCCAGGCTACAAGCCTGGGGTTTTGCGGTGGAGAATGAAAAAACTGATCTGGGAGATCAGTTGTGGTTACAAACAATGAGATAGAGACCGCCGCCCTGGACGATAGCAGGCCATTCGTTTCGTATCCGCGAAATGAGTTTGGGAAAGATTGGATCTCTCGGACGCTCACTGAATTCCCACTTTTGGGGTGGGACCTGTGAATCTGCACAAGCTTCCTCGGCGTCCGCGACAAGAACCTCTTCGGCCTCTCGACGTCTTCGACTTTTAATCATTGCCTTCGACTCCTCTGCTGAAACACACATTATAGATATTGAACTGTAGCGTCAATTTTCTAAATTTGACACTTATGTATATATAATGTATAGTGTTCTTAGATCCCACAACACAGAGAGGAGCATAGGGGCCATGAAGAAAGAGTACCTGGTGACGATCATGCGGAAAGATCTCAAGGATCTTCCCCGCGTTCAAGTAGCAGCAATTCGAGCGGTGTTCCCCGAAGGAGCGCGGATCAGATTCCTGCGAACCGATCCGGTGGATTTCCGCGAGCATCTAGCCGATTGCGAACGGTTGAAGCCCGATCTGGTATTCCTACCGGAAGAACCCATTCCGGGACGAGCAATGCAGGCGGGAGTCGTGCACGGAGCTTTCCGTCCAAATGGGACGGTTGAAAAACTATTGCCCTTCGTCCCACCATTCACTGCCTTCAAGATCGACTGATCTCGGCCAGTCCCCGCCTTCACTGGACACAGAGCATCTGCGAGATGCTCTGTGTCCCCTACCTAAGTTCATAACTCGATTGTGATTTTAGGTGAGGAAATGTTTTTTCTTCCGCCGCAATTCTTGCTCCCTCGGCATTTCTGGTGTTTACTAAAAATCTAACTCTTATGTTTAACGAACCGAGACCACCGGTGCGGGTCAAAGATGTTTTCAAAATCTATGCCGGAGAAACAAAGAAATTCCCAGGACTGTTTGCCTTGGTCTTTTTGGGCGCGATCGGCATCCAGGTGGCAGACATCGTCGGTCCTTTATACCTCAGAGAGTTCTTTAATACACTCGCCGGCGGAGCGACCGATCCCCTGGTTATAGGAACACTGCTCACCTTAATCGGTATCATCGCGACCGCCTCCTTTGCCGAATGGCTCTCGCGTCGTATTCAGGTCTATAGCCTTATTCTGCTTGAAGCTAGGGTAATGACTGGTTTATACGCTTCTTCTTTCTTCTACCTCATCAGCCACTCGCATCATTTCTTTATTAATCACTTCGGCGGAACACTCACTCGTCGCGTCAGTAAGTTCGCCCACGCCTTTGAAACGGTTTTCGATGGCGTGATGCTCCAGTTTTTTCCAACGGCGGTTTTCGCCGTCAGTGCTGTTGGCATTCTGTTTCAACGGAATCATCTCCTGGGCATTACGCTCGGTATCTGGGTTCTTCTTTTTGTCCTTTTCCAGCTTTTTGTCGCTCGTCTGCGGCAACCGTTGCGGATAGCCCGTGCGGACGCTGATAGTCGGATGGTCGGGACACTGGCTGACGCCGTTGCGAATCAAAACACTATTACGCTTTTCTCCGGTACAACCTACGAACACTCGATTTTCAAGGGCGTGGTGGATTTCTGGCACAAAGCGACGATGCGCGCCTGGAAAGCAGATGAGCACATCTGGTCTGCCTTGGGATTCTTTATGATTCTGATCAACGTAGCTATGTTGTATGGCGCTATGTTGCTCTGGCAACAAGGACTTTTGACCATTGGTGACTTCGCCCTCATCCAAACCTACCTCCTCGGTCTTTTCCAACGCCTCACCCGCATCAACCAGGAGATTCGACGTTTCTATGACGCCTTCGCCGATGCCTCGGAGATGGTGGATATTTTGAATACGCCTCACGATATTCAGGATCAACCGAATGCCGCAAAACTTGCCCCCGAAAAATCTCAGATTGTTTTTTCTGATGTCGACTTTCGTTTTTATGAAAATCGCTCAATACTCCAGGACTTTAATCTGGTTATTCAAGGCGGTGAGAAACTAGCGCTCGTTGGACCATCGGGCGCCGGAAAATCTACAGTCACAAAACTCCTGCTTCGTATGTATGACGTGAAAGGAGGTTCAATAAAAATTGATGGACAAAATATTGCCGAGGTCACGCAAGACAGCTTGCGCGACGCGATTGCTTTTGTGCCACAGGAGCCGATTCTTTTTCATCGAACTCTAATGGAAAACATTCGCTATGGCCGACGCGAGGCCACCGATAAGGAAGTTATTGAGGCAGCCAAGAAAGCGCACTGTCATGAGTTTGTCTCGTCTTTGCCCGATCAGTACGAAACCTATGTCGGCGAACGTGGTGTGAAATTGTCCGGGGGCGAACGTCAGCGTGTGGCCATTGCTCGCGCGATTCTCAAAAACGCGCCGATCTTGGTTCTAGACGAAGCCACTTCGAGTTTGGATTCTGAATCTGAGTCACTCATTCAGGATGCACTTCGGGTTTTGATGGAAGGAAAAACAGTAATTGTGATCGCTCATCGGCTTTCCACAATTATGAAAATGGACCGGATTGTTGTGATCGACAATGGCAAAGTCGTAGCGTCCGGTAGTCATGAGGAACTTCTGAAACAAGAAGGCTTATACGAGAAACTCTGGAGCATCCAAGCTGGTGGATTTTTGGCCAGCGACTCCACACTAGAAAAGGAAGAAGGAATCGAAGAGGACGAAGCGGAGGAGCTAGAAGAAAAAGAAGGATAATTGACGAAAAGTTAATAAACTGGTATAAATTCCCCAGTTCGCAGAAACCAAGGAGAACACATGGATTGGCCCCTCGCTTTTACTTTCCGCCATGACCCCTACATCCAGAACGGAGAAATCGCCTACCTCTATGAAAATGGTGATCTTTATGAGAGCGGTCGCTTTCGGAAGATCCGAAGTGATCATCACAGCGGCGGTGGCGCACTACAGTTCAACTATCTCGACACCGGAGAAACTGCCTCTTGTGGTCAAGGGTGCCCAGGACTGCTGACCCTGGGCGATCTGGAGTGGTTCAAATCGGTCGTCGCCGAATACGGCACCGACTACAACTACGACCTCGCGAGGTTGGCAAAATCAGGAAACAAGGACGTCATGTACTTGCTTTCCTGGCTCGAATCGGCAGAGCATAAAAGCCGACTACAAAAGGATAGGGATGTCTCTTCTTTGAATCCCTTTCAGTTCCTCCACTATTGGCTTAAAGGAGACGATGATATCTCCTATCTGCATCCCGGAAAATTCCTCGAGGCAGTGCGAGATGCCCAACTGTGAGTAGTGTTCTGAATCGTCAGACAGAACACCAAACCGCTTGCGGAGCTCTTGCTCTCCAAGCGGTTTTTTTATTTTTCTTTTTTCTCGAGCTCTAAACAAACGGAGTTAATACAGTACCGTTTGCCGCCCTTATCTTCTGGACCGTCATCAAAAACATGGCCAAGGTGAGCGCCACAGGTTTTACACACCACTTCCGTTCGGCTCATGCCGTAAGTGGAGTCTTCTTTCAGTTCAACATGCTCCAAATTCGCCGGTTCGGTGAAACTCGGCCAACCTGTTCCCGAATCAAATTTCGTATCTGAAGAAAATAGTTCTGTCCCACAAATGGCGCACTTATACATGCCCGAACTATGCTCGTTCCAGTACTTGCCGGTGAAGGCCGCCTCGGTCCCCTTCTCACGTGCCACTTCTCGCAATTCTGGTGAAAGTTCCTCGTCTTTTTTCATCACCCCACCTTAAACCCGCCACAAAAAGCGGATTCAAATGTATAACAGACGACTTTTTTAACGAGAGACATGGTTGATTATTTTGCGATGAAGGTGGGGGGATTCATCACCTTTTGTATGCCTTCTTCCTCAAGATCGCCTCGGCCATGTGATCTGAAACGGTACTTAAAGAATGTCTCGATTTTTTCGATTTGGCAATGAGGCGGGTTATGGTCTTCGCGATACCCAACACCTTTCTTTGAACCCAGGCCTTTCTCCCTTTTTTATGAACCAGGTGCGACACCGCATTAATCAACCCTCCCGCATTTACTACATAATCCGGGAGATATAAAATTCCTTTTTTCCGAAATCGCTCGGCAATCGCCGGATCGGTCAGTTGGTTATTCGCCGCGCCACAGATAATTTTTGCTTGTATTTCGTTTTCGTTCTCTGGCGTAAACTCATTTCCTAAGGCACACGGAGCATAGATATCCGCTCGTTCACGATGAATAGATTTGGGAGAGACTATTTTCACGCCATATCGTCGTTTCATCTCCTTCACTTTTTTAGCGTCAATATCAGCAATAACCACTCTCCCGCCGGATTCGTAGATCAGTCGCAGGAGTTCCGAGCCAACTTTGCCTACCCCTTTTATCGCCACGGTTCGATCTTCGAATGAGGTAGTGCCGTACACTTCTTTTAGGCCGGCTTTCATGGCTGAGAAAACGCCGAGCGCAGCCCAAGGACCAAGCTCACCTGCATGTTTGGGACCATTTATGTGCGAGGAAACTTTTTCCATCTCGCTCACATCGTACTCGGTTAGTCCAACGTCTTCGCCAGTTGAGAAACGACCATGGAGTGTTTCTATGTTTCGGGCATAGGCGCGGATCACGGCTTTCGACTTCGTTTTACCGTGTCCCAAAATAATCACCCCTTTCCCGCCGCCAAAAGGCACACCGGCCAAAGCACACTTATAGGTCATCGAACGGGAAAGGCGGAGGGCGTCCCGCACAGCATCAACTTCCGAACGATACTCGAAGCAACGCGTACCGCCAGTTGCCGGGCCGAGGATCGTACTGTGGATCGCCACAATACTTTTGAGACCAGTTTTTTTATCGGAAAAGAAAATAACCTCCTCGTGATCATCGAACTCGGGAAGATCTTCAACTCTCACGTTTTTATTAAGAATGGTCATCTCTAATGACGAATAAATCGGAAAAATGACCGGATTAGCTCCTTCACGACCGTAAGGAAATAAAATATCGGGAAGGTGAAGATCATAAACGGTTGGCTGAGGGAACGAAGTGTAATTTTCTTTTTGAAACGCTGGGCGAGGTAAAGCAATTCGAACTCATACCCGCCATGGCGAACACGGCCGCGCTTCCCTGTCTCTTTTCCTGTCTCACGTGAAAAAATAATCGGACTGAGACGCGCCGAGACTCCGCCGTAGACGAAAATACTGAGAAACCAATCAGATAATTTCCAAAGAATAAAAAGAAAAAGATGTGGTGGCCAGAGTGAGGACTGAAGACGTACCTTCCCAAGTAATATGTCTTCGCGTGAATATGTTAGCTGACCAAGCAGTTCCTCAAGGCCGGAAAAGCCCAAACTCGGCCGAGTTAAGATCGAGAAATTTCCTCGGGCTTTTTCAAAACCCTCGCGCGCGGCAATACCCAGCCCCAGCGGTTCGGTGTGGGTAAGAAGCATAATAGACGGAAATTCATGAGACAATTTTTCGACGACAAAGGACGTCTGATCATTCGAGCCATCGTCGATAACCATAATTTCAAATGTTTCATTCCGGTTCTCGAAATGCCGGTGCAGTTCAAACAGAAAAAGAGTCAGCTCACGGCACTGATTTCGAACCGGCAGGATAATCGAAAGAAGTGGTGGTTCGTGATTCATGCTCTCAATAAAATTAAGAAATAGCGGTTAAAACCTCGGGACCATGATCGGTTATGGCTACGGTATGTTCGAAGTGGGCCGCCAGTGAGTGATCGGCGGTTACATAGCTATCATCCGATACTTGTCTGATGCGGCCGTTGCCCATCGCGGTAATCGGTTCAATCGCTATCACCATGCCTGATTTTAAAACCATTCCTTTTCCCGGTTCGCCAAAGTTAAAAACCGAAGGTTCTTCGTGAAGTTTTTTTCCGATGCCGTGACCAGTTAAGTCGCGCACCACGGAAAATCCATGGGCCCGAACTGTTTTTTCGATCACGCTACCGATATCGCCGAGCGTGTTCCCTGGAACAGCCATTTTGATTCCTTCTTCCAAAGCGAGCGCTGTCGCATCAATCAGCTGACCTACTTTTTTATCGATCGGTGGGACCAAAACGGTCACAGCCGAATCGACACACCAGCCCTGATACCGTAGTCCGAGATCAAGCTTCACCACATCGCCTGCTTTAATCATACAATCTTTGTCGGGCGGCGTGTGTACGACGGCATCATTCAAACCGATACACAGCGCAGCCGGATACGGCACAGTTGCGCCCGCCGGTTTATACCCCAAAAAAAGCGGTTCGGCGCCTGACTCCTTGATTAAACGGCGGCTCTCTTCCTCAAAATACTGCGTCGAAAGCCCCGGCCGAACCATGGCTTTTAATTCCTGGAGAATGTTTCCCAATTTTTGGCCAGCCTCCCGCAGAATCGCAATCTCTTTCTCACTTTTTAATGTGACCATAGATGGTACGGAATAGTTTAAAAGGCGCCGGTTTTCCGTTCACGTGGTGGACACGATAGCCTTCTTTTTTCATCAGGGCAAAAATTGGCTTGGTGCGCGTATCGTACTGGTTGAGACGGGTAACTAATTTTTTCGGATTATCGTCCGTGCGTTTATAGAGCGGACCGGCACAGACCGGACAGTGTTTCGGTTTTTTTGAAGGATAGTACTCGGCAAGAAGCGGAGCGGCGCACGATTTGCAGATATAGCGGCTGCCGTTTCGTTTCACGGAAACCGAGATAGGTACATCGAGCACAAAAACATAGACATTTTTCTTCCCAAATTCTTTGGCCAAAACCGGCAGTAACCCTTCAGCTTCATAGAGTGTTCGCGGTGAACCGCTAAAGACAATGCTCGAGTTCGCCCGGGCAATGCGTTCTACCCGCTCCCTCACCACGCGCAAGACAAAACTCGGGGTCATTAATTTTCCAGCGTCGTAGAGTTTGCGCTCGCGCTTGATCGTGGCATTCTGATTTTTTGGATCGTGGACGAGCGCATCCAAATACCTGCCCGTATCAAATAAAAAAAGGTCGAGCTTCGCCGACAGAAATCGTGCCTGAGTGGACTTTCCACTTCCCGGCGGACCATAGATGATTACTGCAATTTTCCGCATGCTTTCACTCTATCAGAAGGTTGAATCCCTGGCTAGTAATTTAAGGAAAATAAAAAAGGCATATCTATGATATGCCCTACTTTGATTGAGTCTTGCGCAAACGACGCATTGCGCCAACTTGGTCGCAGATCTCCCACTTCAACTCGATAACCGGCCCGACAAGCATTGAAGCTCCTGTTCCGGACAACGAAGCATCTGGACCACGATCAGAAACAAATTGGAAGCCAGAAGGATCTTCCGCTGACACCTCAAGCTCTCCCTCATCCCAAAACACCCCGCCGCAAAAAACAACCAAACCGCGATGCTCTTGGGCAATCGCTTCGAGGGAAATCTCATCACCCTCAACAATATCAATCGGAAGATGGAGCGAAATCGTTTTTCCCCCTTCCATCTGACACGAAGCTTCAGAAACTATTTCCCCGACCAAAAAGAAAAAGCGATCACCTTGTTGTCGAATACTACCCTTAGCACCGCAACGATTTTTTCCTCTCATTCACGTTCCTTTCGCTAACCAACTTATAAACTAAAAAAGCTAACTAGTCAAATACGGGTGTCACAATATAGTTATTTTCGCTTTAATGAGAAATTGGCCAGATGCCAGGCAGAGCTAAGCTCAGCTTTGCTTGGATGAGTACCGCAACTAAAGAGTTCTGATTGATAAGCGAGGCAAATACGAGGCTTAATTGAGCATCACAATATAGTTACTTTGCTTTTAATTAAGAAATTGATCAGATGCAAGGCTTGGATGAGTAGCGTAACTGAGCCGTACTTTGACGTACGGCGAAGGCGAAACGGAATCCGTAACGCCGCAGCTGGTCAATTTATAATTAAAACTTAAGCGATGCCTTCGTACTCGCGAACGGTAAGTTGCGAGTCTATCTGCCGCATCGTATCCAGTGCCACCGCAACAACAATCAAAAGCGCCGTGCCACTAATGGTCAGAACGGCTACACCAGTCAGAGCCTGGACAATAATCGGCAATACAGCGATCGTACCCAGGAAAATAGCGCCCCAGAGCGTAACACGATTGATAACGCGAGAAAAATATTTACTGGTCATCTCGCCAGGACGAAGGCCGGGAACGAATCCGCCAGACCGCTGGAGATTCTTAGAAATTTCCTCCGGATCAAAAGTAATAGCCGTGTAAAAATAGGTGAAAATAACAACCAGGAAAAAGTAGGAAATACCGTAAATCCACTGATTCGCCAGAAAACCATTCACCCAGGCATTCATCGTTAAAGAAAGATCGACAGAGAAAATCGCAACCACTTGGGCGATAAACTGCGGGAAGAGCAGAACCGAAACAGCAAAGATCAAAGGAATCATACCGGCCTGATTTACTTTCAAAGGCAGGTAGCTGGCAACGCCGCCATACATTTTATTTCCCCGCACACGCCGCGCGTATGCCACGGGAACTTTACGCTCCCCTTCGTTCAAATAGACCACGCCAAGAATGACCGCTAAGGAGATAGCGACAAAAGCGACATATGTCGGAAGGGCGCCTGGTGTGTAAGCATTCATCGCCAAACGGATACTGCTCGGCAAACTACTCACGATACCGGCAAAGATGATCAAGGAAACACCGTTCCCGATCTTCTGTTCGCCGATCAGTTCGCCCAGCCAGAGAATAATCATCGAGCCGGCGGTAATTACCACCACATCGCGGAAAAGGGAGAAGGAGGTCGTCTCGGCCACAATGCCTTGCGCGGCAAGGAGTTTCAAAAAGCTGAAAGCCTGAAGCGCGGCCAAGGGCACGGCCACCATTCGGGCAAACTGGTTAAATTTGGCCCGACCACGTTCGCCGTCCTCATAGTACATCTCCTTAAACTTTGGGAAGATAATGGTCAAAAGCTGCATAATGATCGTGGCCGTGATGTAGGGGCCAACACCAAGCATGGCAATCGAAAGATTAGCCAGTCCGCCGCCGGAGAAGAGGTTCAATAGTCCCAAAAGCTGGTTCGAACCGAAAAACGCCTGTAAGCTCGCCACGTTCACTCCCGGAATCGGAATGGCCGAAAAAACCCGGGAAGCAATTAAGAGCCCGACGACAATCAGAACTTTTTTTCGGATATCAGGAGCGCGGAATATTTGAATAAATCGATTCATGAGTAATCGCTAATAATGCGAATAAAAGCAAATAACGCCAATAGTATAAGGACAAAGCGCACGATGTAGATTAGCATTATTTGAGTCAATTCGCATTATTCGTGATAACTCCATTTACTCCACTGTGCTACCGGCCGCCTCCACTTTCTTTCGTGCGTCCTTGGAAAGTGCGAGGCCGTGGATCACCGCATTTTTCGGCGCCTCGCCGGCGGATAAAATCTTAACCGGTCCGGAGAAACGGTTCTGAAGCAGGCCGGCCTTCTTTAAAGCGGCGAGGTTGATCGTGCCAGTCATTTTCGTGATGGCCGAAAGCTGGATAACCCGAGCGGCTGGAGATTTCGGTTTGTTATGGAAACCGCGCTTTTTCGGCAAACGGATAATCAAGTCACGTTCGGCTGGACGCATTTTGCGACCGGAACGGGATTTTTGCCCTTTCAAACCACGGCCGGAATACGTTCCGCGTTTGCCGCCACGACCGACGCGCTGAAATTTGCGCTGTTTGATTGATGATAACGAATGGAGTTGCATGGATGAGTAAAGACTAAAACGAATTACGAGAGATGTACATTAGGCCACGACGGGAGCGGTTTCTTTCTTGATGAGCGGCTTGTGCTGTTTCATCTTCGTCAAAGCGGTAATGGCCGCCATGGCATTCGTCAGTTTGTTCGGGGTACGGCCCAAACACTTGGCCGTGGCATCTTTGATACCAGCCAGCTCAAGCACGAAACGAACACTGCCTCCGGCGCGAATACCGTGATCGATGCCAGCCGGTTTAATGAGCACGTGCGCCGCACTGTACTTGGCCGATACTTCGTGAGGAATCGTGCGATTATCCACGCGTGGAATCGTGATCATATGTTTCTTGGCATCAGCTTTGGCTTTGCTAATTGATTGAATGACATCCAAGCCTTTGGCCACACCCACACCAACCCGGCCGTTCCGATCGCCAATAACCACGGTAGCACGGAAACGAAAACGCTTACCGCCGGCCATCACACGCGTCACGCGGCGCAAATCAAGCAGACGTTCCTGGAACTCTTCTTTTTTTTGCAAACGCGGTTCTCGTGATCCAAATTTCTTTTGCATGTTAAATGGTTAGTCCAGCTTCGCGAGCGCCATCAGCGACCGCTTTCACCCGACCGTGATACTGGTAGGCACGTCGATCAAAAACAACTTTCTTCACACCAAGCACCAGGGCTTTCTCGGCAATCTTTTTGCCAACCGCGAGCGCTTGTTCCGCTTTCTTTTGTTTCGTGCCCACTGCTTTGCTGGTGACCGCGGCCAACGTCTTGCCGGTCGTATCATCAATCAACTGCACGCTGGTGTGTTGATTGCTCCGAAAAACAGCCAAGCGCGGCCGCACGGTCGTGCCAGAAATACGAGCTCGGGTACGAGCCACGCGACGGATCTTTTTCTCTTGTAATTTCTTAGCTTGATTCATCCCTCACCTATTGAGAAATAACCGTCGCTGGACGGGATCTCGTTATGCTTTGCGACTTTTTATACATATGTTTGGTGATGGTATTCATGGTTATATGATGGAATGGAATGTTTCTCAATGGGTGAGGGATTCATGATTTTTTAGGCGCTTCCGGTGGCCGCTTTCTTACCGGCCTTCCGACGGACAATTTCTCCCTGATAGCGGATTCCTTTCCCCTTATACGGTTCTGGTCGCTTCAGGAGGCGTACTTCAGATGCTAACTTGCCAACGGCCTCTTTATCAAATCCTTGGATGGTAACGAACTTTTTCTCCACCACAACCTTAATCGTCGGAGGAATAGCCACTTTGACCGGATGGGCATAACCGAGAGACAAAACCAATGTCTGGCCTTCGACAACTGCCTTATACCCAATCCCTTCAATCTCCAAAACCTTGGTGAAACCTTCGGCCACGCCAACCATCGAACCCTTCAAGAGCGACCACATCGTTCCTTCGTTCATGCGCGCCTGACGGCCGCCGTCTTCGGTTTTCTTAACTGAAACAGACTCCGGAGTAATGGTCACTAAAACACCGGAAAGTTTTTTCAGTTCACGGGTGCCTTTTGGTCCTTGAATCACAAATTTTCCGTCTGACTCGGTCACGGTGACGCCGGAAACTATGGGAATTGATTTTTTGCTTAAGGCAGACATGTGCCAAATTTATATAAATTTACGAGCTGGTACAGCGAAGTCAAATGTATGGTTAAATTTGAGCACCCCTCCACCAACCTTTATGACGACTAAGTGTATCAGAAATCGGAGGCGTAAGCCGACACTGTGTGTCAGTCTATGG
This sequence comes from uncultured Candidatus Saccharibacteria bacterium, assembly GCA_964360585.1. GTDB lineage: Bacteria > Patescibacteriota > Minisyncoccia > UBA6257 > 2-01-FULL-56-20 > JBBUHS01. Next base: position 9,955 of record CAYHXC010000010.1, on the reverse strand, counting down.
GTATACCAAAGACTAGTCACGAGGTTGGTGGGGGGGTAACAATTTTCTTTAATATTTATAAAATTCATAATTATGTAGAAAATTATTACCAGACTTCAAAAAGATACTCTCCGCCTAAGCGACGCTTTTTGGCTTCGCCGCCGGTCATGAGCCCCTGCGAAGTTGAAATGACAGAAACTCCATAGCCTTGCTTCACCGGAAAGAGTTCTTTGCTCTTTACATATAAATGACGGCTGGGCTTGCTCACAATCTTGAACTGAAGCACTTCGTCCGAGGCCTTGGTCGCAAGATCGATATCCAAAAATTTCTTTTTGCCCACCAATTTTTTCTTCACATCTTTAATGAAACTATGTTTGACCAAAATTTCACCGACGGTCTGGTCGAGTTTCGAAAACGGCACCCGGAGGGATTTCTTCCTGGCCGCTTCGGCATTTTTAATTTTGGTTAAGAGATCGTAGTACATGTTACAAAGAGTAATCGCTAATCATGCGAATAGATATAAATAATGCTGATCGGTGATGTTTAGATTTTTGCATTTTATTCGCGTTATTTATAATAATTAGCATTATTCGTGATAACTCTACCAGCTGGCTTTTCTAATTCCGGGAATGTGTCCTTTGGCCGCCATCTCGCGGAAACAGATACGACAGATATTGAAGTCGCGGATATAGCCTCGTTTTCGGCCACAGCGGAAACAGCGTCGCACCTCTCGGGTGGAAAACTTCGGTTTCTTTTTACTGCGGGCGATGACGGAGACTTTAGCCATGATTATTTTTTAAACGGTACGCCTAGCGACTTGAATCCGGCTAAGGCTTTTTCTCGATCTTTCAGTTTGGGAACGATGGTGATCTGGAGCGGAAAGATAAGGGTCGTGTCTTCCGGATTGATTTCAGGAAAAACCAGGTGCTCTTTCATGCCAACATTCAAAACGCCGCCGCGGTCAACCGATTCCACAGAAAGACCGGTGAAGTCACGAACGCGAGGCAAAGCAATAGTAATGAAACGCTCGAAAAAATCAACCATTTTATCACCGCGGAGCGTAGCCCGAACTCCCACAATCTGATTCTCGCGGATCTTAAAACCGGCAATTGATTTCTTGGCTTTTCTGACCTGCGGCTTCTGACCGCCTAAAATCGCCACGTCGCGCATGACCATCGGCAAAACCTTGTCCTCAAATGACGGCTGTTGACTCAATCGGCCAACACCGCTATTGATAACAACTTTTTCCAAGAATTTTTTAGCTGTAAATTTTTCGGTCATGTTACAAGTTCTTTGATTTCATCGGATTATGGCAAGCTACGAGGCTTAACCGAGTATCGCAACCGAGCTGTATTTTGACATACTGCGAGGGCGCCTGCCCGCCAAAGCCTTGGCGTAGGCGGGAAACGGAGGTTGTAACGAAGTAGTTGGTCATAAGATGATTGAAATTACACGGCAGCCTGGCACTTTTTGCAGAACCGAACCTTTTGTGTTCCTTCGAAGCGGGCGCCGAGGCGAGTGGCTTTTTTGCAGCTGGTGCAGACAAACATGACGCGAGCTCGCGAAAGCGGCCGAGATACTGATATCGTTTCTCCTTTTTCACCTTGCTTTTTTGGCCGAGCGCGTTTCTTGAACATATTCAAACCGGAAACCGTGATCATGCCGTCCTTCGGCGAAACCTTAAGCACCGCGCCGGACTTGCCGCGATCTTTCCCTGATAATATTTTCACCGTGTCGCCTTTTCGAATATTCATCGCAAAAAAATTAAAATTTAAAAATCAAAGTTAAAAATTCAGGACGTTCAATAAGTTCCCTGCGAGAATTTATTGAACCACATTTATTTTGCATTTTGATCTTTGCAGTTTGCATTTGTTTATACAATTTCTTCAGCCATCGTCATTAATTTCGTAAATCCGAACTTCTTCAGTTCGCGCGGCATTGGACCAAACACACGCGTGGCCACCGGTTCTTTCTTGGCATCAACAATCACCACTGCATTTTCGTCAAAGCGAACATAGGAACCATCGACTCGTCGGAATGACTTCTTCACCCGAACCACGAGCGCTTTCACAATGTCCTTCTTCTTTATAGCCTTACGCGGTTCGGCGGTCTGAACCGAAGCAACCAAAATATCGCCAAGATGAGCGTAGCGTCGGCGTGTGCCGCCCAAGATGCGGAAACAGCGCACGATTTTTGCTCCGCTATTATCTGCTACTTTAAGAATAGATCGTTCCTGTATCATGTTATATTTTGCTCACAATTACCCAGCGCTTTTCTCGGGACATCGGCCGTCCTTCTTCAATGACTACTTCATCGCCAGTTTTATACTTGTTTTCGGCATCGTGGGCTTTGAACTTCGTCGTCACGCGGTAGTACTTTCCATACTTTGGATGTTTTTTGAGACGCGTAATAGACACCACGCGGGTTTTCTGCATTTTGTCGCTGACCACCTTCCCGTGAAGGCGACGCTTAGTGATGGTTGTGTTAGAACTCATTTTAAAAATATATCCTGTCGCGATAGAGAAGCAGTGAAGCGGAGACTAGGCACTAGTCCGAAGGCGTACCCAAAGGTACGGCGAGGATGCAGTAACACCGTATCCGCTTCACTGCTTCCTATCCGTTCGGTTCCCTCTGATTTCTTCGTCGCCGTCGTTACTCCTCGGAGCCTAGACTCTAGCCTATGTCTCCTCGTCGTGTCTAGGCGAGCAAAGAAATCAGAGGGGAACGCGACGGAGCTATTTTTAAGATGAGTTCTAGGCATGAATGGTCTATTTTGTCATTAATTTCAAAAAGGTCAAGATGGCGGCTATTTTCTTCTTCGCGCTTCGAATCTCCCGAATGTTTTTTACTTTGCCGGCCGCGAGATCAAATTGCAAAACCCGCACGCGTTCCCGCTCCTCTCCCAACTGTTTTTGGAGGTCAGCTTGTGAAAGGCTTTTTAATTCTTTGCGGGCGTTGGCTTTCATCCCTCACCTATTGAGAAACACCTGTTTGCTGACAGGGCCTCATTATTATTGACGACTTTTCATAATTCGGATTGATCATTGTAATCATGTATAGGGTGTAATGCATTATTTCTCAATAGGTGCAGGGATTCATGTTATTTCACAACAACTTTAGTTTTAAACGGCAACTTGAATCCGGCCACTCGGAAGGCTTCGCGCGCCTTCGTTTCGCTAATACCATCCAACTCGAAAATAATTCGTCCTGGTCGAACCGGAAAAACATAATGATCAACACTACCCTTTCCGCCACCCATGGTCAGTTCCGGCGGACGGGCGGTTACCGGCTTGTCCGGAAAAACGCGGATCCACAAACGTCCTTCGCGCTTCAAAAGATTGGTCATCGCTTTTCTGGCCGCTTCAATCTGGTTCGAGGTGAGCCAGGCCGAGCCCAAGGCTTTGATGCCGTAACTGCCGTAACTCAAATTCAAACCACGCGTCTCCACCTTGCGGCTGCGAGAACGTCCCTTGTGCCATTTGCGATGTTTTACTTTTTTCGGAATAAGCATGGAAGTGGTCTATTAATTTCTGCCGGTTTTATTTTTCCCGTCGCGGCTCTTCTCCACGGCAACGTTGCCTTTATAGATCCATACCTTGATGCCGATCGTGCCGTAGGTGGTATACGCTGTTGCCTGACCGTAGTCGATCACGGCGCGCAAGGTCTGCAGCGGCAACTGACCGCGCTTCAACCACTCGCGACGAGCAATTTCCGCGCCGCCTAACCGGCCGCCCATCAAAATCTTGGCTCCCTTCACATCCTGAGCCTGCATAATCTGATCGAGATACTTTTTCATCAGACGTCGGAACGGCATGCGGCGTTCGATATCCCAGGCGATCTGTTGGCCAACATAAGCGGCGGAAACTTCGGAACGCTTCAACTCTTCAATATTAATGTAGATCGGTGTGTTTTTCTTTTTTCCAGTCACCGCGGCCACACGCTTCTGGACCAGCTTGTTCAGGTCCTCAATTCCTTTTCCACCGCGACCGATAATAAAACCGGGACGGGCCGCTTTAATATTCACCGACGTCTTCGTCGAGGTGCGTTCGATTTCGATATCAGCAATACCGGACTGCAAAATCTTCTCGTAGATGGTTTTCCGAATGGCCTCATCCTCCTCGAGGATTTGCGGGGCATTGGCTTTCACAAACCAGCGGACTGGCCATTTCTTGGTGACCCCGATACGGAATGAATTTGGATTAATCTTTTGTCCCATGCCAGTTTTGTCTAAATTTTTAAGGCAGTTTGTGGCGCAGAAAATGTAGCCACAAAACTGAGCACCCCCCCACCAACCTTTATGACGACGGGGTGTACTAGAAATTGGAGGCGTAAGCCGACACTGCGTGTCAGTCTACCTATATACCAAAGCTTGGTCACGAGGTTGGTGGGGGGGTAATAATTTTCTTTTATAGAGAGAGTCATAATAAGGTAGATAATTATTATTTGCCCATTCCTGATTTACGGTTAAAGACTTTTCTGAAGAAACCCGGATTTTCAGTGGCTCGTTTTTCAACTTCCGATTTTTTGTCGTGATCGGGTATGCCTTTTTGAGCGGTGGAACGAGACTTAGTTCGCTCTGAAGCGGATGATTCGGACTTCTTTTTCTTCTTCGGGGTAATCGTAAAGCTTCGTCCCTGTTTCTCGGTCTGAACAAGCGTGAGCGATACGTGCGACATCTTCTTCTGGATCTCCGAGGCAGAACCTCGAGCGCGCGGCAACATCCGTTTTAACATTGGCCCTTGATCAACCGTGATGGTTTTGACGAGCCACTGCGTCGCTTCTTCCTGTTGATTATTCTTAGCATTGGCCATAGCCGAGCGCAACAGTTTTAAGATCGGTTTCGCGGCACGGCGCGGCTGAAGCATCAGCTGGGCCTCGGCTTCAGAGGCGGACAAACCGCGAATTAAACTAGCCACCGCTCGGACTTTCCGAGGGGCCATGCGCAAGAATCGAAGTGTGGCTTGTTGCTGTTTCATCCCCACACCTAATTTACTTTATAGCATACAAAACTCGACTCTTTGTCATAAAGAAAATGTGGCGTTGGCTGTAGTGAAGTGAAAAAAATAATTTTCATGTTTTTATCTGAGTACATTAGGTGTGGGGATTTCATGCCAAATTTATATAAATTTACGAGCCGGAAGGGCGAAGTCAAATGTATGGTTAAATTTGAGCACCCCCCCACCAACCTTTATGACGACAGGATGTACTAGAAATTGGAGGCGTAAGCCGACACTGCGTGTCAATCTACCCTTATATCCAAGCTTGGTCACGAGGTTGGTGGGGGGGTAATGGTTTTCTAGATACATTTTATTTATAAGATTCATGGTGGGAAATTTATAGAAAACTCATCATTTTTTAGCGGCTGGGGCCGGGGCGGCGGCTTTAGTTTCCAACTCTTTCTGCATCTTTCCGCCGTGGCGCACAAATTTTCGGGTCGGCGAGAACTCACCCAGACGATGACCCACCATTTCTTCAGTCGCTCGCACGGTAATAAAATCTTTTCCGTTGTGAACAGCAAACGTATACCCCACCATATCTGGTGAGATCTCCGAAGCCCGCGACCAGGTTTTGATTGGTCCTTCCTCTGGCTTCCGCTTCTCAATCTTTTTCAAAATGTTCGGATCCACAAACGGACCCTTTTTAGATGATCGTGACATATAATTAGTAATCGCTAATAATGCGAATTGATTTAAATAATGCTAATCCATAGAATTTAATTTCCTGCATGTTATTCGCGTTATTTGTATAGATTTGCATTATTTGTGATTACTTTCTTCGTTTCACAATAAATTGGGTCGACCACTTTTTCTTGTTGCGAGTCTTGTGTCCGCCGGTCACCTTACCCCAGAGGGTTTTCGGTTTGCGCGTTCCACGTGGCTGACTACCTTCACCACCACCATACGGGTGATCAACAGGGTTCATAGCTTTACCACGAACGGTCGGTCGAATTCCCAACCAACGTGATCGTCCCGCTTTTCCAATATTGGTTAAGTTGTAGTCCGTGTTAGAAACCTGACCGAGCGAAGCCCAGCAGTCCCACGGCACGCGACGTACCTCGCCCGATGGCATCTTCAAATCAGAGTGACCACTGTCGTTAGCCAAAACTTCCATGTACGATCCGGCTGAACGAGCCAACTTTCCGCCTGAACCAGGCAAGATCTCCACATTATGAATCTGATAACCTACTGGAATACTCTTCAGTTTCAAACGATTGCCTGTTTTTAAAGGTACCTGCTCACCGACCACAATCGAATCACCAACCTTCAAACCATTTGGTGTTAAAATATAAGTTTTTGCCTTGTTGTCGCTGTACTCGAAAAGCGAAATGAAAGCCGAGCGATACGGATCGTACTCCACCGTTAACGCTTTCATCGGCACATTCATTTTCTCCTGTTTGAAATCAACCAAGCGGTAGAGTTTTTTATTGCCACCGCCCTGATGACGAACCGTAATCCGGCCAGCGGAGTTGCGACCGGCATTGTCTTTAAGACGAATGGTCAGTTTCTTATAGGGTTTCTTGGCCGTCAAAACACCGCGGTACGAAACCGAGGTCATATTGCGGCGCGAAGGACTGGTTGGTGAATAGGATTTCATCCCGTTAGAAGCAGATCGCGATCTTGGCGACTCCGCAGTTATTATTGCTATCTTTAGTTCGACTATTCATAGGATTATTTTCTGCAACAAAAGCGATCGCGGCTTCTAACGGGACCATCACATTACTTCTATTCGCGTTATTTGCTTTAATTCGCATATTCGTGATTACTCTTAAAAGTTTATCTTCTCGCCGGCTTTAAGTATCACAATCGCCTTTTTCCGTCCGGAAACGGTGCGCGAAATACCACGATATCTTTTTGGTTTGCCCGGGAGCTGAATCATGGTTACTTTCTCGACGTGAACCGAGTAAAGCTTCTCTACGGCTTTTTTCACCTCCGGCTTGGTTGCCTCGGTCGCCACTTCAAAAAGATACTGCCCCATCGCCTGAATCATCGTTCCCTTTTCGGTCACGAGCGGTTTTTTAATGAGAGATAAATTAGCCATGATTTAAATTTTATATCTTTCTTGAATGATGCCAACGGCTTTTTCTTCGATCAGGATATTCTTGTAGTTCAGGAGGTCGTAGACGTTCAAACTCGTGGCCGGCAACACTTTCGTTTTCGATAAATTGCGGATAGCCCGAGCCAGTGGCGTGGCTGGGGCGGCTGGAATCATCAAGACATCAAATTTTTTCGCTCGCGCGGTCATGCCGAGGGTAGAGCGCAAACTCTCCTGCATCGCTTTTGTTTTTGGCGCAGCAGTCATATCAAACGTATCAAAAAACTTAATTTGATCATCTTTCATTTTTTTCGAAAGCACTGAAAAGATAGCCACGCGGCGCATCTTCTTATTCACCGCCTGGGTGTAGTTGCGTTCCTTGTTTGGACCATGCGCCTTACCACCACCAGACCACAACGGCGAACGGATAGAACCATGGCGAGCTCGGCCAGTACCTTTCTGTCTCCATGGCTTTCGGCCACCACCGCGCACTTCGCTGCGCCCCTTGGCGTGGGCCCACGGACGACGACGGTTAGCGAGTTGGGCTTCTAAGACCTGCTGCACGAGATTGTTATTCCAGCCGCGTTCAAAAACAGCTGCCGGCGCTTCGACATCCTTTACCACTTCGTTCTTCTGATTGTAGATATGGACCCTCATAAATTTAAAATTAAAAGTTCAAAATGGAAAATAAATGAAATTTCGACAAGCCTGAGGTGCTGTCGAAATGACCAGAATTTTTAATTTTGCAATTTGCATTTTGCATTGGCTACGTAATCTTTTTAATCTCAAGTAGTGTTCCTCTCGCGCCTGGGACTGCGCCGCGCACAAAAAGCAGATGTTTCTCCGCATCCACTTGAACTACTTTCAAGTTTTGGATGGTCACCCGAGTGGTACCCATGTGTCCGGCCATGCGTCGTCCAGGGACAACACGTTGCGGGGCAGTCGAACCAATCGAACCAGGCGCGCGCTGACGATTTTTCTGACCGTGGGTGGCTGGACCGCCGTGAAAACCATGGCGCTTCATAACGCCCTGGAAACCGCGACCCTTCATGGCGCCGCTTACGGAAACCACATCATTCTCAGTAAAAATGGAAACGCCGATCATGTCGTCGGCTTTTAGTTCATTCTCCGCACCAACGCGGAACTCTTTTTTCTTTTTTCCGGCCAAAACCTGGACAGCCTCATAACCATCGCGAGCGGTGGTCCGGCGCAAAGACACCTTATTCGGTAAGGCTTCAATAATGGTAACTGGAACGACCGCATCGTCCTTCCAGATCTGACTCATTTTTACTTTTTTCCCTAAAAGGAAAGTCATGATAGTCATATAAAAAACACTGAAGGATTTTACCTCCATGTTTCGTCCCATTCACTTACGAGAATAATGTCCCTGGCTTCTTACTTGAGATGAGGACCTGGGTCCATGAAGAAGCGAGGAATTACCTCCAGCCAATGTGTCCACCAGTGTATAGGAAACCCTTCCTTTTGTCCAGAGGGAAGTATTTATCAAAGGTTCTCATTACTATTGACAAATAATGATAGTATTGTATAATGTAGAACGCTCGAAATGGCATGGAGGACGGATGTCAAACCTTCAGGAAACTGCAAAGAAACTGATGGAGGAAAACCCAGGATTCGTACATGATGATCTCAGTTGTTGCACGAGAGGATGGGATGCTGAACGTGGTTGGCGGCTACTCCACTACAAAGTGGAGAACATGTCCCCCGAAAGACTTGGGAAGATCGTGGCTGAAAGCGGTTCAATCCAAATCAAAGTCATGGACAAGACCGAGTATGAAGACCTCTGCGTACCAGGACTGAAACGTCTCTACGATCTAGACAAGGAGACGACGATGCTTAGTCTTCTCCAGTACTTAGCTACAGCAGCCCTGATGAGGGAAATGGTCAAAGTCAGCCATCCTAATGAACCTGACGAAGACGATTTCATCCTAATCATCCCCCGAACAACCACCAAATCCTAATTCTCCGTCTACAGCCAAAGTAAGACTGAGATAAGACAGTAGCAAACACTGCTGTCTTATCTCCCTACCTAAGTTCATAATCCGCCAGCTGGCGGAGATTGTGACTTTAGGTGGAAAATCAAAAAGAGAAGCGTAAAAACTTCTCTTTTTTCTTGGAAACCCTTCCCTTTGTCCAGAGGGACAAATTCCAATACCTCCAACCTAGCAACTCTTAGTATTTGACAATATTAATTATTAATGTTATACTAAAAAAAGTACCACAAAACTCTACTCTGGAGGTGTAAATGGCAATCGCTGGCGCTCTATTTTGTCTGGCAGGAATCTTCTCTTGTCTTGGCGGGAACATTCCTAGGGGCATGATGTTCGTTGGCGTTGGACTCATGTTCATAAGCATGGAATGACAACGACTTGGCCCTCTTCTCGGACTAACTGGATACTCAACCGAACCCTCAAAAGGAGGTCAAATGGAAATTTCTATCGGAGAGAAAAACGGAAAGAGAACAGCAACCCTGTCCTATGATCGCATGGAAGACAGTCTTTTCATGCAGTGGCTGCACGGATTTCTTTCCGAGCATGACGCTGCTAGGATTGTTGATCTCCGACCACCATTGCATCCAGAGACAGCAATCGGAATGCAGGTGGTCATCGAATGACTGCATCGGGTGCTCAGCGCTCGTCATCGACGAACCCGCTGAGCACCCTCCTACCTAAGTTCATAACTCGGTTGTGACTTTAGGTGGAAAATAGTGAAGCAAAGGGATTGAGATTGCCACGTCGTTTCTACTCCTCGCAATGACAATGACGGCTCGGAAATAAAAAAGAACCCAATCGGGCTCTTTTTTCTCGGAAATCCTCTTTTTTGTCCAGAGGGCGATAAAATTAAGACTTAGTATTAAATCTTGGCATAATATGTACAAATCTATCGGGTTAGTTCACTTTTGTACTCGGTCAAGATAGGCCTGGAG
>CAYHXC010000009.1:0-57077 GCA_964360585.1 uncultured Candidatus Saccharibacteria bacterium | reverse complement strand
GGTGGAGATGGGCGGAGTCGAACCGCCGTCTAAAGAAGAAAATCGCAAACCTTCTACGAGTGTAGCCGCGTCAGACGCGACAGAGTCTAGAAACTAGACATACTCTGCTAGTTTAATTCCGGAAGCGCAGAGCAAACTTCTCGGAACGAGTTCCCTTATATAAGACCAGTTGTGAGCCTAAGGAACCCAGGCTCGCTGATCCTCTAGTTACGCGAAAGCGAAACTTGGAGCTGTAACGCGTTGGTTAGCAGTTTGTTTTTTGCCGGTTTTGTGAGTCAGCGCTCAACTCGCCAGTTTGGACTTCGTCTTTATCGAAGCCGGTCATCCCCTGTCTGCCATCCCGTCTTGCCGTGAGGCATGACAGGCAGGCCATATGAAATTTTGAGCATATTCAAAAATCTAATAGGCGATTTGCGACGCCTGAAAATTCCTGAATAAGCCCTGCGCCATCATAGAATTTCTTGCTTGAAATTTCCATGAAGGTATTGACATACTAACATATTAATTATATAATGCAACTAGCAAACGCCAGTAGTACTATCCGACCAACGGAGAGAAATATGAAAGCACGCATCGGCAGTAAACTGGGACTGAAACAAGAGGTTCGATTTAGCAACGGAGGGGAACATCGGAGTCGAACAGATAAGCGTCCTCTCGTAAGTTCCTGAGTCTCAAAATAACCTGGCGCTCTTTGCCTACTACGAGAGTGCCCGAACACATCAGGAGAATAAGATGGAGGAAACGAAAACCTTCGAAACTATGTCCGACAACGAGATCAAGGCCGCCGCTCGACAGATTGTACGGACTTCTTCTTCTGAAGGCGAGATCCAACGCCGCCTGCGAGAAGAGTTGGGCTATCCTTATAGCATCGCTTGCCACACGGAAGTTCCCACCGACAGAACCGGGCGAGAAGCTCGGGAGTTGGTGCGAGCTCTCGGAGGACTGGTGATGCAAAACGGCGCCATGGTCATGGCGATGATGCATGGCCACGATGGCATCATCAGCCTCTAATCAGATCCCCGCCTTATCGTAAGGGAGGAATCATGGCCGGAGATTTCATTGGCAGTCCAGATAACAATTTGGCAATCGTGGTGCACGTGTTTCGTTACGCCTACATGATTGGGTTGCCTGAAGGCAAGGATTTGGGCAAGACGTTACTAGGTCTCTACAGCTTGCCCGAGTTTGGCGCCGACATTCCCAGGGTTATGAAAGATCTCGGAATGGAACTAGCCGATCTCGACACCAGCACGGTTGAGCTACTCGCTCAGCTTGCGTCTGGACAGTAGCAGTAGCCTTGCCCACAAGCATCACCATCGCCCCGCCAGAAGTGCAACACTTCGGTGGGGCATTTCTGTTTTTATAGTAATTGCTTTTTGAAATCTGTTAAGCTATAAAAATAAGAGTGTTGGAAGGAGGACGAATTTATGATTCTTCGTGCGTGGAGCCGAATTACTTTTGAGCTTCGATATCTCCGAGTATTCTTGACTGAAGTCTTCTGCCACCCTTCAGAGTACTCTTACATCTCGGTAAACACCGAGAGACGCGAGATCAGCGTTCAGCGTCACTAATCACGAGGAGCGTCTGCCCGTACTGCGTTCAGCAAGCGGGCGGTTTTTTTATTGCCTTTTCCTATTCAGTACAATATAAGAATGACAGCGCAAAGGAGGACTCACAATGTCTCTTTCAAACGCACTAGCCCAAGTTGCTTCCACGCCCCTTCGCCAGCTGTTCCAGCGATTCGTCGGAAGCGACGATCTGCCAACTTTGAGTGATGAAGCATTGACTGTGATCTACGTCGCCTGTGGTGAACGCCTTCACGACTCGGACATGATTATGAAGCAACTTCCTCCCGCAGTTCAGAATAGGTTCCCAGCACTGCAAGCGATGCGCACTGAACGAGGTCCCTTCTTTGAGGCCTTACGCTTGTTTGCTAAGACTGTCGATGACGGCATTCTCGTCGGTTATGGCATCGATGAGATGTACTATGTTCTGGCTACCTGGGACGGCAACGGAGCAGATTTTTGGGTTCCAGTTCGCGATAACTGCAACCGGCCAGTTCTGCCGTAAGTCTTACGACCTGATCAGCAAGCTTGTCTTATTCCGATCCCCTCACCTTGTGAGACTGGGCCCGCCCGCCATCGCTATGCTCCGGCATTGCAGGCAGGCGGTTTTTTATTACCCAAGAAAATGTATAATGTAGGGGAAGTCAGCGTGATAAACCTCGCCCTTCAAGATAGAAGTGGCGGGTAAACAAAAGTGTTTGTCATGTTGAGCGCTCAACATTCCTATGGTTACTCCAGAACTTATTTCGTACTTAGAATCCTGTCGGGCACTGGGCGTCAAAAAAGAGCAAACAATGAGCGCGCTTTTGGGCGTGGGCTGGAATCTGGCTCAAGTGCAGGAAGGATTGAAGATTGTCCAGGCGCGGGACACGCCTCTTAAAAAACCGAAATACCTTTTTCCCGCCTTCCAACTTTCTTTCTCATTGCTTTTCATTCTCGTTTTGGGAACCAGCGCGAGCGTACTCGCTTTGAACTATGCCAAACAGGCGCCCCTCGGAAATCAGCTCCAGGCCAGCATCACCGGAGCAACTCTCCCCATCGTTGCGGTAAATAATGATGCCGCCTTAATCGAAGAACAGATTAATACCGTTACGACGCTCGTTGATTCTCTCGAAATCTACAAAGAAATAACCGGACACTATCCGCGAACGCTGGCGGAGCTGAAACACACCGGAAATGAAATCATGGCCATCGCGAGCACAACCCTTCCTGAACATGATCGCGCGTATATCGTCGGCCTCTACGGCAGTCGACCGCTGTATGAAAATGATTTTACCGATCGCTTTACCGAATCGCCATTTCTCTATGGCGCCACTGGTGATAATTTTTCCCTCTCGTATCTCCTTCGCTGGACAACGCCGCAGTCATCAGTTATCGAACGCGAATTTGTAAACGGTTGGAACACGGCGACCAAAGAATCGTTTTCCGCATTGCGGCATTAGTCCCGTTAGAGATTAAGCAATTATGTTCTACACGTATGTCGTAGAGAACAAAAATAAGCGTTGGTACACAGGGTACACAAAGGATTTACGGAAACGCTTAAGCGAGCATAATGAGAAAAAATCAAAGTATACTAAACATCATGGACCATATATTCTTATCTACTACGAAGCTTGTATATCGGAAGGGGACGCAAAGTCGAGAGAAAAATATCTTAAATCTGGTATGGGGAAGCGCTATCTCAAAAACAGGCTTAAGCGTTTCCTATCTCTAACGGGATGAGTTCCGTTGAAAGCAAAGAAACGCGCCTTCGTGATTTAGAAGCACGCCTTGTCGCCGACACCAATCTTCCGCTCCAACCAGCCAATTTAGTTTTCGGCGAAGGGAACATAAATTGCGATGTTCTTTTTATTGGTGAGGCTCCCGGAAAAAACGAAGATATCGAAAAGCGGCCATTTGTTGGTCGCGGCGGCCAACTCCTTAGGAAAAATATCCGCGCCATCGGCTGGAAAGAGGAGGATGTCTACATTACGAATATCGTGAAACGCCGTCCGCCGGAAAACCGCGACCCCAGCCCGGAAGAAATTGCCGCGTACAAACCCTATCTCACCGAACAGATAGAAATCATCAATCCGCCGATCATTGTGCCGCTCGGCCGGTTTTCCATGAACTACTTTCTGCCGGACGCCAAAATCACCCGCGATCAGGGAACGGCCTTTCGGCTTGGCGGCCGGATTATTATGCCGTTTTTCCACCCGGCGGCCGCGCTCCGCGGAACCACGGCCATGGGACTCTTCGAGGCAGGATTCAAAAAACTGCCGCTCCTCCTCAAGAAAATAAAAAATGAGCCTGCCCAAGCCCACCAAACAAGCCCGCCACCAAAAGAAGAACCACGCGAGCAAAAACAAAATCCTCTTTTCTAGCTTCGCCTTCCTGTCATTGCGAGTCCCGATCGCATTTTTCATTCAACGAAAATCGGGACGTGGCAATCTGACCTCCATAATCTTTTCCAAAATGTCATGGCGAGGAGGAGTAACGACTCGCCTCGCTGAAGCTCTGGCGAAGCGGGCGTGGCCATCTCTAGATTGCCACGTTCCGGCGAGTACAACTCGCCTCCACTCGCAATGACACATGGGTTGTACTTCGGCCAAACAACTCCTCGCCATGACAACGGCCGAGAAGTATAATAGAAGCATCGCATGGAACACCGCCAACCACTGCTGTCACTTTCATTTTTCTATCTTTTCCGAAGACTCTGGTATCATATCGCTATTTTTTTCCATCGCTGGTACGTTGACGGTTCCTACTTTTTCGCGCGAACCTGGCTCTCGATCTTTTTAAGTCTGGAGCAAACTTTCGCGCTTAAGATCACGCTCGCTCATTTTTTTGAACCGCTCTATCAGGACTACACGCTCATGGGACAGATCATTGGCCCCATCTTTCGGCTTGGCCGCGTGGTTGTGGCCGGATTTTTCTACACAATTCTCTGCTCCGTTTTTCTTTTCCTGTACATCCTCTGGATTTCCATTCCCGTCATGCTCCTGCTCCAGGCCTTTCTCGCCTTTCTTTCTCAACCGGCATGACCCAGTCACAAGACTTCTCAATATATTTTGACGATCCACGCTTGCGCATGAGTCCCGCCGGCCGGTTTTTGGTTCGGGTTGCTTCCGGCACAACCTATCTTTTTTTCGGTGTACTCACTTTTTTACTTCTAATCAGCGATGTCCGCGGAATGCAGTTTTTTGGAATCTTTCTTCTTCTTTTTTGGGCCGATCGCTTGATCCACTATCAAGATGCTGATGAGCATATCGAAGAAATTAAAAAAGAAGAGGGATTAAATATCGCCGATTATCTTGCCCCTTCTGCTTTTAGCACACTCGAGAAAGCCATGTCCGACAGCAGTCTGGCACACCAACGTTTTTCCGTTGTGCTCTTAAAAAAGTTGCTTCGTCATACTCAGATTCAGAAAATGTTCGCGCGTCTAGATGTCGATGAAGCCACCCTCAAAGAAAAAATAAACTCGTGGCTCTCGGAGGAAACGCCGGACGAAGATCCCTATGAAGTCGCGATCACTTCTCCGTTAATGACCGAGGCCTTCCGGGCCGCCCGCGCAAATGGTCATCGCTTTGTCCAGGTGCCCGACGTTCTCATCGCTCTTTTCACCATTAACGATCCGTATATCGAACGCGTGACCAAAACATTCTCGCTCACCCCGCAAGCCTTAACCGACGCCCTTCGCCTCTCCGAAACAAAACCAAAACACATCCACACTGCCCAACGACGCTTTGATTCGAAGCGCGGCATCATGAATCGTTCCTGGACCAGCCGGGCGACCCCAACACTCGACCGCTTCTCAACCGACTTAACCGAACTGGCAAGCGAGGGACTGCTTGGAAATCTGATTGGTCACAAATCAGAATTTGATGAACTACTAAAAACCTTGACCCGTACCATGAACCCGAATGTTCTTCTGGTCGGCGAGGCTGGGATTGGGAAAAATACCATTATTGAACACCTGGCCGCGGAGATTGTGGGCGACCGCGTTCCACCGCCATTAACTGATCGCCGCTTAATCCAACTCCATCTTTCGAATGCCGTTTCTAATCTCTCGCCCGAAGAACTCCAGGGCCGTCTTCAAAATATTATTACTGAATGTCTTGGCGCCGGAAACATTATTCTCTACATTCCCGATCTCCACAATCTCCTCCATACCTCCGGCAAAGAACATCTCTCAGCCGCCGACGCTTTTATTCCACTTTTCGAAAAAGATGCTCTGCCGATTATCGGCTCAACCTATCCCCAGGAGTTTAAACAGTACATTGAACCGCGGAGCGATCTCCTGGCGTACTTTGAAAAAATTACGGTCAAAGAAGTGACGACCGATGAGGCCTTTACCATTTTGACCGCTGAAGCCCGATCGCTCGAAGCTTCTTCTCATCTCACGATCACGGTGAGCGCCTTGAAGAAAGCGGTCATTATCGCCAAGCAGTACGTCCGCCACCGCCCGCTTCCCGGAAGCGCCCTCGAACTTTTGAAAGAAAGTGTGGACGACGCCCGACACGAAGGGAAAAAGATTCTGGAAATAGAAGACGTAGTGCGCGTGGCCGAACGGAAAGTAAATATTCCCATTCACCGGCCGGATAAAGAAGAGGCGGAAACCTTGCTCCACTTCGAGAATATTATTCATAAACGCTTTATTGACCAGGAAGAAGCCGTGAAATCGGTAGCTGACGCCCTTCGCGAATACCGCAGTGGTCTCACCCGAAAGAATGGTCCGATCGCTTCCTTCCTATTTGTTGGTCCAACCGGTGTGGGAAAAACTGCTCTCACCAAACTCATCGCTGAACTGCAGTTCGGTTCGCGCGATCTGATGATCCGCTTCGACATGAGCGAGTATCAGGACAAAAAAAGTTTTATGCAATTTATCGGTTCGGCCGATGGGACCATTATCGGCGCCTTAACCGAAGCGGTTCGCGAGAAACCGCGAAGCGTTGTCCTGCTCGATGAGTTCGAAAAAGCCTACCCTGATATTCTCCATCTCTTCCTCCAGGTTTTGGACGAAGGATATCTGACCGATGGCCTCGGACGAAAAGTATCTTTTGAAAACTGCGTCATTGTCGCCACCTCAAACGCCCACTCTCGCGATATCGAAACCGCGCTTCGCGGGGGAAAATCCATTGCCCAGATCGCCGATCATTTCAAAGACACCCTCTCCGATGTTTTCCCTCCGGAACTTTTAAATCGTTTTTCCAAAATTATCGTTTTCAAGAACTTGTCGCCTGAAGATATCAAGAAGGTTACGAAGTTAGAGCTTGAAGATTTTGCGAAGCAGTTAGAGGAACAGGAATTGAAACTTTCGTTCAATGAAACAGTCATAGAAAAAATCGCGACGATTGGGTACGATCCCGCTTTCGGCGCCCGCCCGCTCCGCCAAGCCATTGAAGAGAACTTGCGTGCGCCACTTGCCAAAGCCATGCTCGAAGAAAAGTTTGAGAAAGGTGATAAACTGGAGGCCACACTCGAAAAAGACAAAATCGTTTTCTCGAAAAAAGCCTGATTCTGGTCCATTTGGACTTACGGATTGGCGAAGTGCTACAATGGAGGCATTCCATTTATGCTCAAAAATCCTGATAAAAAGGAGAAAACTGTCAAAAAACAGGTCGTCGCCGGCTTTGTCATCTTTCGAAAGACCGAGGAGGGGGTAAAGTATCTCTTTCTCTATAAGCGCGGCGAGTACTGGAACTTCCCCAAGGGCCACTTCGAGGAGGGCGAGGAGAGCTTAGATACGGCGCTACGTGAAACCGAGGAAGAAACTGGCCTCAAGAAAGGCGAGCTTCATATCCTCCCGACTTTCCGGGCGTATGAAAAATTCCATTTTTACAGCGAAACGGAAAAGATTTATGATACGGTTATCCTCTATCTCGCTGAGACGAAACAGGCCCGCGTAACCATTTCGCTCGAAGAGCATAGCGGCTACGCCTGGTTCCTCTATCCAGACGCGATGAAGATCCTCCGCCGGTACGCGGAAACCCGCCGCGTTTTAAAACAAGCCCATGATTTTATCCGGAATCAGGGCCGTCCGCCTGGTTTCCAAAAACCGAACGATAACCGCCCAAGAAGTAATAATCGCAGAAGCTATGGTCAAAACAACAAACGATTTTACAGCCCGGGTGCTCGGAGTGGTGAAAAAAATCCCGCGCGGCCAAACCAGGACCTACGCCGAAGTGGCCCGCCTCGCCGGCAACAGCAAGGCGTACCGAGCCGTCGGCAACATCCTCCATTCGTACGACGCGACCAAAATAACCGTCCCCTGCCACCGCGTCCTTAAGTCTGATGGCACCCTCGGCGGCTACCGCTGGGGATTGAAGAAAAAACTCGCCCTCCTCAAAAAAGAAGGTGTTAAAATAGAGAACTCTTCTATTTCACGATCGTGAGTTTGAAGATTCCCTCAATTTCTCGATAGTCCCAGATTTCGTAATAGCCAGAATTTCCACATAAGAAAGTATATCAAGCTCCTCTAGATCTTTTAAAAACTGCTCGGGCACTTGTACTTTACCAATCCAAACACTTTTCTGAAGCATCTGAAATCCAAGATGCCTCACGGTGCTTCTTACCCAATCTCTCTTTCGTCGATATTTCTCTGGAATATCGAACATTATTATTTTCCACTCTTTATCATTCTTTGAAGAATAGAGTTTAGGAGGAAGCGGTGAGTGAGAGGACTTGAGTTTCTGCAACTTACCTTTTCCATTCGAAGTTAGCTCCCATTTATTCCTTTCCTTTTTGATTAACCCCATCTGTTGGAGACGGTACACAAGATTATAAACTTCACGTTTTTGCTGGAAACTTCTTTTTCGTTTTTCTCGTTCTAGCCTTTTTTCTTCCGACGCATTATTTAACTTCCCGTAGGGCAATCCATATGGAGAAGTTGCTAAAACCTCTATAAGTTCCATGGTAGTCACACCAACTTCCGCCATGGCTTCTAAAGCAGCTAACAGTAATTTTCCTCTTTGTTTCATTGTGCCTTAGTACTCTTCTACTTCACGATCGTGAGTTAAAAGAGTTCAAACTCTTTGTGAGAGGTTATTTGCTTATTTTGTGGTTACACCAGACTGTTTTAGCACTTCCGCGAAGACTTCCGGATGATCTTTGGCTAACATGGCCAACGACTTCCGATCTAAGGCAATCTTTTGCTTTTTCAAACCACCGATCAAGCGACTGTAAGAAATTCCTTGAGCACTCGAAGCAGCGCTAATTCGTACATTCCAAAGGGATCGGAAATTTCGCTTCTTCTCTTTTCGGCCGCGGAACATTCGCGACTCGGCGTGAAGCAAAGCTTCCTTAGCGGCTCGTTCTTTCGATTTTCGGCCCCATTTAAATCCCTTAGTTTTCTTTAGGACTTTGGCTCGCTTTCTATTAGCAGTTGTTCCTCGTTTAACGCGTGGCATAGTGTATAAAATTTCTAAATCCGAATTTCTAATTTCTAAACAAATCCCAATGTTTAAATATTAGGAATTAGATATTAGGGCAATTTGATTAATAATTCAAGATGGTTTTCTTCGGCATATTGAGATTCTTTCCCTTTCGCTTGCTGCGAATCAACTTCGAAGACTTTCGCGTGCGGTTATGACCCGCGGCCATCGGCCGACGAATCACTTTTCCATTCTTGGTGATTCTAATTCGTTTGGTATTACTTTTCCTCATCCCATTAGAAGCAGATCGCGATCTTAGCGACTCTGCAATTTATGTTAATTTTTATATTTCGACTATTCATGGTGTTTTGTTTTTTTTGAAAGCGATCGCGGCTTCTAACGGGACTCGTTCATTTCGTTAGTAGCATTATTGTTTTCGGCTTCAGTCTTTTTCGGAGCGGTTCCGACAATCGTTGTGCTAAATCCGTTACCGTTTGCTTTGATATCGCTAATAAACTTATACGGCAGCAGGATTAGGGCCAGGTAGGCCTGCAACTTTCCTTTGGCAAAGTCGCGATTAGCTTTTTCTCGTCCGCGAAGCCGCATACGAATCTCGACGGGATGTCCTCCCTCGAGAAACTCAATCGTCCGCTTTAACTTCACATTGAGATCATTCTCGGCCATGCGCACACTAATCTGAACTTGCTTGAGAGAGCTGCTTTTCTGTCCCTGACGCTCCTTCTTGGCTGCCTTGTCCCGCTCATAACGATACTTGTCGAAACTCATCATCCGGGCGACTGGTGGTTTGGCGTTTGGGGCAATTTCGATCAGATCTAGGCCTTTCTCTCGGGCCATGTCGAGGGCGGCTGCCCGCTCCATCACGCCGAGGCTTTCGCCCTGACTGCCGATTACGCGTAATTCCAGTGCCGTTATTTGATTGTTAATACGATGTATATCTATGGTAGGAGGGCCAAAAGCCTTTGCTTTCGATGGAGTTCATTCTACATATATATACCTCAGTGTCAACTTATTGACGTAAAAAATCAGCCGTTTAGGGCTGATTGGTTTTCGAGGATTGTTTTTCTTCCAACTTACGTTCTTTCACTCGCTGATTTGCTTCAGCATCACCGCGAGCCCAGAAGTAGTCGTTATGATCGGTAAACCCAAGAAATAGTTTAGCTCGCCAGGGAGATCGTTTGGCAATTTCCGCATGCATCATCTGACCCACCTTGCGATAGTTGGTGTGGCCCTGCGGCGTGGTTCTGAGCTCGATCAGATGTTCAGCTTCACGATCGTTACAACCAAGTGACCAGCGGGCAAAGTGCCCGTGGAGCACAGCGTACTGCGCCAAAGTTTTGTCGGTCGTGGTAATGAGATCAAACAATTTGTCGGCTAGCTCCACACATTTCTTGGCCTGGCTTTCATAACCGGCATCAATAATTTCTGCCGGCATCTCGAAACCAAGCTTGGTCGTGAAAAGCTGGCGTTGTTGCGTATTCATTCGATGGCGCATCAGATCTTTGTACACCCCCCAGTTGGTCACGAGATCGAACGTGTAGGGATAGCCGTCTTCGAGGGCTCGGCCCGGACGATCGCGACGAGTGCGGCGTTTGCCGATATACGTTTTGGCAATATTCATGCGAACTTCTTCGGAAGCATTGGCCACAAACTTTCGCACCGCCTCGAGACTGCGGTTGGAGTACGGATAGAGCATAGCGGCGAAAGTACTTACATCGCGGCTATCTTCAGGCATCAACATCACACTTGGATTGGTGTGTGTTGACGGAAGGTCGTTCCCAAAAAGAGATTCGGCAAGAGCAAACATGGCTCGCCTTGTCTCTACTTGGTATTCATTTCGTTTCGCACGCCGCACATACTGCGGAATAACCTGACTGGTGGCCTTAAAGGCTGATTCGCCAATAGTGATCGCTTCAGGAATATCCGTCGAAAGCAGATGCGTGATCACGCCTTGGAAGAAACGACCGTTGCCGAACATACCCACGTTCGTCAGCGTCGCAAGCGGTAGAAGAGATCGGAGAACATCACACGCTTTCGTTCGCAAATCGGCGTTGTACGTCATCCGAAATGCTTTCTGTTCAGCTTCGGAGGTAAGCTCGGCCCATCGTTCTTTTTTGCCATCGCCGTTTACATCGTACTCCGCCTCTTCAAGAGGCTTCATCTTCCCGAAGTATTCCTTCATCGGCTCAATCAAACCGACATAGATCGCGAAGATCGCATCCATTGTTTTCACGTATTCTGATCCGGACGATGTTTCGATGAGCGACGAGTGCCGCAAGTATCGCCACTCACCTTTGTCATTTTTTTGATCGTAGAAAACATAGCGTGTTGATTGTTCAATTGGCGATCCGCCAATCCGACGATCTTCAATTTCCTTGGTGGCCAACATCGAAATCTCTTCGAAGGAAACATGAGTGCCTTCCAATTCACCAACACTATCATCACCATAGGCAATCAAGACACGTTCGATCAAAGCATCAGCATGTTTGGGATCAATGATACCGTCTTTCAGAAACTCCTTGAGCAAGGTCTCACGAAACCCACCTTTGGCCCGTGAGTAGCGAGCGTAGACCGCCCCCACAATTCCGGAGAGGCCGTGAATGGCAAACACATTCTCCTCGGCCGAGGTGACGTACTTTTCGAGCAATGCTTTTTCTTCTGGGGTAAAACTCATGGTCATATAATCCTCCTAAGTTGCGTAGTGGTCAAACAACTCCATCCAGCTTAAACCGATTGACGATAATTTGCCAAATATCCTCATGCACCTGCTCTATAGACTGATTGGCGCTTACTACCGGCCAACTATACTGCTTCGCGAGAGACTCAAAAATAGAAACGGCCTTATCGGCCAGTTCTGTATTTCTCTCGTGTTTATGCTTCTCTTCCACGCTCGAAAGAAATCGAGTACCAGCCATAAGAATGTTGAGGTCAGGAGGGTACATGTATTCGTTTAACTGAATCAAAAAATCTAAAGATACTCCCGATGCACCGCCCCAAGCCGCACTCGTTGCCCAGTAGTCCTCAAATACAATCCACTCTCCTTGTTCCAGTCGATTAACAAGCTCGCTTTCGTACTGCACTCGATTCATGGCATAAAGAATTTGTGCTTCGCGCGGAACAAGCTCATGAGGATTTCCTTCTCGGAGATACTCGTTGATCATCGGACCGGACGGTTTCAGATCGTAGAGGGGTGCCTTCATTGAGAAGGCATTTTTACCGGCCTCTTTGAGCCGTGAAACAAGAAGGGCTGTTTGGGTAGTTTTTCCAATGTTATTAACGCCATATAAAACAATCAATTTTCCGGAATATCCACTCATTGAGTTCCGGTACTGCCAAATCCCCCTCGTGAGGTGTCTTTTATTTTTGCGACTTCTTCCCACTCCACTTTTTCGATCGGCACAAACATGCCCTGTCCCAAACGATCCCCCTTCTCAATAACAACTGG
This sequence comes from uncultured Candidatus Saccharibacteria bacterium, assembly GCA_964360585.1. Taxonomy (GTDB): domain Bacteria; phylum Patescibacteriota; class Minisyncoccia; order UBA6257; family 2-01-FULL-56-20; genus JBBUHS01. Next base: position 44,700 of record CAYHXC010000009.1, on the reverse strand, counting down.
TTTATCAGAAAAATTATAGGCCACTAATTTCAACTCATCCTCCGGCCCATGGAAATCCTGATCGATGATGCCCACGCCATTCGCGAGTGACAATCCTTTTTTATGTAATCCGCTTCGCGCTGCTACAAGTAAAACGTAGCCCGGCGGAACTTCAATAATGAGATTTGTCGGCACATACCGAATCTCCTTCGGCGGAATCTCCATCTTTTCTCGCGAATACAAATCAAAAGCCACTGCACCCGCGCTCTGGTACTCGGGAAGCGGCAGGGCAGTATCAATTCTGGTAATTTTTGTTTTCATCTTTCCTTAAGAAAAATCAATCCACTTATTATTTTTTTCAAAGTTCTTCCAGTACTGCGAAGCCTGCGGCTTCATGGCGCCATAATACTTGCTGTTCAATTGTTCTTTGCCGTACGGATGTTCTGCTGGAGAAGAAAGTGGAGTAAACGATATCTGTGCAATCGGCATTTTGTAATACAACTTAATCGGTAAGTTAGAAATATTATGCAGTTCCAGTGTCATCTTTAATTTATTTCCAGGATCAAGATAACCAGCCGTGGCGTGAATAATAAGTCCGACGCGGCCTAACGATGATTTTCCTTCGAGTCGTCCGACCATATCATCAGCCACACCGACGATTTCATAGGTCATTCCCAGAGCAAACTCACCTGGGTGAAGAATGAATGGGCGATCCTTGTCTATTATCACTTCGGTCATGATGTCATCGATCGGTTCCTTAAGATCGATGCAAACATGGCCGCTATTTCTAAAAATCAAAAAATCAGGACCGAGATGGAGATCAACTGAAGCCGGCTGAATTGAATCGGGAAATAGTGGATCAATTACTACTCGGCCGGTTTCCAATGCTTTTTTTATGTCTGTATCAGATAAAATCATGAATTAGAGTATAGAAGTTCTCGTACAGTTTGGCCACAAGAATTGGTCCCGTGCCGCCTGGGGTGGGAGTGTAGGCAATAGCCTTCTCATCTCCCCCCTTGGGAGCTTGTCCTGAACTTGCTTGCGGTGAGCCTGTCGAATCCGTCGAAGGGTCGAAGTCACCAACCATCTTCCCATCGTGCTCATCATAGCCGAAATCAATCACAAGGGCCTTAGAATTAAGGTCTTTGGCCGAGAAGAGGCGGGCTGAACCGGCGCCGCTAATTACCAGGTCAAAATCCTTGAGCTGACTCTGGAAATTGCCGCTCGAGCGATGGAATACCTCCAATTTCTCCGCCTTGCCCTCGAGGAAAAGACTGATCGGTTTTCCGACGAGCAATCCGACGCCAATCACCGCTACCTTTGTTTTCGCAAGATCAATCTTGAGACAACCAACAATTTCCTCAACAACGGCCACGGCCGGCGGATGAATTGGGTTTCGATCGAGATAAAAAGCACCGAGCGCTTGCTCGCCCAAAACATCCACATCCTTTTCCTGTGGAACCACATTCAATATATAGTGCTTGTCTAAATCATTCGGTAACGGCAACTGCACAATCACACCGCCACACGCTTTGTCCGAAACAATTTCCAAAACTTTATCGCGCAGTTCGTCTTTCGTAATCGTTGCTGGAAACTGATACAAACGAAAATCAACGCCCAACTCTTTTGCCACTTTTTCTTTCTGTCGAATAAAACTGGCCGAGGCCGGATCATCACCAACTAAAACTGCCGCCAAGAATTTTGTCGGCTTCGGTTGATTCTTTAATCGCTCAAGAATTTCCTTGGCGATTTCGGTTCCATTAATAATTGCCATAGCACTTTTTAGATGTAACGATTCACACGATACTTCAACGGAAACTTTTTGGCTAGTCTCACCACATCAACCTTCACATTTTTATTTTTGAGTAAAACGTCCGTGATGAGTTTCGCCACGATCTTCATTTCTTTTTCTTTCATGCCGCGCGTTGTTAAGGACGGTGTTCCAAGTCGAACCCCCGAAGGATCCTTGGGCGGGCGTGGATCATAGGGAATCGTGTTTTTGTTGGTCACAATATTGTTTTTCTCCAATCGCACACTCGCCTCTTCGCCACCAAGTCCCTTAACCGACACGTCCATCAAAACGACATTACTCTTGCTCCCACCGGAAATAATTCGCCAGCCGAGCTTGGCTAACTCTTTGGCCAACACTTCGGAATTTTTCACGGTCTGCTTGGCATACGTTTTGAACTTCGGATCGAGCGCTTCAAAAAGTGTCACGGCCACGGCCGCAATCTGATTCATGTGCGGTCCACCCTGAAGACCAGGAAAGACTGCTTTATCAATCGCTTTCGGAATATCAATGTTATAGTGCTTGGCAATTTTTGAATCGCGACGAGCGAAGATTAAAGCTGACCGCGGACCGCGCAAGGTTTTGTGCGTTGTGGTCATCACCACATCGGCGAGGGCTTGTCCGCCTCTGGCGGAGAACGGACTGGGATATGCACCGCCAGCGATAAGACCGGCAATGTGAGACATATCGACAAGTAAGTAGGCGCCAACTGCGTCCGCAATTTCGCGGAATTTTTTCCAGTTCATCTGTTGCGGATACGCCGTGCCGCCAGCCACAATAATCCGTGGCTTTTCCTCTTGGGCTTGTTTCAAGATTGCTTTGTAATCAAACTGCTCCGTTTTTTTATCGACAACATACGGCGATGACTGCCAGGCTTTGGCAGTCATGCTCACTTTGTGACCATGCGTAAGGTGCCCGCCCATGTCGAGACGCAAGCCCATAATTTTTTCTCCGAGCGGCACGAGGCCAAGATAGATCGCGAGATTCGCCGGCGAGCCAGAGTAGGCCTGTACATTTACGTGCCAGTTTTTTGGCGAGAGTTTAAAAACCTTTAAGGCGCGTTCCTGGGCCAGCTCCTCAACCGCGTCAACAAACTCGTTCCCGCGATAGTACCGCGCTCGCGGATATCCTTCGGCGTATTTATTTACGAGTGGCGATCCAAGCGCGGTCAAAACATCTTCGGAAACACTATTCTCCGATGGAATGAGATCGAGCGTCTCTTGTTGACGAACAATTTCTTTTTTAATTAAGGTGGATACAATTTTGTCTTTCATCCCTACACCTAATGGGAAACAACCGTACTGAAACGGTTACATCCCATCATATAATTTAACGACTCTTTCATGTTAGTTAATAAATTAAAGCTTATTTCCCGAATTCCATTTCCCATTAGGTGAGGGGATTCATTGGCTACAAATACGAATAAAAAACCGCGACGTGGTTTCTTTGTATACTACTTGGAGAAAGGTTAGATCATAAAACTTAGTTGCCAGGCATTACTGGAGGCTCAATTATGTCCATAACACCGATGGTTATGGAAAAATCTTTATTAGTTAACTTACATTGACCAACCCGAACTGCTTCAAAACCAATAGGGTAACTATCGGGGCCTTTAACTGAAAGATTGGAAACGTAACCGATAATTCCTGATGGAACACAATTCCAATTTTTTATAAACGGATATAGTTGCGGGTTTAAATCGATAGAAAACCTAGAGGTGACATTGTACACGAACGTTTTACCATTATCCTTTTCAGTAATACCCAAAGGAGCTTGCTCGTGAATTACATCCGAATTCACAGTTTGAGTTGGTACTATTTTCTCTGCCTGAGCTCTCGTGGGAGGCCTGACATCATCTTTCTTACACTCAGTCGGTACTCGAGAAAAACTCGTCGAATTATCTGTCACAATAAAACATGAACGATTATAAGGGATGCCGACACATTTCTTTATGCTTGTACAATCCATGCAACCCTCAGAAGGAAATTCTGTATACGAAAAACCAAAGCAACTAAATTCTTCTCCATAAGCCGACATTCCGGGTATCAAAGGTCCTCCGCCAAGTCCGCCTTTCTGAATAGGCTTCGGATACAAAAACCAACCGACTCCAATAAGAAGAATGATGAAAACAATTATGTAAAGTTTTTTTGAATTCATAAAGAGTTGACCCTTCCCCGAACTGCTAGTAGTGGAAGTATTGTAGCCTATCTTACTAATGTTACAAAGTCTTAATTGACTCTTTACGAGCAATCATTTTCAATAACGATAGTACTCCGATTATGAGTCTATATGGAGGTAATGATGTGGCTAATCTGTTGGTTTATTGGTCACCGCACAACTTTTTCTCAGGAACAAACTGCGACTCGCTGGAGCCCGGGCCAAAATGGATTCGTGCCGGTCGGCGAGTACGTTTGTAAACGTTGTACGGCCAGAGGACAAACGAAGCCTCGACCGCCGTATCTCTTGGGCGATAAACGCTACGGACTTGCTAATAACAACTGTTGGAAACGAAACCGTCCGAACATTTACAGGATGTTCGGTCTCAAACCGCTCTAGTATCGGCACCGAACAAAATTCGGTGCTTTTTATTTTCGGTGGCAGCTTCCATTTCATACTTTGCAATTATACGAGGATTTGTTTATAAATTCAGTAGCAAGGAGGTTCGAGGTGACAATTATAAAGTCCAAGAAAGTGTTCTATGAACTATGGAATACTGGGATTCTTGGCAACAAGTCTCGAACCTGGGATTCCCTCAAAGAAGCCAAAGCAAGTACATTCGCCGGAACTGTAGCCATCCGATACCGAGGCAACCGATGGGGAGGCCCTCTCATAATCAACCTGAATATTCATCAGCTGGAGAATGAGTTAGATAAGCTGACAAAACAAGGTTGGCAAAAAGAGGATTTCAATTTCAGCGAACAGCTTTCGCCTGATCGCATTACCTATCTCATCAATGGAGAAGTGATGCGAGGGTCGCGAGGCTTGGAACTTTTCTACGCAACCGAGAATAAACTGATGCGTGAAGCCCTTGGCTCATCGGGTCGGAATGTCTACGGAATGCAAGCTCTTGAAGTTCTCCACCTCTTTCTCTGGCCTCCCGACATAGAAAGTCTGATGGAGCTTCTCGATATCTACCCTGACCACGTTGTTGAGTTTAGCGGTTTCGATCGCAAGGTCGGAGTTTTGCCAAACAGAAGAATGATCGTGTGGGAAGTGAGACTCTACTGATACCACTTTTTGCTTTGCAGGAAGTGGTTTTTATTTTAATAGCCGCTTGGTGGTTTTACTTTTTTACCCAAAACCTCCAACTTTAAATCTTCGATTTGTTTTGCAATTTTCAGAATCTCAGAAACCAGTTCGGCAACCGGGAAATCTTTAATCTTGAGATCCACGTGGATTTTCTGGATCACTCGACTGTAATCGTTCTTAAACTCCACATTCAAGTCTTTCCAAGGAATACCCTTAAGTGCTTCCGCGAATCGCCGATCAGTTTTGATAATCTCCTTTTCTATTAAAAACGCGATCGCCGGATAGCTAAGAGCCTGTTCGAAGACCCTCTTTCGTTGCAAACTGTTGAGGTTTTCGAGCGAAAACAGTTTTCTTGAGACGAGGCATAGCTTTGGCTATGGCAAGGAGCAAAAAACTGTTTATAGCCGAAAAGATCGATTGGCTTGCAGAATATGGGGTCTTCGAACAGGCTCTGATACCCCTGCCAGTAGGAGCCGTTGTCATTGGTCATAATTGCCCGCGTATCTGGATCATACGTTACATCATAAAACTTTTTCCGACTCGAAGAATAAACTTTGGCCGTGTTCCCGGATATTTCAACTCGCTTATCCCCGACCGCCCCAAGTGCCTCATAGATTTTTATCTCCGGTGGCAGTTTCCACTTCATAAGTACAAGATTACCACTCACAAGGACATTCACAACATTCTAACATTCTGCAGAATGTTGGAATGTTGTGAATGCTGTTATCTCAAAAATGATTCTAGCTCGTCCATTTTTTGCATAATCTCAGCATACAACTCCATCTCGTTTTCCTGGTGAGCTTGGAGTCGAGCGTCTTCGAGAGCGGCGAGGGCGCCTTCTCTATCTCCAGCCGCCACATACAAATCGGCTCGATCAATATCAAAAATTATCCTCGCTTGAACTACATTTTCTCCCTTTAATCCCGCCCCGTGTATTCTTTCCTCTTGTTGCAAGGTCCATTCGGAAACAAGCTCTCGTACTTGAGGATCACCAAGCCCCCTTTCCCGAATAGCCGCAATGACCTCTCCTTTTTCTACTTTCCTTTCTGGATTCGGTGGTTTTTCCATGGTTCTATACTATACAGACACCTTCTTCTTTTTCCGAACGATATTTGCGGTTACTGCAACAACCACTAACGCAACGACAAGAAAAGTTTCGATAGGATGCGTGGTTATAATGGAAACAATGGCATCGTACCATCCCGCTTTCTCGGTGCCGCATCCTACTTGATCAGTGCCGGCCGGTCCTTCTAAGCAGGCAAAAGAAAGAGAAGGTAGCAATAGACTACCTAAAAGCAAAAATTTCCAATATGTTTTCATACATCAATTGTAGCAAATCGCGAAAATGACCACTGCGTAGGATGCCTCAAAGCGAGGCGGGGAGCGGTAGAGCTCCTGTGAACAAAAATGACAAGGCTACGACTGGACCAAACAGTACTATATCAACCAGAAATGTCAGTACAAGAAGCAGTATAAGATTGTACATAATCTTTTTTGCCGATGATTGTATTCCAAGTTTCTCTGCGACTAAATCGCCACCGCAGATAAAAACAAGGAAAAGAATAAGCGCACCTATTGCTTGCACTGCGACATTCGGAAAGGAAGCGGCGAAAGCCATAAAAAATAACCATCCGAGCGGCGCAAAACGTCCCGCGATGAGGGCGACGAATCCTGCTCCAAAGAAAGGCAGGGCTCCATACATAGCCGTAGCAATCAGCCAGGTGAACCAAAGATCGAGATAGAATGGATAATGTGAAAGTCGTATATTTTTCATACTTTCACTTCATTATACTACACACAATAAAAAAACTCCGCGGGGTTACCGGGAGTTTGCGACTTCGAAAGGAAGTTGCGCGCGCAGGGCGGCGATGATCTCCTGACGGTCGGCAAAGCTAAGCGGAACGTCTTCGGAAACATTGCGCCAAAAATTCTTTCCAAAACGTTTGTCGGTAAACATCCGACCGGCCATCCACACCGGATGTCGATAGCGCGGTCGAAGATGGAAGTGAACAAATGAAATCGGAGGAATAACGGACGCGATATCGAGTCCATTGTTCGTCAAAAAACCGATATTCACCTTTTCAGCTCCGAAGGCTTTTTCTGCCGCTTGGTCAAAAAGATTGAAGGCGAACCGAGCGTCCAGCCACTCCTCTTCTGTCACGCAGGACAAGTCCAAGCACAGTCGCTTGAGCCGCATCGTCGCTCTTCCCAAGTAGTACTGGCGCTCGTGTAAAACGATGTCCCAGTGCTCGGTGGAAAAGATGACGTCGTTATCCACCCACTCAACCACTGTCTTGACCCCATACGACAAGGCCACTGACGAGGCATCAACCACACGACTTCGCGAGGCCGGTAGAGCTCCAAGAGTAAATCCGAGCCCGATGAGAAAAAACGAAGAGAGCGAACCGCGCCAAATCCTTCTTTGCACCATACATCCTCCCCTTGTTCGACTTACTACATTCCTTATACCACGGAATAGAAAAGGAAACGATTTCGGATGCCTGACGGAAAATCAAAGTTTACCGTTTGAAACAGATTGCGAGTTTCAAAGATAGTCTGCTCCGAATACCCTTTCTTCTTGACTAAATTTTAGCCTGATGACATCATCTGCCCTAGTAGGTGGAGGAAACCCATGAGAACCAAGAGCTTCGAAAAGATCGTCAAGGAAGCAACGAAACCCTCTGAACAGTGGATCCCCGACAAAACCATGCTGGTTGTTTATTACCATGGCCAAAAGAAACCAGTCTATGGCCTCTTCTTGGGGAAAACGGTAGGCGGCATCGCCATGAGACTGAATTGGAACAATGACCCCAATTCGGCCACCGAGGTTCGCTCGGCTGGGGTGAAGATCTTGAGAGAGCTGAGCCCTCTGGATGCCATCACGTTTTTGAATTATTTGCCGAAATAGAACCGGCAACGCAAAAGCTATGTTGGGTCGTCCCTAAAAGACGGCCTTTTTGTTTCTCAGTATAAAAACTTTGGGTGCCTTTTAAGGGTGAGACGATCAGTGATTATCTAACATCCACGCGGTTCAAGATTTTGAATCCATCCATAACAGCTTCACAAAGAAAATCTTCGAGCTGGCTTTGATCATCTTTAGTCTGGGCTTTATAAAGATAGGTATAGTAAAGTCGTTTTTGTTCTTGGCGGATAATAGCCGGAGCAAAATTTGCGCTAAGTAGCATAGCATTCATGAGCAAGCGACCGACTCGGCCGTTGCCATCTCCAAATGGGTGGATCTGTTCAAATGTACTATGCACATCGGCAGACAAAGCGATAATATCTTTGGTTTTTTCTGTAATACGAGTCATTACTTTAGGTATCAGTTTAGGAACGCTCATGTAGTTTGTAGTCGGTAAATTAACGCCAGTGATTCTAACTCCGTGATTGCGATACATACCAGCATCCGGATGAACGCCGTTCATCAGAATACTATGGAGTTTAAGTACCAGAGCTTCATCAATCTTTTCTTTTCTAGCGACATGGTCGAATAAATAATTCAAAGCGGTTTGATGATTTTTCGCCTCCAGTTGCTCGGTCAGGCTTTTATTAGGTAGCGCGGCGTTGTCAAAAAGGATTGCTGCCGTGTCTGGCTCAGAGAGCGTACTGCCCTCAATGCTATTGCTATGGTAGGTGAGTTTGAGAACGAATTGATCGCGAATATCCGGATTATCCAAAATTTCTGCCACTATATTTTTATGATCCCTTGATTTTTGCAGGAGTATTTGTTTTTTTGCCGTAAGTTGGTCAGCAGGAATTATTTTTTGGCCGGTCACTTCTAAAAATAGCTCGTCTATGGCGGCTTGCTTCTTCGGTCTCGGATTGGATTTGCCGGTCCACCAGCTGTTGAAGGCAACAAAAGACACACCGAATTTTTCGGCCAGTTTAGTCTGAGTCAGGCCAAGCATTTTTTTGATTACTTCAAGTTTTTGACGTGTGTTCATAAAAGCTAATTTGGCTTGTAGCGGATATTTTTTATATTACCAAACTTTATAAAGTTAGTCAAAATATCAAGACTTTATAAAGTTATACGTATAAGAAAACAAGGGCAAAACAGATAATCAAAAAACTGGGCAATATTACCCGGAGTTAGAATTACACTTTTTCTTACACACAATAAGCCCTTTCTTATAACTTGGGGTGCCTATCGGGATTTGAAAACTTTATCCTAGGCAGTCAACTCTCGGTGTGAATAACCTTTATTGCGCATGGCAATGTAGACTTTTTTAAGCAAGTCTATTTTTTCTCCACGCAAACCTACCACACTCATACTTGCCATTTCTTCCTCACTCAAGCCAAGAGTTTGCAAATAACGATCAATGTCTTCAAATAATTGTTTTTGGCGTTTTATAGCAATTTTAAACTCCTCGGAGAGAGAACCTGGGTTGATTTCTTCTAGTCTTTCGGAAACTGAAAAGTTATCTCGATAATGTCCCCCGGGAATCGGAAAAAATGCAGGCAAGTTATTCAAATACTGCACCTCAAAACCTCCGAAGTCTTCTGCCAGTTGTCTACTTTGCTCACTCGCTCCTTTCTTGATCTCTTCAATTTTGCGATCAAAATCAGCTTCCCCGTATTCAAGCCGTTCTGCCTTTTTAGATTCTTCTTTTTCCATTGGGTGCCTATCGGGATTTGAACCCGAACTGAGAGTTCCACAAACTCTAGTGCTAACCATTACACTATAGGCACCATTTTACCCTGAGCTTGTCGAAGGGCTGATCGACACACTCAGCGATGTAAGCCCATTCTACCGAAATGTGGCCTAAAGTCCACTAGAAATTCTGTCTTCATTAAAAATACAGGAAACAAATGTCACAACAAAAAGGTCTGAAGATTCAACTGCGCAAAGCGCTACATTAAGTAAGCCCGATCGAAACTGTTTCTTTTCAAGACATTGTGGACCGTGACGACAGGAGCATAGGAAGAGTTCCGCAAGAATTCTATCCGTGTCTTGAAAAGGAATAATCGAGATCCTTTGACTCTATTGGGTCTTTTCCGTAGAATAACAAACATGTCCAATCTCTTGAAAAATGTCCTTGGCGCCACCCTGACTCTTATTTTAATAGCGGTCATTTTTTCCTCTTTTCTGAATACCGGCGCGCCGCCTCAGAAAGTTACCCTGAATGAGCTGGCTAAAGCGATTTCCTCGGGAGAAATCGTGAAAATTTCAGTTGCGGGCGAAGGAATTACCGCCACCTATAAGGATGGCCACACCGCTACTTCTAAAAAAGAACTCGAATCCGGCCTGACCGTGACTTTGAAAAATCTTGGAGTCCCAGACGAAGCCCTCCAGGAAGTAAGTATCGGCGTTGAGGAAGAATCAGGATTCCAGTTCTGGGCCGCGATCCTCGTTCCAACACTTTTACCCTTGCTCGTTATCGGTTTTATTTTCTGGATCATGTTCCGTCAGGCTCGCTCCGGCATGAACCAGGCCTTCAGCTTCGGCCGCTCGAGCTTACGCCTTTCCATTCCGAAAGAAAAAGTTCTTTTTGGTGACGTCGCTGGTCTCCGTGAAGCTAAAGAAGAACTGGCGGAGATCGTTGATTTCTTAAAGGCTCCGAAAAAATTCCTGGACTTAGGCGCGCGCATTCCTCGCGGCGTTTTACTGGTGGGACTCCCCGGGACCGGGAAAACACTTTTGGCAAGGGCAACAGCGGGCGAATCGAACGTTCCTTTCTTTCATATTTCAGCTTCAGAGTTTGTAGAGATGTTTGTTGGTGTCGGCGCCGCTCGCACCCGCGATGCTTTCGCCACAGCCAAGAAAGCGGCGCCTTCTATTCTTTTTATTGATGAAATCGATGCCGTTGGTCGCCAGCGCGGCGCCGGTATGGGCGGTGGCAATGATGAGCGCGAACAAACACTGAACCAGATATTAGTCGAGATGGATGGTTTTGACCGAGAGACCCAGGTGATCGTCCTTGCCGCCACCAACCGACCGGATGTGCTTGATCCAGCCCTCCTCCGCCCCGGACGATTCGACCGTCGCGTCATTTTGGATATGCCCGACATTAACGATCGCGAAGCCATCTTGAAAATTCACGGCCGCGGAAAAGCGATTGATCCCCAAATTGATTTACGAAAAGTGGCTGTGCGTACGCCGGGATTTTCTGGCGCTGATCTCGCGAACGTGATGAACGAGGCCGCCTTGCTGGCTGGTCGGAAAAACCAAACAACAATTCTCCTGGATGACTTTTACTCGGCCGTCGAAAAAGTGATCCTTGGGCCCGAACGAAAAAACCGAGTTATTTCAAACAACGAAAAGAAAATCACAGCCTATCACGAAGGTGGCCACGCTCTCGTTTCCGCTTCCTTGAAGGATGCCGACCCGGTTCATAAGGTTTCTATTGTCAGTCGTGGCTTTGCTGGCGGCTACACCATGAAACTCCCCACCGAAGACCGACATCTCAAAACAAAAAATCAATTCTTAGCCGATATTGCCGTAGCGCTCGGCGGATTTGTGGCTGAAAAATTAACCTTCGGAGAAACCACGACCGGCCCGTCAAACGACCTCAAAGAAGCTTCCGAGCTGGCTCGCAAGTTAGTCACCAAATATGGCATGAGTAATTTGGGCCCGCTGACCTTTGGCAATACCCAGGAAATGGTTTTCTTAGGCCGAGAGATGACGACCGAGAAGAACTACTCCGAAAAAACCGCCATGGATATTGACCACGAAATTCAGAGCGTCATGCAAAAAGCCTATGACGCCGCCCATGATATTCTGAAGAAACATAAAAAAGCGCTCCAGAAAATTGCCGAGACCTTAATGGAAAAAGAAACGTTGGAGCAGGAACAATTTTACGCCATTTTGAAACCGTTTCACATCAAGCCAACAGTGTTTGGCGCCTAAAAATGAATCTCTACGGGCTTACACCCGTAGTTTTATGCGAATAAGAAACATTAGAATAAGAACAGTTTTATGCTCTCTTGAAACCGTTCAAGATTTCTCCAATCAACTTCAGCGCGTAAGGCGCAACTAATAACAGAAAACTTATAACTTAAAACCGCTGTCGGTCCTTAGTTTTGAGTATTTAGTTTTTAGTTGTGTGTGATAGTGCGCCCGCTTGGCCTGCCTATCGGCAGGCAGGGATCCCCGCCTTCGCTAAAGCTACGGACGGGTAAGAAACCAAGGATACTGTGCCTGCACTTCGAAACTTTAGTGAAGTAGTGGGCCAGGATGGAATCGAACCATCGGTCACCATATTATAAGTATGGCGCTTTACCATTAAGCTACTGGCCCAGTCTGTTGGCTATCCCGACGCCAGCAAGTGTCGGGATCCCGTCTTCGTTATTACATAGATTGCGCGCCGGGACGGGCGCTTCTCGGTAATAGTACTGCCTCTCTCCACTCCCTGCCAAGAGATACTAACTCGCGCCGCCGCTGGTTATAGTGTCGAATTGATTTATAGAATCGCGGGCTTCACGATCAAAGTTATTGATGGCGTTCACCTGCGCGTTAATTTCTTCAATGAGCGCTTTGATATTCGTTGTCTGCCCATAAGAACCTCCGGAAAAACGTAATTTCAAAGTCTCAAGAAGCTTGGCCGTAGAGTCGCTGTACTGAATGAGACGGCTGATCATCGCCAGGCGACTACTAATAGAACGAAGAGCCAGATCTCGTGCCTGCTCCGATTCAATTGACTCGAGCGCCTTCGTCATTGCTTCCAATTCTTTGGACAGCGCGATGGCCCGTTCTTTTATCTCTTTGTTTTTTTCGATCAGTTGATTGGTGAGCGTGAGCGCTTCGGCATATTTCCCCGCCCGATCAAGCTTGTTTATTTCTTCAAGAGACGCAGTTGATTTTGTTGATATATCAACGATCCCCTGCGCAATCAAAGCGCCTTGCATCCGGGCTTCGGTGAAGGCCGGTGAAACGCCTCGAGATGCGCCCATAAGATAGGTGAGAACGCCTCCGCCAATTACCATAACTACAAAGGCGATGACAACTTTGCTGCGCCGGGAAAGCTGATCCATTTCATTCAGAAAGCTCATTTTGATATGTTCTAGTTCTACATAATCTCCTCCAAAAATACAAGTATTGAAGCTGACACTAAAATGCGATAGATTGAAAAGGCTTTATTATCGATGAACTTTGGCGGGCTTGCCCGCCGAAACTTTAGTGAAAGCGGGTATCGTATAATGGTCATTACTTCAGTTTTCCAAACTGAAAACAGGGGTTCGATTCCCCTTACCCGCTCTGAGTAAAATAAATTGGTCCAGTCCTTGTGATTGGGCTAATTTATTTCTCTGTATGGTAGGGGAATCGAACGGGAAGGGGCGATGGGGAAACGGGAGTTTCTCCAAGGCGGAAACACTAAAACCGCTGGGTTTTAGAAAATTATGCGCAGTATAATTTTGTTCGCTTCCCCTTACCCGCTCAGTCAAAATTAAAATGCCTATCGCAAGATGGGTATTTTAATTTGGAGAATGTTAGAACCCGAATACGCCGTCAAATGGATTTTATGTACAGATTTGATAGTTGCGTAAGACCAACCGTCCTTTTTGTCGCTTACTTAGAAGTGCGTTCCTTAACAAACTTTGAGACCTCTAAGGGGCTTAGCAGCTCTGGCCACAAGAGTCCGGCCTCTTCGCTATAAGTTGGCATGTTGAATTTCTCTCCAATCTTTGCTAAATAATCTCCCGCCGTACCGATGTTGTGGAATCTTTCATCCTTTTTTAAAAGAAGTAGTATTTCCTTAAGAAGACTCGCACATTCTTGAGAAATAAATTGCCATGACCCTACAAGATCACTCTTAGAAAGTTCCATTAGAGATTGTCTGCGTCTTATTACATCTTCAGAAAGTTCCAAATTTAAATCCGTTGCTACGATCATTAATTGCTGAAAATATACCCAAATACTGCTGCTATCTTGCGATTCGACAACATCGTCAAAATACTCCCTTATGTTAGTGCTGAAAACTTTATGACTAACAGAAATACCAAGGATATCCTTCGGCTTCACCCTACCCTTGATACTTGCTTCCTGCTCTCCTCTGTCAGCTTTTACTTTTGAATCCAACACTAACGACCAACTCATTGGTTCAAAATGAGTGATTTCAGACAAATAAAAATTACGTGGGTAAGCATAAATTTCATAATCAAAGTCAGACATATGACCAAATGGACTTCGCTCCATCGAAATACGGTCTGCAAATTTTTTTCTAACGAGACCTGTAGTAAGTGCCTTCTCGGTGTTAAATAAGCCCCCTAAGAATTGACTGTCCTTGATGTGGTGAGTATAGCCAAGGGTATGGAAAAGGATATCCTTATTATCTGGAGAACGGATATCTATAACTCTGTCCATTGCTTTTCTCTTAGTTTCAGGGGAAGTCTCACTTGTTTTTAGTGTATCAACATGTTGCTCTGTTAGGTGTTCTCCGCCACAAAGCTCACATATTAATCTGGTATATCCTTCCTTCATACAAATATTTTATCACAATTCTAACTCCAAAATGCCTATATTTATGAGACCGCAAAAACCTGCCATTTTCGGACAGATTTGTTGCTTCCGGATAAAGAAGAATCGAACGGGAAGGGGCGATGGGGAAACGGGAGTTTCTCCAAGGCGGAAACACTAAAACCGCTGGGTTTTGAGAAGCGAGTGAAACGAGCGCGTGAGCTTCCCCTTGCCCGTTCAAAGAGAATCGCTAGGTTGTAGAAAATTCTGTGAAGTAGAATTTTATTCGATAGCTACGACTTTATAGACGTGATACAGTGTTATCATGTCTCAACAAGGATTCCAATTGAAGTTTATTGATATAATGGTAGCAGTGGTCTTGGGATTAGGTTTTCAGTGGTGGCCAGAACTAAAAGAACCGTGGCAATACATCGCTTTTATTTTTGCGTACTTCAACCTTGTTGACTATTGGATTGATTACAATCCAGCAGCCAAGAAATACACGCTGGGCCTTGAGATCGACATCGTACTTCATACACTTATTATTTTCAGCATGTTTCTCCTCGTATTCTCAGCACAACAAAGCTTATCTTATTTTCTTTTTGCATTTGGATTTTACCGAGCAACAGACATTCTCTGGCTCTGCATGATTAAAGCAAAACATAAAAAAGTGACTGGAGATATAGTTTACGTTAATACATGGCTTGTATCTGACATTGTAGAAAGCTCCGTGGCCCTTGGTCTTGGTGTTGTTGCATTGTATGAGATAATTGCCCCTCTCTATATCTTGATCTCATTCGTACTCATTCGCGTATGCACTCGACTCCTTTCGAGCGTGCGATATAAAAAGATTTTTTACGCTTTTTAACCATACTACTTATATGAAAATCGAATGGAACAAAGTAACCTGATATTCGAAACTACTTGCAATTGTGGTTTTCGTTCTAACCTTCTGGACTGGCTTCATTATTGGAATGGGTATAAGCGATTCACAAACTAGAGACGATCAATTCACCAGCCAAAATTATTGTTGAACCGCGCGCAAAAACAATCCAAATCCAATATGACTAATAATCAACAAGAACAAACTGAGGAGTTCGTCATCTCGGGCGACGAGGTGATGGCTAAAATTAAGGAGATCATCAAAGCGGGCAATGCTCGCCGGATTATTATCAAAAACGAAGCAGGCGACTCGGTGATCGAAATTCCCCTCACGCTTGGTGCCGTTGGTGCCCTCCTTCTCCCTACGCTCGCCGCTATTGGCGCCGTGGCCGCCTTGGTTACCAAATGCACTATCGTGGTTGTCCGGAAAAATCCTTAGAACCCATCTCAAAAATAGCTCCGCCGCGTTCCTTTGAGTTTTGTCCGCCTACCACGGCACGGCGAGGAGACATATGCCAAAGCATAGGCTCCGAGGAGTAACAAAGGTGGCGGACAAAACTCTTGGAACCGAAGGATAGGGAGAATTTAGAGGAAGCCGGTGTCATTTCCGCCTCGCTGTGCCTCAGGGCACACCTTCGTTGTCATTTCTTGTTTTCCTCTAAATTCTCCTCTATCGCGGCTGGATATATTTTTGAGATGGGTTCTAGACATCGTTGACACACTCGTAGTCCCCCTGTTATTTTGAGAAACAGCAGTGGGGCTTTTTACAGCCAGAAGGAGGGTGCGGGGTGAACAGAATAAGTTATCCGGTTGATCTATGGGCAAGAGAGAATCGTCCGTTCGATTTCGGGACATACGCCACCGTCAGTAAAATGATGTCTGGCGAAATGCCGACGAACGAGATTCGCAAAATCTTGTTGACCTGGAACAACGAACCACTAACGAAGGATCGTTGGTGGGGCGCCTATCAGGCTGTTCGTGCTGGTATGCGAACCATCACGCTTCCCCGTCCGGCTTTCGATGTCTGTGGCACAGGCGGCTCCGGAATCAAGCCATTCAACGTCTCCACGGCGGCGGCCATTGTGCTCGCGGCGGCAGGCGTGGGTGTGGCGAAGTATGGCAGTAAAAGTTTCTCCTCGAAATCTGGGGCGGCTGACGTTCTCAAGCTACTTGGGGTAAACATTGATCTCTCGCCAGCAGCCATCATCGAGTGTTTTCGAAGAACAGGATTTGCATTTCTCTATGCTCCTCGCTTTCATCCGAACATGCGATATATTTCGGAGGCGAGACAGGATCTGGGAGTGGCCACGATTTTCAACCAGATTGTTTTCCTCCCCAATCCTGCAAGACCGTATCGCATATTGGGAGTGGCGGGTAAATTCCAAGAACAACTCTCTCTTTATAGCGATGCTCTGTTTTCCGAGGGATCGGTCGGTCTTGCGGTCACCGCGCTTGATGGAATGGACGAAGTATCCGTCGGGTCAGCAACGTGCGTACGACAAATTGGAGCAGCAGAAAAGAAGAGTTACTACATCTACTTGGAGGAAACGGGGATCTCCCACGGAATCCCAAACGATGTCCAAGTAAAAGATCCCGAAGGATCAGCCGATCTGATCCTCAAGGTTCTCAAGGGCAAAGAAGGAACAGCCCTCGATATGATACTCTTGAATGCTGCTCTACCTCTTTCGGTCGCGAGACAGTGCACTCTCCGTCATGCGCTTTTCCTGGCTCGTGAAACAATCGAGTTGGGAACAGCAGCTCAAAAGCTTGAGGAGATCGTGCGTGCCTCTCGAGCTCTTTCCTAACATCATAAGACTCCCCTGTCCGCAGGCGAGTCTTTTTTATATGCCAAAGTTCCATGCCAAAACCACGGCCGTGAGGCCGTGGATACGGGGCATATCCGTATTGTCATTGCGGGCATATTAGTCAGAAATGTGTGCTGGAGATCAGATGTATGCTGATAGAATCTCGGTTATTGAGAAAAGTGATTGAACCACTTTAATCGGAGAGAATTGCACTAGGTGACCTATACGCATATCCAGTCGTATTTTCCTCTACAGATCGGGGTAGAATAGCACACATTTCTGACTAATATGCCCATTGCGAGGAGTCCGGCAATTGTCGGACGACGTGGCAATCTAGATTGCTTCGCTTTGCTCGCAATGACAGGCGGACAAGCGCAGCTTGAGCTGTATGGGAAACCACGGCGGTAACGCCGTGGTAGTTCATTTTCTGTCGCAACGCGACAGAAAATAACCCTGACTTGTCCTGAGTTTACTGAAGGAACGTAGTCGAAGGGTATTCAATATTACTTAATCCGGAAAAAATGGCGTTTCCCTATTTTCAAAACATCTCCCTTCTTGGGATTGCTATAAGGACTGGTGTCTTTTTTTTCATTCACTTCTAACCCGCCTTGCTGAATGAGTCGGCGCGCTTCGCTATTACTTTTCGCCACGCCACTCTCGACCACATAGACCACATTATTCCCGCCGGAAATTTCCGAGAGGGCGATATAGTCTTTTTCGCTAATTTCTTTCTTAGAAAATACTCGATCAAACTTTTCCTCAGCTACCGCAGCTTTTTTCTTATCGTGATATAAAGCCACAATCTCACGAGCTAACGTCACTTTGGCATCCCGCGGCGAACCGCCTACATATTCTTTTATTTTGATTTCGGAAAGATCGGTGCATAGTTCAAAATATTTTTTCATCAAACGATCCGGTAAGGACATAATTTTCCCGAACATTGAATCCGCACTTTCCGTTAAACCAATATAATTCCCCAATGACTTGCTCATCTTCTTCTCACCATCCAAGCCCTCGAGAAGCGGCGTGATGAAAACATTCTGTGGCGGAAGATTAAACTTCTCCATCAGTGTCCGCCCCGTGAGCAAGTTAAACGTCTGATCATTGCCGCCGCACTCCACATCGGCTTTGACCACAACCGAGTCGTATCCCTGCATAATCGGATAGACGAGTTCGTGAATACGAATTGTCTCCCCTGCTTTGAGGCGTTTTGAAAAGTCATCGCGCTCGATCATCTGCTGAACACTGACCAAACTCAAAAGATGCACCAGTTCCTTCCCCTGCAGTTTTTTGAGCCACTTACTATTGTAATGAACCTCCGCTTTCCTGATATCAATGATCTTCCCTGCTTCTTTTAAATAGTTTTTGAGATTGGCCTTAATCTCCTTCTCCGTAAGTGGTGGTCGGGTTTTATTTTTTCCCGTTGGATCGCCAATCTGGGCCGTGAAGTCGCCGATGATTAAAACCAGCTTGTGCCCTAAATCCTGAAAAGCGCGCAGTTTTCGTAAGACCACCGCGTGGCCAAGATGGAGATCTGGCGCGGTGGGATCAATGCCAAACTTGATACGCAATTTTTTCGTGCCGTGAAGCTGTTTCTCCAAAACATCTTTTTTGATCACCCCTTCCACGCCTCGCTCCAATAGATCTTTGATTTTTTCTTCTTTGGACCTCATATTAAAAATTGCTTTCGTTACGACCTGCAAGAGTTTCGAGCGAAAAGCCCGAAGCCTGACAAAGGAATAGTAACACTATTTTGAGGAAGGATGAGGGCTTTGCAGTCGAAAATGTTGGCATGGTTCGTAGAAATGAATTCTTAATATGGGGTCTGCATGTGGCTTTATTGTAACAGAAACGCCGCTTCTCGAAAGCGGCGGCTTTTCTCTTTAACTTTTAGAACCATTAGCTACGAGACTTGGTCACCTCACTGAAGCTTTGGCGGAGTGCCTGCCCGTCCGTAGTCTAGGCGGGGAAACCGTAACGACGTAGATGATGGCTTAAAAATAAAATGACTGTTTATTTTCGCTTTTTGATAATTTCATCAACAAGTCCGTATTCTTTGGCCTCTTCGGCGGTCATCCAAAAATCACGATCAGTATCTTTCTCAATCTTATCTAGCTTCTTTCCGGTATGTTTGGCCAAGATTTCGTTCAACCGATGCTTCACCCGGATGATCTGCTTCGCTGCAATCTCAATTTCGGTCGCCTGACCTTCGGCGCCACCCATCACCTGGTGGAGCAAAATTTCGGAGTTCGGCAGGGTCATGCGTTTGCCATCGGCGCCGGCAGCAAGCAAGACCGCGCCCATCGAAGCGGCCATACCGACACAGATTGTGGAAATATCCGGCTTCACGTGTTGCATGGTGTCATAGATGGCAAGTCCAGCCGTGACCGATCCACCCGGCGTGTTCAAATAGAGCTGAATATCTTTTTTCGGATCCTCGTGCTGGAGAAATAAAAGCTGGGCGATAACCGTATTCGCCACTGCGTCGTTAATCGGTCCGCCCAAAAACACGATGCGCTCTTTTAAGAGACGCGAATATATATCGTAGGCTCGCTCGCCATACTGGGCTTTTTCAATAACTGTTGGAATTAAATTCATAGGTTATAAGATAATTTTTTTTCGACTGTTTACATCTTTAGATTCTTTACTTCGATTCTTTCTTGAACATCTCCATTGCATCAAGAATTTCTTTCTTCGCAACTTCGGCATTCTCCCAACCTTCCACTTCCACTTTCTTTCCCTGTAAATCCTTCATGTGTTCAAACATGTGCACAATTTCCTTCAAAAGGTGCGGATTATATTTTTCCACATCGGCTAAATCCTTAATTGTCTCGAATCGCGGATCTTTTGTCGGTACAGATAAAATTTTTGAATCTCGCTCTCCCGAATCAATCATCTTCAACATGCCAATCGGACGAATCTCCACAAGGCACCCAGAAAATAAAGGATCGTTGCCGAGCACTAAAGCATCCAAGTGATCACCATCCTCTGAGCGAGTCTCCGGGATAAAACCGTAGTCGACAGGATAGTGAAATGGCGAATAAAGCACCCGATCAAGTTTGATTACTCCCAGCTTCTCATCAAACTCATACTTGTTCTGGCTTCCCTTCGGAATTTCAATAATTGCATTTACTTTTTCCGGCGCCTTCTCCCCTATTGGTACATTATGTAATGACATATTGTTTCAGTGGTTAGTCCCGACGCTACGGTCGGGATCCCGACTTCTTTGTTCGACTATTTTAAATTATACGTCGGGATTATTTGTTATTAATTCTTCGTCCTTTATTAGTTATCAGTGCCTAATCATCCTGTTCGTCTGGCGGAACATCGGCTCCTTCCGGAGCGGCCGTCGCCTCAAGGTCTCCAGCAGTACCCCCTTCCTGCTCTTCTTCTGGTCGAGCCTGCGAACGTACATCAATCTTCCAGCCGGTCAGCTTCGCCGCCAGTCGGACGTTTTGCCCGCCTCGGCCAATCGCCAAACTTAACTGATCGTCAGCCACATAGACTCTCGCTTCGCGTCGCGGCAAAATCTCAACGCTCTTGGCTTTGGCTGGAGAAACCGAACTGCCGATAAATTTCTCCGGATCTTCCGACCACTCGATAATATCAATTTTTTCCTGACCAAGTTCGTTGTTTACCGCCATGACGCGCGTTCCTCGCTGACCAACACAAGCACCAACTGGATCAACGCCGTCGACATGTGACGCAACGGCAATTTTCGTACGACTCCCCGCTTCGCGAGCGATGGATTTTATCTCCACCGTTTTATCCGAAATTTCCGGAACTTCCATCTCGAACAACTTGCTCACAAAATTCGGATGTGATCGCGAAAGAATAATTCCCGGCAGTCGCGTGTCTTCCTGAACCGCCAAAACCAAAAATCGCAACCGTTCGCCCGGTCGGTAGTGTTCATTTGGAATTGATTCGTTGGCAAACATAACGCCAACTGCCCGGCCAAGATCGATATAGACATGGCCCCGCTCAAAGCGCTGAACCACACCACTCACAATTTGTCCTTCCTTGTTTCGCCATTCGTTTAAAATAGAATCGCGCTCCGACTCGCGAAGACGCTGTAAAATAACCTGCTTCGCGGCCTGCGCCGCAATGCGGCCAAAATCTTCGTGCAACTCAAGCGGAAATGTTACCTCTTCACCAAGCTCAAATTTTTTTCCTGGAAATTCTTTTTTGGCATCTTCGATCATCAAATGGCGCTCCGGATTATAGCGGGGCAAATGATCTTCTTCGGAAAGTATTTCATCATCGCGCCGTCGCGGTTCATATACTTCCGGCTCTTCCCCCTCCTCGACCATACGCACCGTGCTCTCATCAACAATAATTTTAACGAGTGAGAAAGACATCTCGCCGCTTTTTGGATCAAGTTTGGATTTAATCACCTCTCCCCTTTTCCCATATTCTTTTTTATATGCCGAAGCAATCGCCGCTTCGACAGCCTCAAGTACTTTATCAGCTGAAAGCCCCTTCTCGTCAGCGACCTGCTGAATTGCTTTTCCAAGATCTTTTAGATTCATCCCGTTAGAAGCAGATCGCGATCAATGTAATCTGCTCTTTTATAATTAATTCGACTATTAAATTTTTATTACTATCCTCATCTCGCAGAAGCGATCGCGGCTTCTAACGGGATTAAGTTCACTGTCGAGAAGTCTTTTATTTAAAAAATCCGCTTCTAAGCGGATGACACTATCGACCTTATCTACATTATCATAAGTAGCCATCTTGTCAAAGGCTCCGGCTTGTTTTTTTTCGCCACGATCTGAGGGGCGTAGCGGCAAGCCAGAACGAGACTCCTCTACGGAGCAAACGGGGCGCAGGATTTACCCAATGTTCTTGTAGTGTTTATATCTACAAATGTCGTCTTGAAGAGAGAGGGCTAGAAGATCAATTCTCCATCCGGTCTTATCCATGAAGTGCTCTGGATGCTTGTTGGCAAACCAAAGACAGGTCTTTCGTAACTTTCTAAGCTTACTAACCGTCAAGTTGTCCTCTGGGGTAAGCTGATAAACACTTTTGTTTATCAAGGTTTTAACCTCAAAAAAGACTAATTCTTGCCGATATCCGGCAATAATATCAATCTCTCCGAAGGGAGTACGAAAATTCCGCTCTATTACTAGGTATTTCTTTCCGGCAATAATACGGCAAGCTAGATCTTCACCAATCTTGCCGATTTCCAGATGTTCATTCATGTTCAAAATGTTTAGCGCTAAACAATTTCATGCCAATATCTGGGGATAAAATGTTTAGCGCTAAACATTTTAATGGCTCGATCGATCGAATGAGCCATTCGATTGAGCCTATAATGTTTGTCGCTAAACATTCTTATAATATTGAGTGTTCAAAAAGTTCCTGTTTTTGGACAAATTGTTTAGCGCTAAACAATTCTTCTATATATGGAGTCTTTTTGGTGGCTATTTATGAGTAAAATGTTTGTCGCTAAACATTTTATCCACAGATTCGTACTTTTGGAATGTTTAGCGCTAAACATTCTAGTTTTGATAAACAAAAGTGTTTGTCAAAAGTATATACGGCAACATTGCCGGAATAGGAAGCTGATTCTCTATGGTAATATAGCACATAGTTGTTAATAGTTGACAACTATATTACTCCTTCCTATGATACACAAATATGTTTGTCGCCCAGACGAGGCAGTGCAAAATGTTTGGACAAAAAGGTCGTATATACTCTTCTTAGAAAAACTGATCCCCTTCCTGGCGTTTAAATTGCTTTTTCATAAACTCACTTATAGAATGGTACGTATGCTAAGCACGGAAAAGGTAGGAAAATATAAACAGATTCTTGAGATCGAGCGGAAAAAACTTTCAGACGAGGTGGAGAAGCAAGGAACATCGCCTGATTTTGGCGAGGGTGTAGAGGACTTGGATGGCGAGGCTGACGAAGCCGAAGAACTGGAAAACCAACTTTCCGTTGGCGACACTTTGCGCGAGCGCTTGAATCAAGTTGACGAGGCCCTGGAAAAAATTGAAAACGGCACTTACGGTATCTGCGAAGAGTGTGGAAATGAAATTGATGAGAAAGTTCTCCAAGCTGCGCCGGAATCAATCCTGTGCGCTGAGTGTAAAAAAGGACACGCTTAATTTAATTTCTTTCTCCGGAAAGAATCGGTGAGTATTCATAGCCTGGCCACGGTTTATTCCGCGGAGCTTGAAGGCGTTGATGCGCGCCTCATCGAAGTGGAAGTTGATTTAAATGTCGGCCTCCATGCTTTTACTATTGTTGGTCTCGCGGACAAGGCGTTGAACGAAGCGCGTGAACGAGTGAACTCCGCTTTAAAAAATTCTGGCGTCAAACCGCCGAACCGCGAGAATCGCCGCATCACCGTAAATCTCGCGCCGGCCGATGTGAAAAAATCTGGCTCGCAATATGATCTGGCCTTAGCCCTCGGTTATCTTCGCGCGACTGAACAGATTGCGCCTTTTGAAACAAAGAATAAATTATTCATTGGAGAGTTGGCGCTTGATGGACGGGTGCGACCAATCGTCGGCGCCTTAAGTATCGCCGAGATGGCCAAGCGTTTAGGATTTTCCGAACTCTATCTGCCGGAAGAAAATGCCCGCGAGGCATCGGTCATAAAAAATCTTACGATTACCGCGATTCCAACTCTGCAAAGTTTAGTTCTGCATCTCGAAGCTAAAGAAATTCTTCCTCCGACTATTTTTTCAATTCACGAACGAGAGCGGGGGAATGAGATTGATTTTTCAGAGATCAAAGGACAGGAGCATGCCAAACGCGCCTTAACTATTGCGGCGGCGGGAGGACATAATGTCTTGCTCGTTGGTTCGCCGGGAGTAGGGAAAAGTTTACTGGCACAAGCGCTTTCAGGAATCTTGCCATCGCTTAATTTGGAGGAGGCGATTGAGGTCACAAAAATTCGAAGTGCTTCCGGCACTGTTTTGCCTGGCCTCGTGACCGAGCGGCCATTTCGCGCGCCGCATCATACCGCCTCCTTAATTGCCCTGGTCGGCGGCGGACCTCAACCCAAGCCTGGGGAGATTAGTCTGGCTCATCGCGGCGTTTTGTTTCTAGACGAAGTCCCGGAGTTCCAAAGGAGCGCTTTGGAATCACTTCGTCAGCCGCTCGAAAGCGGCTCGGTTACAATCGCGCGCGCCAAAGGGACACTGTCCTTTCCGGCCCGTTTCACATTGGTCGCCGCTATGAACCCCTGTCCTTGCGGATTTTATGGCGATCAAGAAAAAGAATGTCGTTGTGGCGCCTATGAGATTATTCGTTATCAGAAAAAAATCTCGGGGCCGCTTTTGGACCGGATTGATTTACAGGTGAAGGTCTCGCGCGTCGCCATCGACGAACTGCAAAAGAGAGGGGAGCGACCCAAAGAAACGCCCTGTATTCGAGCGGCGGTCGAAAAAGTTCGCGAAGTCCAAAAAGAACGATTCCGCGCGCTTCCTATTCATGTAAACTCCGAAATGTCTTCGAAACTTGTCGACGAGTTTGTGCCGCTCACCCCAGCAGCCAAAGATTTTATGTCCTCTTTGAAAAAACACCATCTCTCACCCCGCGGCTACTATCGTTTATTAAAAACCGCCCGCACCATTGCCGACCTCGAAGAGAAAACAATTGTGGATCTACCCCACGTCGCTGAAGCTTTTAGCTACCGAATTAGAGAGGAGTAGTCTGGACACGGCATCGCAGAAAATAACCGTCCCATGAACGTTAAGATTTTTGATGCAAAAGTTGAAAGATTTATTTCAACACTTGATAAAGAAATAATGGTTCGAGTCCTTCGCACTATTGATCTCCTCCAGGTGTTCGGTCATAAATTTAGCTTGCCGCATAGCAAAAAAGTGAGTAAACATCTTTTTGAGCTTCGCGTGCGCGGCCAGCAGGAAATCAGAATTTTCTATGCTTTCTATGGTGGGGAGGCAGTGCTCCTTCATGGATTTATTAAGAAATCCCAACGCTTACCACAAAAAGAAATGAAAGTGGCTGAGAAGAAATATAGACTCCTTGAAAGGAGATAACACATATGTTATGTTCTATTCATCATGAAAAGTTATCCGCAATTTAAAAAAGAACTGCTCAAAAACCCTGGGGTGCGACGAGCATATGAAGAACTGGGCCCTGAATTTGAGATCATTGCCCTTCTCATAAAAACCAGGCTTGCCAAGCATATGAGTCAGCGAGAACTCGCGCGCAAGATAGGAACTCAGCAGGAAGCTATTTCCCGATTCGAGTCGGGGAGATACAATCCAAGTTTGTCTTTTCTCTACAAAGTTGCCAGTGCGCTCGACGCCCGAGTAAAGATTTCTATTAGTTCAAAGTAGAAAAGTTTTATTCTCGCTATCGATCGCCGAGGCTTTTAGCTACCATATCCGCGAGGAGCGAGATACTGAAGACTGACAGAACGATTGTCGGCCTGGCATGCCACAAGAAGGCAGCTGTGATAATTTCGATTAAACAGAAAGAAAAGTAAAAAAACCAGACCTTTCATTTAGGTCTGGCGTCGTCTTCCCTTAAAATCCGTAAGAGATGCCAACTCCTACAGCGCTAAGGTGCCCAACATCACCTTCAAGAAAGACTCCCCACTGTCTCCAAGGAACAAAGATTCCCAAGGGAACATTGACCTCTTCTCGGATTGGCGTGAAGAATCCTCGATTTCTTGCTCCGATCGGAACAAGAGCGCTCACTCCTGCATAGGGTGTCAACTTCTCGAATCCACGACTTATGACAAAAGCCGTATTCAAGAGAACTGTCGAGGATTGATCTCGGGCATTGATCGGCAGAGCAATAGTGTTGAAAAGAGACGTGTCAAAACCTTGTACTTGAAAAAGGTTAAAGTTTCCACCAATTCCAAGCCAAGCTTGAGCTTTCTTTTTTACGTTCGTTTCACCCGCAATCAGGTAGAGATCGAAACGGTCACTGAGCCCTCGGATGTATTGGACATAAGCGACGTTCAAGTGAACCCCATCAACGAACTGGTGGTTCTCGGTGAGAAGGACAGCCTGCTTTCCCGATCCCAAGGTTTCCGCTGTCGTAAGAATCTGGCAGTGAGCTTCTTCAGCTTTCAGGCTCAAGAGCATGAGCCAAAGAATTGCCAAAAACGCCAATATCGGGACCAAGGCCAATACCACCTCTTTAATCCCTTTCATTATTTTATCTCCTTGTCCTCTATAGAGCTACGTACACGGTACGTTAAAACAATCATCAGTCAAAGTACATGACTTATGTGTACTTAAAAAACCCATATTAAACAAGGCTTTTTGCAATAAGTTTACAAGTTGTCATAAAACTTGACACTTTTAGAAGAAATACTATATTCCCCCTATGGAGACAATTCAAGTGTTAAGAGAGTTAGGACTTGAAGGCAATGAAGCCAAGGTTTATCTTGCCCTTCTTCAGAATGGACCCTCGTCGGTTCTTCAGATCGCCAGAATTACTCAACTGAAACGACCTACGCTGTACCTCATTCTTGATGAACTGGCAAATAAAGGACTGACCGCGCTGGTGCCTGGAGAAAAAAAGAAGCTATTTCTCGCGCTTTCCCCAGAGCGGCTAGAAGAAGAACTCGGAAGAAAAACCCAGTTGTTGCAAAAGTCATTGCCTGAACTCCTCGCGTTCTACCGTATGCAAACCGCCAAACCAGCCATTCAATTTTTTGATACGCGGGAAGGAATGATGAGTATTTATAAGGAAATTGCCGCCACCCGAACTAGGGAACTCTTAACCTTCTTCTCTCTTCAGGATATACCCCAGGATTTTTCTGAGTCTTACGAACTTTTTGTCAGTGCTTTCAAGAAAAGAACAATGGCGGTGCGTGAAATTGCTTACGCTCAAGACAAAAACCACTTCTATTTGAATCAACTGAAAAACTTGCCTAACTACGAGGTGCGGTTTACTTCCGTAGAGTACAAGTTTCTGACTGACAACTTTATTTACGGACACAAGGTAGCGATCTTTTCTTTCAAGAAGCGATTTGCTCTTACGATCGAAAGTGAAGATGTGGCTCGCTCTTTTCGATCGATCTTCGAACTGGCCTGGCAGTCAGCCGAGAGATCTTAAATTTGATTCTATATTTTGATCACATCTGCCTTTCAAGGGTGCGCTTAGCCATAACTTCGGAACCCGATAGAGAGGTGTTCGCCCAATGGGTAGTTCCAGGCAATCGTTTTCCACATGAAATCAAAAATCGTTTGCATGAAACTCGACATCTCTTCGAGCTGAGGACACATGGCGAACAAGAAATTAGAATATTGTATGCCTTTCATCGGGACACATCGGTACTCCTTCATGGATTTATTAAGAAATCCCAACGCTTACCACAAAAAGAAATGAAAGTGGCTGAGAAGAAATATAGACTCCTTGAAAGGAGATAACACATATGTTATGTTCTATTCATCATGAAAAGTTATCCGCAATTTAAAAAAGAACTGCTCAAAAACCCTGGGGTGCGACGAGCATATGAAGAACTGGGCCCTGAATTTGAGATCATTGCCCTTCTCATAAAAACCAGGCTTGCCAAGCATATGAGTCAGCGAGAACTCGCGCGCAAGATAGGAACTCAGCAGGAAGCTATTTCCCGATTCGAGTCGGGGAGATACAATCCAAGTTTGTCTTTTCTCTACAAAGTTGCCAGTGCGCTCGACGCCCGAGTAAAGATTTCTATTAGTTCAAAGTAGAAAAAAACATTCTCATTATCAATCGCCGAAGCCCTTAGTTGTCGCATCCGCGAAGAGTAACTTGGTACAATTTGACAGTTTTTATATTTCTTGTTAAAAAATTAGAAGTCTTTTTGTGGGAGGTCGTTGTGAGGGAAAATTCTCAGAGGGCACTTCGTCGACGCATCGCGGGTCTAAAAGAGAAGCGTCGTTCCAAAATGCATTGGCAAAGCTGGGGACATCGTCGAGTCATTCAGCTGAGGGAGCAACCAAAACGTTGCAGTTGCCAGCATTGTTGCAATCGACGGCGACGTCCTGGATCTGTGAAGGATCGTATCACCGTGCAAGAAAAGAGATCTCTGATTGAGCTTCAGGAATCTGTTGGTTTCGATTTTTTCGAGTTGGGCGTCTATCTCGAAAGCGATTCTGACTGGTCGGATTATTACTATCCGCCAGATTACGAAGACAATTACATCTACTATTAACCGCTCATCTCAAGCGAGATGCGCGGTTTTTTATTATGAAGAAGAGTGGGGTAGAATATGGGTAATGAATTCTGAGACCAAATCCACTTCGGCAAGCTCCCTGGCTGGGCAGGCAGTGCAAGCCTGTCAGAACTGTCCTCCTTCGCTTCCGACTTCGCTAAAGCTTCGACGGACAAGAAAGCTACGGACGGACAAGTAAAAATATGAGCGAAGAAAAACAATGTCAGAACTGCAAGCAGCAGTTCACGATCGAACCGCGAGATTTTGATTTCTACAAAAAGATGGCTGTGCCGCCACCGACCTGGTGTCCGATGTGCCGCTTTCAGCGGCGACTACTGTTTATGAATAATCGTGAGCTTTATAGAAGAACTTGTGATCTCTGCAAGAAAAGCATTATTGCTATGTATCCGGCCGACAGTAAGCTGACGGTTTACTGTGATCCATGTTGGTGGAGCGACAAGTTGGACGGAGGTGAGTATGCGCGGGAGTACGATCCGACAAAACCGTTTTTTGAACAACTCAAAGAGTTAAACGAAGCAACTCCTCAGATGGCATTGGAAGCCAACTACCCCACGCTCGTCAATTCTGAATATATTAATCATGCGGCTACCGCGAAAAATTGCTACTTAATCTTTCTTGCTGATGAGTGTGAAAACGTACTGTACTCCGAAGTCCTGCTCCACATTAAAGACTCGATGGATACGACTATTTTTGAAAAAGCGGAGTTATGTTACGAAGTTATTAATTGTGGCAACTCGTACCGGCTATTCTACTCGGAAGATTGCGACAGTTGCCACGATGTTTCATTTTCCAAAGATTGCATCGGCTGTTCCAACTGCTTTGGTTGCATTGGTCTGCGGAGCAAGCAGTATCATATTTTTAACCAGCCGTACTCAAAAGATGAGTACGAGAGAAAAATAAAAGAGTTTAATCTTGGGTCACGAGAAAGTATCATGCGATTAAAGCAGAAGGCGCGAACTTTTTGGTTATCTTACCCACATAAATTCAGTCACTCACTGCGTAACGCGAACACAACAGGGGACTATGTCTATGGCGCGAAGAATGCGAAAGATATGTACTTGGTGAGCGAAGGAACAGAAGACTCACGATACTGTCAGATTATGACTATGCCGGGAGTAAAAGATTCTTACGATTACACCTTGTGGGGAAATGGAGCCCAGAGAATTTATGAAACAATGACCGCCGGAGAAGGAGCTGACAATATAAAATTTTCATTTCAAACTTGGCCGAATGTTCACGATATTGAATACTCTATGGCCACACTTTCCTCGTCGTATATGTTCGGCTGTGCCAACATACGAAACAAACAGTACTGCATCCTGAATAAGCAATATTCAAAAGAGGAATACGAAACATTGCGACAAAGGATAATAAGCGACATGAACGAAAAGCCTTACGCTGATTCGTTGGGACGTGCATATCCTTATGGAGAGTATTTTCCGCCAAGCCTTTCTTTATTTGGCTATAACGAAACATATGCCGCGGGCTACTTCCCGCTGTCTCGCAAAGAAGCGGAAGAGATGGGTCTCTCGTGGTACGAAGCTCAACCAAAAAATTACACGATTACGATCAAGGGAAAAGACCTCCCCGATACTATTGCCGAAATACAAGATTCTATTATTCAAGAAGTGATCGAGTGCGTAGGATGCCGAAAAGCATTTCGTATTGTCTCTGCCGAATTAGATCTTCTACGTCGTTTTCAATTTCCTTTACCACAACACTGTCCGAACTGTCGGTATCAAGAACGATGGGCCCGGGTAAACCCTCCTCGTCTTTACCCCCGCCCGTGTCAGTGTGTCGGCGCTCAGTCCGAAAACGAATCATATAAAAATCAATCGGCGCATTCTCACGGAAAAGAGAAATGTCCGAACACTTTCCAAACCTCCTACGCGCCTGATCGTCCAGAAATTGTCTACTGCGAGACTTGCTATCAAAGTGAAGTGGCCTAATTTTAAACAATTTCATATTTTATTTCACACCTTTGACTTACTATTCTCTTATTCGCGCGAATAAGAGAATATAGATTAGATTGGATAAAATAGTTGAGGTATGAAGCGCGACGGGGGATCATTGCCGGCGTGAATTTTTCTTGGGCCGAAAAACGTAGTAGCTAGAGCATATCTCAAAACCCCGTATTCTACACAAAAGCAATATCTTCGGCTGCGAACTGATTTCTCTTCCTTGAAATAGATCAACTATTCCTTTGTCAGAGAAATCAGTTCTCGCTCGAATCTCTCGCTAGAACCCATCTCAAAAATAGCTCCGCCGCGTTCCTTTGAGTTTTGTCCGCTCACCACGACACGACCTGCCTGCCGGCAGGCGAGGAGACATAGGCCAGAGCCTAGGCTCCGAGGAGTAACAAAGGTGACGGACAAAACTCTTGGAACCGAACGGATAGGGAGAATTTTCTGGAAGACGGTGTCATTTCCTCCTCGCTGTGCCTTAAGGCACAGCTTCGTTGTCATTCCTAGTCTTCCAGAAAATTCTCCTCTATCGCGGCCGGATATATTTTTGAGATGGGTTCTGGTGTGTAATGAAAGAGGATTTTGAGATATGCTCTAACTATGAAACAGAAGTTTTTTCTCCTCCTTTCTCTTTGGACTATTCTTTTCGTGACGATCCTGATCCGTCCTGGTTTGATCACTCGTTATCTTCCAAAAACCGACTCGCTCGCGCCCGAGACACAAAATCCGATTGCCGTTCAGCCACAAGCAGTACCTGTCATAATTGGCGGGGGACAAGTAACAACGACAGCGAAAACAACGACTTCGCTACGGGTCGTTACTCCGCAACCTACCATCAAACCGCCCGTCGCAATCATCACGCCGCCCATTCAGCCGGTCGTGGCCACCTCATCGTTAAATATAATTTCAATTCCGACGACAACACTGCCGACGATTCCGCCCGAGCAGTTCGTTGATGCTCAAAGCATTATGGGAATTTTATGCTCCTTTAACTACAGCTTCACCGACCCGACGACTGGTAGCGTCTATCAAGGCGACACCGAGAGAAAAGGATCGGGCGTGATTATCAATCCGCGCGGTTATGTTTTGACCAACCGTCATCTTGTTTCCTGGCCCGATGAGATCCAAAACGTGCCGATTGGCGGAAAAACATATCCGGTCACGATCCACTATAAATTAGAAAGTTGTCGCGGTGGAAATGTTCCCAAAGGAAGCGTGTTGCCAACAAAAAGTCAGATTCAAACATTTAATCCTTTAACCCAAGTTCCTGTTTTAGCCTATGTACTCCAACCAACCTACATTCATAATCGCCCTGGCCTATCAGCAAACGAAGTGACCTTTGCCGACTTCGCCGTTCTCCGTATAACCGGACTCACTCCCGAGGGACCAACGTTTGGCGTCTCCTCATTACCTGCAACCTTCCCGACGGTGAAACTGCTTCCCACAAAAAATTATCAGATTACGAATAACCAAGTAATCACCTATGGTTTCCCGGGCGATGTCTCGCGCGGACAGGGGAGTTCATTCGAAACATTTTATTTAACTGGCAGTGTTGGTACGTTGAGTAATGTCTTTTATGGCGATCAGTATTACGCCGCCACGCCGCTTTACCTTAAAACAAAAATGGAGATTTCCTCCGGCCGATCCGGTTCTCCCGTTTTCTGGCGCGGCTATGTGATCGGTCTCATTATGGCCGAGGATTCCAACAACCGCACGATTTCTTACTCCGTGGCGAGCGATGTGATTCTGAAAGATATCCAAAGCTATTTGAATTAAAAAGTCGCTCATGATGAGAGAGCGACGTAGTAGTTGGCTGTCAGTAACGATCGAGCGCGGAAGTATCGAGACCTTTTTCAGTCCATACCCCCAGATACCCTCCAGCACTTTTACCGCAAAAGCTATGGGCGTATCCCTTACTCGTTCCCTCAACGCGTTGTCCCGGAGTAATGGGCTCACCGCATAGTCCACATGGAGTGCTGAATCGATTGAGGTGTGCCTCAAGACAAGAAGGGCAAAAGCTGGCTGAGGTGTAGGTATCCTCTCTGCCCAGCACCACGATCGTAAACCAAGTGGGTGCTTTCGGATGAGGACAGGACTCCGGTTGCTGTTTTTGTCGAGGTTCTGGCGAAGAAGGGCGGAGTCGGCTTGGATCGGATGTGCCAAAGCACGCTCCATCATTACTACCGATTACTCGCTGAAGTCTGAGAACTTTTTTAAGCTCCTTTAGTCTCAACATGAAACCTCCTTGCTGTCTTAATAGTATATAACCACTCCACAATTGCAATGAATAGAAGTCTCCCATATGCTCTAAACACATGTCTTTGAATCCTAATCAAAAACGGGCGGCTGAAGCGCCATCGAAGCCTCTTTTGATCGTGGCTGGCGCTGGAACTGGAAAAACCCATACCCTGACGCACCGATACCTTCATCTCTTGCAAACTGGCGTTTCGCCAGAGCGGATTTGTGCCATTACTTTTACGAACAAAGCGGCCAAGGAGATGGCTGGGCGAATAGTGGATAGGGTAAAGGGAATAGTGGATAGTGAGTACGAAAACAGGATGAGAATTCTTGGAACTTTCCCGCGCGGCTATATTGGAACCTTCCACTCGCTCGGCGCCAAGATTCTTCGCTACGAAACCCCCGCTTTTGGACGAAAGAAGAATTTTTCCATCTTTGACGATAGCGACAGCTGGAGCATCATCAAAAAAATTGCCAAGCGATACGCCAACGAAAAACCGAAACTGATGCCGGGCGAAATTGGCGAAGTAATTGCCGGCATCAAAAACGGCATGGCCCGAGCGGAAGATTTTTCCGAAAGTCCCCGAACCGATAAGAAGCTGTTATTCCAAGCTTACGAAGAATACGAAGCCTCGCTCATGAGTCAAAATGCTTTTGACTTTGATGACTTGCTTGAGAAAGTGGTGCGGCTTTTCAAAGAACAGCCGGCGGTGTTAGAGAAATATCGCCGCCGTTTTACCCATCTCATGGTTGATGAGTACCAGGACATTAATAACATTCAGTACGACCTCATTAAACTTTTGGCCGGCGAATCTAAAAACTTGAGCGTCGTCGGCGATCAGAATCAAACAATCTACAGTTTCCGCGGTTCGAACATACATATTTTTTTGGATTTTCCCAAAGACTGGCCGGAAAGTTTAATTGTTGTTTTGGAAGATAACTACCGTTCTTCGGGAAATATTTTGGGCGTAGCCTCTGAATTGATTGCAAAAAATACGATTCGTCTTGAAGCAGCGAAGGGAACGTTGCGGCCAGTAAATGAACCGGGTCCTTTGGTGCAACTGTACGAAGCGGGGGATGAGGAGGATGAGGCCGAGTGGGTGGGAGAAAAAATTCAGACCCAGATTATTTCTGACGAGACCGAAGGAAATCCGCCACGAACCTTTGCTATTTTATATCGCACCAATGCCCAATCGCGAGCCATCGAACAAGTATTATTGGCCCGCGCGCTTCCGTATCGCGTTTTCGGCGGACTGAGATTCTATGACCGTTTAGAAATTCGTGATGTGGTTGCGGCCATGCGCTATCTTTCAAATCCACTGGACGAAATCAGCCGAACACGCCTCGAAAAAAACTTGACCAAAACACGTTTCCGTCTTTTTGAAGCGGCTATTCCCTCGATCGTCAATCTGCGTCCAAGTGAGGCCATTACTCACTTTTTAAGCGTGGTGCGGTATAGCGAACTGCTCCAAAAAGGCTATGTAAATGTGGCTGAACGCGAGGAAAACATTATGGAACTGATCCGTTTTGCAGACGGTTTTGAAACACTTGAGGAGTTTTTGGAACAGGCCAGTTTGCTCCAAGCGACTGATTCTGTGAAAGGAGAAACAACAACAAAAATTCCGCCGGTCACGCTCTCGAGCATTCACTTAGCCAAAGGATTGGAGTTCGACGAAGTGTTCGTGATTGGCGTGAACGAAGCCCTTCTGCCCCATTCACGTTCATATGGAACGTTGGCGGAAATGGAAGAGGAGCGGCGACTTTTATACGTGGCCATGACGCGCGCACGAAAAAAACTGTCGTTGAGTTTCTATGATTTGCCATCGCGGTTTTTATCTGAACTGCCGCAAGAATTTCTTGCTTTTGAAAATCCGAGTGGATCAATGCGATCGTTTGATGATGAAGAGAGATACATTTCCATTGATTAATTTCTAATATCTAATTTTTAATTGACCTAATCAATGGCAAACCCGAAATTCTAATATCTAAATTCGAAACAAATACAAATGTTCAAATTCAAAAATACTAAACGTTTTGGCCATTGGAATTTTAATTATTTTGTATTGTTTCGGATTTCGTGCTTCGTATTTTGAACTTACTTGTATGCGACAGAAACTTGGACAACATTTTTTGAAAGATGAAAAAGTTTTGGAGCGAATCACTGAGCTTGTTCAGGCTGGTAATTTTGAAACACTGATTGAGATCGGACCAGGCCATGGTGAGTTAACGAAGAGACTTATAACTTATAACCCACAACTAAAAACCAGTAGCTCACAACTTAAAATTATTGCGATCGAGAGAGATAAAAAACTTGCCGAAGAACTTCGACAGAAGTTTGTCGAAGAAAAGAATATTTATATTATTGAAGGAAACGCACTCGAGACGTTGCCCGAAGTAGCAGAAAACACGAAAGGAAAGTATGCAGTCATTGGGAACATTCCTTACTACATCACCGGATTTTTACTGCGCACACTGGGAGCACTCCCGAAGAAACCGGAAATAATTATTCTCCTTATCCAGAAAGAAGTGGCGGATCGTCTCCTCGCGACGAAAGGGGAGATGAACCGGTTGGCCGCCAGCGTCCAATTCTGGGGAAAACCAGAAATGATCCTGATCGTACCCCCCGGAGCCTTCTCGCCGCCGCCAAAAGTCCACTCGGCAGTTATCGCTATAACCCCCGAGAAAAAAACCTCTCCTATTTCCGAAGAAAAATACTACAAAACCGTCCGCCTGCTCTTTTCTCAGCCACGAAAAACAGTTTTGAATAATGTGAGCGAAGAGCTTTCCAAGGAAAAAGGACTGGTCTTGCTCGAAAAAGCCGGAATCGATCCTCAAAATCGTCCCCAAGATCTCTCAGTCTCAGAGATTATTACCCTCGCAAACGTGATTTTCCCTGAATAGTGAGGGATAGACTCTCTGTGTATATCTCTCTCCCTCACTCAAGAGGCGTTTTTGCAATATAATATAGAAGGTGAATCCCCACACCTAAGCTGCTGTGAGAAGATTATTTCTGCCTATTTCTTAGTCAGACCTGTAACGTTCTCTTAATTCTAAAACCAGGGATAGGTGTCGGGGACAAGCACCAATCATTTGTATGCAACCGGATGTTAAAAAACTGATCGCGGCCTTTTTGGGTGTAGCTATTCTTGCTGGTGTTTTGAGTTTTTCCCTCTTGAGCACAGGGGTTCTTAAGGGGCAGAATGCGCCTCAGAACACTGTCGCCTCTCCTTTTGGCGAGAATGCTTTCGCGGATATAATCCAGGTCACGCCGCCGTGGCGAACTTTGACGGCATCTGCCGCTCCCGAATACATCCCCACCTCTACAAATATGACCGAGAATCTCGCTCGCGTGATGTCTCATGAGTACATTACGGCAGTAACGGTCAAAAACGGATCCCCGGACAAGGCGGTGTTTGAAAAAGCGCTTCAAAAAATTGAGTCGCAAACGTTTCAAGAACCGGAGATTGCTACATCCGATATAAAAATAAATACTACTGCCACGCTCCAAGACAAACTGGCCTACATGGAAAAAGTCCGCGATACTCTTCGCTCAACCGTTCAGAATTTTGCTCCAAAAAATCTTTCAGCCAAACCAGATGTTCAAAATATCATTAATCTGAGAAACTTGTTCGAAAATAAACGGAGAGAGGCGGCGAAGATGAGCGTGCCTTCTGATTATATCCTCGTACAGAGAACACTGCTCACTTTTATGAGCGGCTACCAGATGTTTTTTGACAGCCTCGCTGGTTATGAGAAGGATCCAATGAAAGCTCTGGTGGCAATGCAGAATAAGGATAAAAGACTTGCTGGATATACGACAGCGTTGACTGACGAGTTGGATAAGGTTCGACTCTCGGCCAAGCTAGGCTATCTCAACCAGGAAGATCCGCGACAAAACACAAATTTGATTGTTTTTCTTTTTTCTCCAAAAGTCGCTCATGCTGATACGGATCCACTAACTCTTGCTGCGACGATAGCGCAAACCGCTGCAGACGCTGGGATTGCAGCAGATAATGTTGCCTTACTAACAGCAATTAAAGTAGCGGAAGGAATTGATCAGGCCTTGGCTCAGGCCAATCGGGTTCAAACGTGGATTCAGACCCAGCTCGAATGGCTGAATAAGCTGGCGACCGAACAACTCAAAAATGTTTTAGTGCAACTTTTCGTCCAGTTTTCTATCTCCTGGGTTAACGGTGATGGCGCTCCTCAGTTTGTAACTAACTGGCGGTCGTACGCCAGTGACGCAGCTCAACTTGGTATTCAGAAAGGCTTCTCTGGTATTTCGGATGACGTTTGTGGCACCTTCGGACCCGATACGTTTTTCCAATTAAACAATTCTTTTTCGCCCACAAACTATATGCCTGTGAACTGTGCTTTGAGCTCGAAAGGAAGACAGCTCGAGAATTTCCGTCGCGGCAGTTTTTATGATGGCGGCTGGCAAACGTATGGTCAGGCAGTTGGTCCAGAAGGAAACTACTTCCAAAACTATAGTAACTACGCCACGCGAATAGATGCCAGTCAGGACGCGCAAATTCGCGCGGCTATAAATGAAGCGGTAGCTAGTGACAGCTTCACTCCTGTTAAGAGTTGTCCTCCTGAAGAGCAAACGGAAAGCGCCGCCGATGGTTCGAGTGAACAAAGTCCCGCTCCGACCGCGCCGCTTCCCGATGGCACGTGCCCTGATGGCAGTGAGCCCCAGATTACAACTCCGGGCGTGGCATTAGGGGCAACTTTGGAAAAGGCCTTCACCGTGCCGACCGATCGGATTGTGAATGCTAACGATCTTATCTCTCTGGCCTTTACGCTGGTAAATGGCGCCCTGGCCAAAACTCGAGAAGCCGGCCCAAGCGGCATGACCAGTCTTGGTAACGGAGCTTCTTTTGCCGTAACGTCAGTAACCCAAACGTCTGATGTTACAAGTCTCTGCTCATCCTATGCCACAGGAACAGCTGGCTATGACAGTTGTGTTTCGAGCGCCGGATCGGCGGATGCAGTACAAAACGATCTTATTGGGCAAATTGCTTCAACGAGCGCCAGTGTTGATGCCAGCCAAGCCGTAAGTAATTTAAAGGCCCAAGCGCAAAATGTATTCGATCTAAAAAATACACTGACGACGGTGAATACCGCCACC
This sequence comes from uncultured Candidatus Saccharibacteria bacterium, assembly GCA_964360585.1. Taxonomy (GTDB): domain Bacteria; phylum Patescibacteriota; class Minisyncoccia; order UBA6257; family 2-01-FULL-56-20; genus JBBUHS01. The sequence goes on along the minus strand of CAYHXC010000009.1, from coordinate 7,117 downwards.
TTGAAACTGATCCAGGATCTCGCGATCAGATTTCTTGATCCTTTGAATGGGGCTAGTCGCGCCTTACTCGATGAGGTTATTCGAACCTGCAGTAACGTGCGGGTGGGCGAAGCCCAGGCCGCCAAAGCCGATCTCCTCACCTTGTCGGGACTGATTAATAGTGTCTCGATCACGGTGGATCTGGACTCGATGTCAAATGATCTTTCGATCCTTTCCCAACTAACCGATCCGGCTCAAATTCGTACCGAACTCGACAAATTTACCAAAACCTACGGCACGGTGGCTTCCGCTACCCAGTTAGTGGCCCTGGCCCAGAGCCGCCGTATTGAAGTGCGATTGATTAATGATCAGACGAAGGCCAATCTGCCAACTGCCTGCACCACGCCAATCCAACCGATTACTCCAGCCCTCTTAATCAGTCCCTGATGAATAAAACAGCTACATGGAAAAAAGTACTCCTCGTGGCGCTGATCGCCCTGCTTTTCCTGCCTCAGGTTTCCGGAATAGCAGTACATGCCCAATCAACAGTAAACTACGGTGCGGTTTATAATCCCCAATCAACAACAGATGGGAGGTGCAGTGCGAATCCTGCCACTTGGCTAACTTGTATTTTGATTCCTTTTTCCTGGTTCACAGGATTATTAGTATCATTGGCCGCTTGGACAATTACCTTTGGTCTTCAGATAAACTCGAACCTGGCCTACTCCAAGATGGTCGAGGACGGTTTCGTCGCGACGCTCGCCATTGCGAACTTGGGATTTGTGTTTGCCATTATTGTGATCGCCATCGCCACCATTATTGGGTATGAGTCGTACGGGATGAAAAAGAATTTGTGGAAACTGGTGGCCGCGGCGCTTCTTGTGAATTTCAGTCTGGTTATCTGTTCCGTTATCATCGGCTTCTTTGATCAGTTTGCGTATTACTTTGCGCGACAGATGGGAACTTCAAGTGGCACATTAGGTAGTACCGTAACTGAGTTTTCTGGTTTGGCCGATCATCTTGTTGATTCCTTCCAATTGAACAAGCTGACCGCCTGGAAAGGCGCTGTGGCCATTCTTCCGACAATTATTTTTATTCAGACGTTTTTATTGATCATTGCCTTTACACTTTTCGCCGTCGCCTTCACCTTAATTATTCGTTATTTTTATCTCCTGGTTCTCATGATCCTTATGCCGCTCGCCTGGCTGGCCTGGCTCATTCCGGGCATGGAAAAACACTGGCACAGCTGGTGGCAAACTTTTATAAAATGGACACTCTCGCCGACCATATTAATTGGCTTCATTTATATTGCCATTGTAATTGCAACGGGAAGTAATGATCAGTTTGATGATTGGATCAGCAAAACATCGACGGGGGCTGGGGCAGTTGTAAATCAAAATGCTGGTAATGCCGGCGGTCCAACCCTCATAGATGTAGCAGTAAAAATGCTCGTTTCGTTGGCGCTTGTCTGGGCCGCCATCATAGCCGCGAATTCACTGGGCGCAAAGGGGAGTACCTCATTAGTTAATGCCGGGAAGTCAATTGGAAAGGGAACAAAGAAATGGGCGACATTAGCAGGGAAAAATGTGGCTACTTCCCCTCTAAGAACCCGCGCAGGGAGATCTCTTACTCAAGGATTGCAAACATTGGGAACGCAAACTAATAATCGCCTTCTTCGCACCATTGCAGCGCCGGTGACTGTTCCCTTGCGTTATGCTGGAAGAGGTCTTTCAGCAGTAACAAAACAAGGAGACGCTGTTCTTGATGAAACGAACAAATCTTACAAAGATATGGCGCTCATAGAGCAGGCGCGGCAGTATAGTACCGCCTCTGCATTTACGGGTGGAAAATTTGCCATTCTTATGAATATTCAAAAGGCGGTTAAGGCGGCCGAGGATAAAAAGAAAAACCATACAGAAGGTAGTAAAGAATGGAAGGAGGCTGAAAAAGCAAGGGAAGAAGCTGTGGCTGCACTCACACTCCTACCAAAAGATGTTGTCTGGGATATGAATGAGCATAGACACGCCGCCAACGATAAATCCCGACAAGCAACCAGCTATGGGAAAAAGTTCAGGCTTTACGGTGAGCATGAAAAGAAACACAAAGACAAGTTTGATGAGATTAAAAAACTGATTAACGAAGGAGACGAACATCCTACACCTCCGGCGGGAACTACCCCGAGGGGAAGCGCACCTATTTCAGCTCCACCGAGCGGACCAGCGCCCTCTGCTCCATCGCCAAGTGGAGGCGGTCATTAACACTTAAACTATGGACAACGTTTTAATCCAAGAACCAACATCAGAAGATATCCGAGGAATACTCCTCATGGCGCCCGTTTGGGACAGTCCGCTTTGGGACGCTATTCAGGAAGGGGATTATGCCATGGTTGAGTCCCGCTTCGCCGAACTTCTGAAAGGAGAACTTACACCGGAAGAATGGTCTTACGTCTACTGGGAAGGAATTTTGGCTGGTATTGATAGTTTCCGCGGCGAAGTGGACATCTTGATCTGGAACACGGTTGTACTTCCGGCGCTCACCCGAGCCATCCTTCAGGCCGCTACGCCGAAAAATTTGGAAACAATTTTACTGTCACTGCCATTAAATCGCACTCGTAGTTTCATTGTTCTTGCACAAACAAGTATTCCCGGGAAAGACTCGGCTGAAAAAAAGGCGTGGCTCAAGGAAAAAAATCCGGCCCTCTTCCCCTATCTTTTGAACGCTCTCTTTTCGTTTTCGTTTGAGGGAAAAGGTGAAGGATTTTTACTGCCCCAAGGAGCACAACGAGCCGAGGCGCTGACACTAAATCTGTCTTTCCTTCTTTTTTCCACCACCTTGGCAGAAACCATAAAAAGCATTGGTGACGAAAATAAATTAAATGAAGATCAAACGCACAGTTTGGCTGTGGTCGCTGGAAATTTTCTTCTCGGCTTTACTAAGTTTTCCAACCTGCCATCCGAGATAAAAACCAAAACAAATCTTCCCGATGATCAGGCTGCTCTCATCGGGAAAACTCTCGGCGATCGGCTGTTTGGCTCATCGCGCGAAGAAATAGAAGTAACCTACACGCCGACCACTTCTTCGGGAGGCGCAGCCGCAGGAAAAAGCGGGGAAATGTCAGCGACGGGAGTACCGTCAAAACAGAACGCCCAGAAATCAGAGTACGAAGTAACCAGAAATACTGCCGTCTTTCCGCTCCCCTCGACGCCCAACAAGACCATTCCTAAATCTTTTTCTGGCGGTCCGGGAACATCATTTTTCAAACCTCGCCCAGCGCCAGAGGAAGAAACGCCAGTCGAAGAAGCGGCGGTTGGTCCGGTCATTATCCACCAGGAAACAAAAGCGGAGGGACTCTCGACCGCTCCCAAGCTTGGTTTTCGGACGGAGATGAATAAACTTCCTGGTGCTAGAAATCGTCCGGAACCCTTAAAAGCCGCCCAGTTTACCACGCCGAATGATCCGGCCATGAAAGAATCGGCGCCAAAAGTTGACGGTATCAAAGCGCCCACCGCACCGATGCCTTCTCTGGGAGCCAAGTTAACGATTGGAAAAGAGGTGAGAGGGACTGCGCCAGCGTCGGCTTCATCAGTTGGATTTTTGGGAAAAATAAAAACCACGATTAGCAAGGTGGTTTCTCCGCTAACTCCTCTTACACCAATCGGCCCGAAGGGTGCGATGCCACCTCCGCCCCCGCCACCACCCAAGGATTTTCCGCTTCCAACCCGCGCTGGCATTTCCACAGCACCAGTATCCATGTCCGAAATTCGTCCGGCAAATAAACCCGTCCCCAGTATTTCGCCTTTGCCGCGACTTGATGCGAACACTCCGCCCGCGGGACCAACACCGAGCGTCTTGAGCGACATCGCTCCTAAAGCTGGCGTCACAACGACCGGAAATACAGTGAAGATAAATCTGCCAACCCCATCACTTGGAGGAGTCGAAGTGAAAAAAATCTCTACCACTTCCCAAACTTCCTCCCCACTCACTCCGGCACCAATCACTCCGGCACAACCAAAAGAAAAAACAGGATTTTTCGGAAGATTGTTCAGAAAGAAACCAGAAGAAACAAAGAATGTTTTCACCCCACCCGCGTCTCACCCAGTAATCGTGAACTTAGCAGAAATTACAAAGTCACTTCAAAAACCGGCAACTCCGAATGTTTCACCAGTAGTATCGGCGCCAACTCCGGTTCCGCCTCCAGCACCGGCCGCCCCGCGAGCAGTCACGCCACCAACCTTTACTCCGGAAACAAAACCGCCACTCCCGTCAGCTCAAAAAGTTTCGCCTCTTTCGAACTTCAATAGTTCCTCATCCGTTAATCCCACACCGACGTCGATCCCTGCTTCCGCCTCTCTCCCAAACCCGATACCGCCAAAATCTCCCTCCGTTCCTAAAGTGGTTCACTATAGCGAGTACTCTAAAGAACAAAAAAACTAGTAACCAATGACTAATAACCTAATTCAATTCCAATATTCAATGACCAGTCATCAGTCATTAGTTTTAAGTTTTTAGTTATTTCATTATGCAATTCCAAGTCCCACAATTTATTGAATCCGAAGATAGAATCATTGGCCCGTTAAGTCTCCGCCAGTTTGGTTATGTATGTTTGGCCGGAGTTTTTAGCGGCATTCTTTACTTTACTGTTAATCTGGTTGCCTGGGTTCTCTTTTCTATCGTTCTCATCGCCATTGCCCTTATCATTGGCTTCGTAAAAATCCAGGGGCAGGATATGCTTCGTATTGGTGGCGCCTATGTTCGTTACTTATGGAATCCCCAGCATTATGTCTGGCAACAAAAAAGTTCCCGCACCAACACCAAAAATGAGGAGTTGAAGATGTTGGCTCCCCAGGGATCGCCGCTCGAAAATGTCATTTTAGGCTTTTTTCTGAAACAAACCTGGCGCGATCTCCAGACGGGAGAGAAAAAAGAATCCGCGCACCCCTCAAAACCAAAGGAAACAATCAAGAAAGAACAGTACAAGATCTTCCGCAAGCTAACTGGCGAACGCCAGGCCGCCCGTCGGATCGACTACCGCTAGACGGCACCACCACGATATTTTTGATTAATGTCATTGCGAGCTCCAGAAGGAGCGTGGCAATCTAAAGTAGGTCAAAGTAGAGATTGCCACGCCCGCTTTGCCGGAGCTTTAGCGAGGCGAGTCGCTACGCTCCTCGCAACGACAATCGTAGATTGGTGGTTTTTGATTGAGAAATTAGATTAATGAGAAATTAGTCATTATAATGTAGATATGCCGCTCGATACTCCAGCTAATAGTTTAAGTCTCCTCGCCATCGAGGAGATCCACCACAACACCATCATTTTAAAGAATGGCGGGTTAGTACAAGTCCTGATGGTGGGCGGTATCAATTTTTCCCTAAAGCCGGAGGCGGAGCAGAATGCCTTAACCGGTGCCTACCAACGCTTTTTAAACAGCTTGGGTTTCCCTATCCAGGTTATTGTCCACTCCCGAAAGGTGAATGTGGAACACTATCTTGCCTCTCTCGAAAAACGACAAAACGAAGAAACTTCTCCACTCCTCCAGAGCCAAATTTCCGAATATCGTCAGTTTGTGCAGTCGTTCGTTAAAGAAAATCCGATCATGACCAAGTCATTCTTTGTGGCCGTGCCGTACTATGGCACCGGCGTGAAAATTGGGAAAAAAGCAACGCCGTCTGATCCGAAAAAGAAAAATACCTCAAGCTCGCCCTTAAGTTTCCTGCCGTTTTTTAAAAAGAAAGAAGAGGAAAAACCAGTGGAAGAAAAAACTGAAACTCCCGCGACGGACACGCAACCGCTGACAGCCCTGACGGAAAAAGAAGAGGCCGAGTTTGAGCGCAGTTTGCTCCAGATGAAACAGCGCGTCGTGCACGTAAGCCAGGGCATTGAAGCCATTGGCCTTGAAGCCAAACTTTTAAACGATGAACAGCTGATCGAACTTCTCTTTAACTTTTACAATCCCGAAACTGTTGAGAAAAAAGGTCTCTCTCTGCCTAAAGAAGCAACCGCATAATCATGGCTGACTATAACTTTGAAAATATAAAAAAGATTATCAGTCCTTCGGGAGCGGAGATCAGTCAGAATCATCTGAAGCTTGGGGATAAGTACTTGAAAACTCTTTTCATCCACTCCTATCCTCGCTATTTGGCGACTGGTTGGTTCGAAGAATTGATCAATCTGCCGAATATTTTTGATATTTCTATCTTTGTTACTCCGGTCGATACCGGCGTGGCCATTAAAAAATTACGAAGAAAAGCCACCCAGCTCGAGGCCGAACTCGGTGACCGCGAAGAGAAGGGGTTGGTTCGCGACCCAATGCTTGAGACTGCCTTGAAAGACGTGGACTCTCTCCGCGACTCGCTCCAACAGTCGCTTGAAAAGTTTTTCCAAGTTGGCGTCTATCTCACCATCTATGCCGACTCCTTGGACGAACTCTCCCAGCTCGAGAGTCAGATCCTGGCCATGATGGAGGCCAAGCTTATATATATGAAGCATGCCATCTTCCAACAGCTCGAAGGATTTTTCTCCATCCTGCCATTTGTGGATGACCAGATTAATATCACGACTCCCTTAAACTCCGCGCCGATCTCTTCATTCTTTCCGTTTGTCTCTGAGGATCTTACTTCCGACCAGGGGATTATGTATGGCATCAACCGCCACAACAACAATCTGGTTATCTTCGATCGTTTTTCTTTAGAGAATGCCAACCAGGTGGTCTTCGCCAAGTCCGGTGGCGGTAAATCATATTCGACAAAGCTCGAACTAATTCGCCAGCTGATGATGGGCATTGATATCATCGTCATCGATCCGGAAAACGAGTATAAAAAACTGGCCGAAGCGTTTGGCGGCAGTTTCTTTAATATTTCACTTTCTTCGCACGAACACATTAATCCTTTTGATATCCCGGTTATTCCGACAGGCGAATCTCCCGAGGATGTCCTCCGCTCACACATTGTGACCATGGCTGGCTTGGTAAAGCTAATGCTTGGCGGCACAGTGACTTCAGAAGAGGACGCCATTATTGACCGGGCGATTACCGAAACCTATGCCTCGCGCGAAATTGTCCCGGGCCGCGACTTCAAAGACGCCGAACCGCCGCATCTGGGCGACCTTGAAACTGTCTTACGGAATATGGAAGGCGGGC
>CAYHXC010000008.1:0-64052 GCA_964360585.1 uncultured Candidatus Saccharibacteria bacterium | reverse complement strand
GAACCGAGTCTTTCTTTGTGTCCAAAAACGTACTAACGCGCCGAGATTGTACAATGAAGCTTGACAGAATATATAATAGTAGTATAATGTAAGCCGAATCTTGGCATGTCGCCACGATATCAAACGCTCTTTGAGGAGGATAGTGATGAGGAATTTCAGTTCGTCCAATTTGCCGAAGTTGCTGAACGGTACGAGTGGGCACGCGTTTCCGGCGCCTGGGGCCGAAGTGGTTGTTTGCGAGGTGCCAGGGAAGGCGAGTTTTCCCTTGCCCAAAGGTTGGGGTGGGGGTATGAAGGAAGTTGATGCCGGACAAGGCTACTGGATCACCGGGCTCACGCCGGACGACATCTACCCCAACAACGAGCACGAAACGTTTTACGAGATCGTCGCTCCCGTTCGTCCAGAAGACGACGAGCGCGGCCGTATCATCCACGACTTCTGGATGAAGCAGGGTTACGACGTCTCGCTCTACCGAGCGACGAAGACCAAGCCGGCCATCGTGGTGGGTGTCATCGCCGAGTCGGGAAAGTTCGAGACGGCTGAAGGTCCCGTGGATATCAATCCCGGCGATGTCCTTCTCGAAAGCCCCAAGAATCGCGGCCAGATGTGGCGTCTGAATCCCCCCGTCTTCAACAAGAAGTACGACGAGTGGGGAATTCGCCCGGGCCCGATTCCCAGCTAGGAACGAACGGCAAGTTCGTAGTATTGCATCAGGCGCACGACCTTCGGGTACGGCGCCTTTTCCTTTGTAATTCCTAGCCGAATTTTCATTGTAGTATCTGCTATACTACTCCTATGATTGCACATACATCATTGCCCGTCGGTAATTATCAGAAGGCGAAGGAGTTTTATACCAAGGTTTTGGCGACGTTGGGGTACAAACAGAATATGGAGTACGGCGAGGCGGCGGGATTTAACGATGGGAAGAATACGGATTTTTGGATCTCGACGAATCCTAAAGGCGTCGTGCCGAGCCACGTGGCTTTTGAGGCTAAGAATAAGGAAGAGGTAGATGCGTTTTACAAAACGGCGCTAGAAGCGGGCGCGAAGGATAACGGCGTGCCAGGGTATCGCAAAGAGTACTGGCCAGGATATTACGCTGCGTTTGTTCACGACGCCGACGGCCACAATATCGAAGTTGTCTGGTTTGATTACAGCAAAAACTAGGGAATAGGGTAAAGGGTATAGGGACTTGCCCCTCAGCTTTTTACTGGAAAAGTTGGGAGGGTGAAGGTATAGTGGGTAGTGAATATGATCAAACGTTTACACTCCAATCTTTTCTACGCTAGTAACTTGGAGAACACTTTTGAGTTTTATAAGAAGCTTGGTTTTGAGCCGCAGAAAAGCAATGATGGGGTGCGGGTCAAATTGGGGGATTTTACTCTGGCTTTTATTGATGAGAACACTACAGCGATTCAGAATGAGTCTGGGAAAACGCCAAAAGGATTAGGAATCTATACCTATGTCGAAGTTGATGACGTCGATCAGTATTTTGAGTTTGTAAAAAAGAGTGATGTTGAGCCACGGACCGAACCGAAAACCTGGTCATGGGGCAAGCGCGAGTTCGTGGTCAAAGATCCGGACGGATACAAGTTAGTGTTTTACTCGCCGGTGAAATAAATATGCAAGATTTACACGAACGGTGGGGGCATCGGTGGTTGAATCCAAAAGCAGAATCGCGGCCTTCGGGTATTGAGGGCACAGGTGTTTTTACTAAAGAAAAGATTTTGAAAGACGAGCCAGTGGGTGTGCTTGGCGGCGTTATTGTTCATCGGAAGGACATACGGGAATATCGAGGACTGATGACTCAGGTTGGGATTCAGATCGATGATGATTTTTTTGTCGCCCCGACTACGCGAGAAGAGTTGGAAAAGTACGGAGTGTTTAACCATTCGTGTGAACCCAATATTGGTTTTTCAAGTTCAACTGTTTTTATCGCGATGCGGGATATCGAACCAGGAGAGGAGTTGGTTTTTGATTATGCCTTTTGTGAAACGGCTTATGATGGGTTTGATTGTCGGTGTGGCACGAAGGCGTGCAGGAAAAGAATCAGTCCGGACGATTGGCAGAGGAAAGATATTCAGGAAAAGTATTTGAAGTATTTTTCGCCTTACCTTCGAAAAAAGATTTTGTGAAACGCAATGAACTACCGCGGAATTATTATTGAAGAGAGTTTATGCGATGCATCCGTTTTGAACGAGGTGAAAATTATTTCCACAAAGGTGGATCCGATTCAGGAGAAGCACAAAACGCCGTGGTTGAAACAGTGGACATTGCATACTGTGGAAATTGTTGAAGATAAAATTGATGAGGTAACGAAAAAAGTAAGCGAAGCACTCGACAGAAACTACTGGTACGCTGATTATAAAAACGATAAGTACCATTACATTATCTACAAGGATAAAGTTTTTAAAGTTGATCGAGCGAATCCAGTTTTATATAAAGATGCGAAAGAGTATGGTATTGCTCTCGGTATTCCAGAGTACCAGGTAGATTTTGCGCCAACTGATACAGTTTGGGAAAGATAGGGTAAAAGATTGCCACGTCGCTTTACTCCTCCCTGGCTGGACAGGCGCAATGACAATGATTAGGCTTAGATGTTATGAAAATAAAAAACCACCGATTGGGGCGGTGGTTATACTTTCTTGTACTTGTTGATGATCTTGAAGGTGCTTTCGCCGCTTTTGACGTTAATGGATTTTACCGCCAGAGCGACGCGGTTTTCTTCATCCAGCGCACTCCAGAATTGCAAAGCAATCGTGTATGGATCTGTGTAGGCGATTCGCAGGAGATATGGATCGTTGCAGAAAGTCGGTGGAGGATCGCCGTCATGCTTGTAGGTCGTGATGCAGACACCAAAGCCCCGAGGGAAGGAGTCGTATTGATAGACATTTCTCTCGCAACCTGCTCCATGGGCGGATTTCCGCACGATTCCGATTTGGAAATAAGGCTGAAGAGCGGTGATCGGATCGTGACAGTACATAGCCATTATCCGAGAAGTATGCGTGGGCTTGTCCGGTTCGTATTCCAGATGTCGCATCGCATGGGAAAATTCAAATCCATCATCCATGCATTGCTCGAGCACTGTATCGGTATGCTCGCCATTGCTTACCACGTAGAACCCTTTTCTCTCACGCATGGCGTTATAGATGGTGATTGAAGAGTCCCTTCGTGGCTTTGTGGTGTCGGCGACGTCAGTCATGATGCGGTCACCTCGGTCCACCAGCACCCGATTACGATGCTCTTCCTTCCTTGCCATGATCCAGTAGACTTGAATCACGTATTCGCCAGAAGGATCGCCTCCCATGACAATGCTGCGTCCGGGATAGCGATTTTTTAGGAGAGCTTCGAAATTCATTCGAGCTTCTTCCTGAAGGTTATCCACCCCTGTCTCCTTTCGTGCTGGCTGTAGATTAAATTATGCCTGTACAGGTGTCAATTCTAATGGAGAATTCACGAGTGTATTTGGTATGCTGTAAGTATGCCTGCCCCGAGAAAGATAAAAGGAAAGTTAACGATGGTTCGACAGGCTCACTACAAGGTCTGTAGTCGTGGGCATCGGTTTTATAAGAGCAAGGATCAACCGGTGTGTCCGATTTGCTGGCCCGCCTATGCCGAGAGGCTTCGGCGAGGCAAGCCCGGACGGTATAAGGCGGTCGGGCGGAAGAAAAAGAATTGATCTTCGGTATTTTCTCCGTTGACTTTCTATGAGGGGCGATCCATAATCTACCTCCAGAAAGGAGTCCATCATGTTCCGACCGTCACGCCGAGCTAAAGATATTCTCGCAATGTTGAGCTTCACCGAATGGCGGCAACCCCACATCCCTAAGTTCGGTGGTCCCAAGAAAAGATTTCGACGCTATCTCAAACAACTCCAAGGGCATGGTCTGATCGAGGGCCGAAGGTCAGATCTCAAGAATTTTCCTCCCAAAGGGGACCAGAAGCCATATCGGGTGACCGAGTATCGTCGCCGAAGTACGGCCTAGCAGAAATGCTGGGCTTTTTATTTGGGAAAACAAAAAAGGATCCGATTATGGATCCCTGGTGGTTTGCTTCCAGAGGAAGGCAGTGATAACGAAGAGGAGTAAGATAGTCCCTCCGCCGCTTTGGAGAATGAGCGCAAGGGGCTCAAACCCAGTAAGAACGAACAGTCCCACGAAGCTGAGAGGAACATACAAAAACCACAGATTGTACCAAATATAGTGCCACAGCAGGGTTAGGAGTGATGGTTCCGGTTCCGCCATGAGTATACCTCCGAGGTGAAGAGATATTGCCAAAAAGACAATAGAATGAGAAAGCGAATTTGTAAATAATGGGAAATGGGTCGGTTTTCCTGTATTGACAAGGTGGGGATGGGCTAACTTGCCCTTTTCCGAGAGTAGGGTACCCTTAATGAAAGTCTAAATAAACCTAAAAACATATGGCAAAAGCGAATTCAGCGTTTATGAAGCCGATGAACTTGAGTGATGAACTCGAGGCAGTCATTGGCAAGGGTCCGATGCCGCGCTCGGAGGTGGTGAAAGGTCTCTGGGTCTACATCAAAAAGCACGGTTTGCAGGATTCAGAGAATAAGCGAAACATCAATGCCGATGAGAAGCTCCTGAAGGTTTTCGGCGGAAAAAAGACCGTTAGTATGTTTGAGATGACTAAATTGGTCTCCAAACACCTCTCTTAGGATTTTCTACAAAAAAGCACCAGTTACTGCGTTACGTCCTCCGCGCTGCACTCTCTGTACGTTGAGTACAGTTCGCTAGCAGTGCTCGGACAAGCCTTGTAGCTGGTGCTTTTTGTTGAGGAAATAAATGCACTCGGGTTTCAATAAGCGGCGGAAGCCGTCCTATTTTTTTTCGTGATAAAATAAATGATATGGACACAGCTTGGTACGCGGCTTCGGAAGAGGATCTTTTTTCTGCTTTTCAGACGGAAGAGTCAGGACTTGTCGCAGAGGAGGTAAAGAGACGTCTCAAGGAGTATGGTCCAAATGCTTTGCCGGACAAAAAAGCGCCGGGTGTCGTTCGTATTTTTCTTGCCCAGTTTTTGAGTCCGCTCATCTATATCCTGATCGGCGCGGCGGCTTTGGTTTTTTATACCGGAGAGACGGTTGACGCCGTGATTATTCTCCTTGTTCTTTTCTTTAATGCGATTGTCGGAACCATTCAAGAAGGAAAGGCCCAGAAAACACTTTTTGCTTTGCGACAGTTTGTGGAGACATCGGCGTCGGTGATGCGTGAGGGTGAGATTATGGTTGTGCCCGATCGGGAGGTTGTGCCGGGCGATATTCTTATTCTCCAGGAGGGTGACAAGGTGCCGGCTGACGCACGGGTCATTTCTTCAGAGTCTTTAAAACTGAACGAGTCGAGCCTGACGGGCGAGTCAGTGCCAGTATCAAAAATTGCGGACGATCTGCCCCGTGAAACGATTTCGATTCCTGACCAAAAAAATATGGTCTTTAAAGGAACGAATGTGATTGGGGGACACGGCCGGGCAGTAGCTGTTCGGACGGGGGTAAAAACCGAGATTGGAAAAATTTCTGAAGCAGTAGCTTCTATTGATACGGAAGTGCCATTGAAGCGGAGCATTGAACTTTTGTCCCGGGCGATTATTGCTGTGGTTTTTGTGATGAGTGGCGGGCTCGTGGTTTTTGGCGTTCTTAGGGGTGAGTCATTTGAAACAATGCTGGCCACGGCAATTTCGCTGGCCGTTTCAGTTATCCCCGAAGGATTGCCGATTGTGATGACCTTAGTGCTTGCGACCGGCGTTTGGCGGATGACCAGCCAGAATGTGCTAGTCAAAAAAATGCAGGCGGTTGAAGCTTTGGGGCAGGCGAAAATAATTGCCGTCGATAAAACCGGTACGCTCACGAGGAATGAGATGATGCTTCAGAAAGTGTATGTCGGCGGAGAAACATTTGAAGTCCAGGGTGTCGGCTATGAGCCAAAAGGGGATGTTCTTTTTCATGGATCGCCGGTTGAGCCGCTGAATCATCCGGGGTTGTTGCTCGCCGCCCGATCGGCCTTTTTTTCGGCCAACGCCCACGCCATGTATCTCGAAGAAAAAAAGATCTGGAAAGTTTCCGGTGATCCGACCGAGGCGGCGCTTGAGGTGTTTGCCCGGAAGGTCGGTTTTAAGGATGGTGAGCGGGAGTCGCCGAAAATCTTCGAGTTGCCGTTTGATTACACGACGAAGTATCACGCCACGATTCACAAACTCCACACGGCGCATCTTTTAACGGTGGTGGGAGCGCCGGAACGGGTTTTAGGTTTTTGTAATCGTGTGGCGAAAGAGGAGGGGTCAATTCCGCTTACCTCCGAACGGAAAGCTGACCTCGAAAATGTTTTTTCGGAGATGTCGAAAGATGGTTTGCGTGTTTTGGCTTTCGCCTATCTGGCGGACGGACCGGAATCGGTTTCAGGAGAGACAATGCCCCATCTTATTTTTGGCGGTTTTTTCGGGATCAAAGATCCTTTGCGGGAAGAAGCAAAGCAGGCAATTTTTGAGGCCAGACAGGCGGGGATTCGGGTGGTTATGATGACCGGTGATCACATGGTGACGGCCCGGGCAATTGCGCACGAGGCAGGCCTGGCGGATGACCACGACGGCATCATTACCGGTGAGGAGTTGGAAAAACTTTCCGATCGTGAACTACTGAGCCGCTTGGGACACACGAGTGTTTTTGCGCGCGTGGCGCCCGATCACAAGATGCGGATCATTGAACTTTTTAGAAAGCGAGGCGAGGTGGTGGCGATGACCGGCGACGGGGTAAATGATGCGCCGTCACTCGCGGCGGCTGATCTTGGTGTGGCGATGGGGAAGGTGGGAACGGAGGTGGCCAAAGAAGCGGCGGATATAGTTCTTCTCGATGATAATTTTGGAAATATTATTGCGGCGGTCGAGGAGGGGAGAAATATCTATAAAACGATCAAGAAAGTTATTCTCTATCTTTTTTCAACAAGTATCGGTGAAGTGTTTGCGATTGTCGGCGCCATGCTTCTCGGTTTCCCACTGCCCGTTTTACCAACGCAGATTATCTGGCTGAACTTCGTGACCGACGGATTTCTAACCGTAGCGCTCGCCATGGAGCCCAAGGAGAAAGGACTTTTGGATGGTGCGTTTAAAAAGCCATCGAAGTATATTGTTGATTTCGGAATGACGCTCCGGATGATCTTTATGGGAGCGATTATTGCTGTTGGCTCAATCTATATTTTTTCGTTTTATTTTCCGACCGATATGCCAAAAGCGCTCACGATGTCGTTGACCACGCTCGCGATCTTCCAGTGGTTTAACGCTTGGAATGCGAAGAGCGAGAGCAAGTCAGTTTTCTCGTCCGGTCTTTTGGAAAATAGAGCGTTGGTGGGAGCGACTGCGCTCGTTTTTGTTCTCCAAATTTTTGCGATCTATCATCCGCTGATGCAGAAGTATCTCCACACTGTTCCCTTGAGTTTGAACGAATGGGGTGTGGCCATAGCAGTAGCGTTTTCCGTCCTTGTTCTAGAAGAGATACGAAAAACGCTCTCCCGAATGCACGAGAGAGCGTTGGCAACAATTTAATATTTTCTAACCGCTTACTTATTCAGTTCGGCGCGTGTTCCAGGACCAACGTTGCCGAGCGGAGTGAGTCCGCGTGCAATTTGGTATTTCATAACCGCCTGCTGGGTCAATGAGCCGAAGTAACCGCTTGCCGATCCGGCTGGGAGGAATCCGAGGGAGATGAGCCGTTTTTGGAGTTCAGTCACCTCGTTGCCGCTGTCACCGAGCACAAGCGGTATGGTGAAGAAGTATTTGCCCGGCGTGACGCTTGAGACCACCGAACCAAAGTTTCCGCTCGTCGTCGTTCCGGTGCTACCGGTCTTGCCGCTCACCAAGGCCTGCAGAGCTACTTTGAGCTGGGTGAGTTGGTTTTGGAACTGGGTCAGCTGACCCTCCATGGATTGGATCTGATTCAGAAGAAGAACCGCGAAACCACTGGAGATATTTGTGGGGGCGACGGTTGTCGTAATTGGTGTGGTGTAGGTGGGTGTTGCCGTTGTGGCTGGGGGTGTTGTTGTTGTTGTGCCTGGGGCGATGGTAACGGTAAGGAAGTTACAGATGTTGGTTGTGCTACAGATATTCAGAATGGCTGAACCAATTTCTCTTCCCGTTAGCGTGAGGGTCTTTCCGCTTATGCCGGCGTTTAACTGGTTTGGATTGGAGTTATTGGAAAGAGTATAGGATCCAGATGAGCCGGAAATGGTGACGTTCAGGTTTTGGCCCACCGCCACTGAAGGGTTATTAGGGCTGAAGTAAACGTTACTTGAGGCCCCGCCGGCGATAGTTGCAGAAAAGGTGCCGCAGTTGCCGCCTGACTGCTGACAGATCGTAACGCTGGTCGTTCCATCACCGGCGCTGGTTACGGTGAGCGTACTTGTACCTAAGGTAATGCTAGCGATAGAAGGATTAGCGCCGGCGGAAATGAAATACGGTCCATTTCCCGAAATGGTAACTGACTGACTCGATCCAACGGTCATGGAAAGACTGCCAGGGGTAAAGGTTATACCCGAACCGGAGGTGTTGCTGGAGGTATTGGCGGTGGTTGTAATCGTGCCGCAGGAAGTTGTTTCGACGGCGTCACAGATGGTGATTGAGGCGTTAGCCGCTCCGTTATTGGCGGTTAAGGTCATGTTTGTTCCACTGATGCCAATTGTCACGCCATTCGGATTGGTATTCCCGGAAACGTAGTATGATCCCGATCCGCCGCTTATTGTGACCGAGGTGTTTTGTCCGGACCCCAGGTTCACGCTCGACTGACTAAACGTGAGGGTGGCGGCATGTGCTAACGGCGAAAGGAGCATTACTCCCAGGAGTACCGCCGCGCTGATTAATAAAAAGTGTATATGACGACCTGAAATGTTTTTATTCATACAATATAGTATACAATGCCTAGATTATTTGAAAACAGATGAAGATTGGATGAAAGTCTTGGAACTATATCGAGATTCCTCCCGATAGCTAATCGGTCGATCAAGCCTTCTCTCGAAAGCTGGAGTTTCCTCGCGATTTCTGGTATACATCGAGAGATGCAAAAGGAATTTGAAAAGCTCTATATCTACGGAAAACACGCCTTGAGCGAGGCGCTTTTGAACTATCCGCGCGCAGTCAAGAAGGTTTTCTTTTCGCCGCGTATCCACGATTTGGAACTGCGAAATCTGGTGCGAAAAGCGGGCGCGACGCTTCAAGAATTGAAGGAGCGTGAAGCGGAGAAGATGGTGGGCTATGAAGCGGCGCACCAGGGGATTGTGGCCATTGTCGACTCGGCAGGGCTGATGATCGATTTTGATGATTTTTTCCGCGAACTCAAAACCACACCGGAGACAATGTTGGTTTTGCTGGACGAGCTGACTGATCCGCATAATGTTGGGGCGATTATCCGTTCGGCGGCCGCTTTCGGTGCCTCAGGAATTCTGATGCCCTACCATAACCAAGCGCCAATTACCGGCGCGGTGGTGAAGGCCTCGGCGGGAATGGCTTTTCGGGTGCCCTTAGTTTCGATTGGTAATGTGAACTACACCATCGGCAAACTGAAAAACGAAGGATTTCGAACGTACGGTTTGATCATGGAAGGATCGCGCGCCGTGACGGAAGAAAAATTTGAGGAGCCGACGTTATTTATCGTTGGCAACGAAGGTAAGGGAATTCGTGAGAAGACTCTTGATTTGTGTGATGTGAAATTACGCATCCCAATGAATCCGCGGTGTGAGTCTTTAAACGTGTCCGTTTCAGCCGCGGTGGTTTTATTCGAATGGAGCAAACATCATGGCGCAGCTTTGCGAAAAAATAAATAATGGAACGAATCCCCCTACCTTCATCGCAAAATAATCACCATGTCTCTGTTTAAAAAAGTCGTCTATTATACATTTGAATCCGCTTTTTGTGGTGGATTTAAGGTGGGGGGATGAAACGCAACGACCTCATTGTAAAAGGCTGGCAGGACTACGAACTGATCGACTCGGGTGATAATCGCAAGCTTGAGCGTTTTGGAGACTTTACCTTGATCCGTCCCGAAACGCAGGCGATCTGGGCGCCGAAGCGTCCTCATCTGTGGAAGGAGGCGAATGCTGAGTTTCGATTTATTGAAGGCAAGGGCAGTTGGAAAAAAGGAGAAACACCGGAGGCATGGCAAATGTCGTGGGATGACGTGCAGTGTATTGTGCGGCTCACTTCGTTTAAGCACACCGGAATTTTTCCGGAGCAAGCGGTCAACTGGCGATGGCTGGGAGAGCATCTCGATACGATTACACAACCGAAGGTTTTAAATTTATTTGGATATACCGGAGTGGCGAGTATCGTCGCCGTACAGCATGGCGCGAACGTCACGCACATTGATGCTTCAAAGCAAACTAATCTATGGGCCGAAGAAAATGCTCGGATTTCCGGTATCCCGGAAAGAGGCGTTCGCTATTTATTTGATGATTCTTTGAAGTTTGTGGAACGCGAGGTGCGACGCGGTGCAGTCTATGATGGAGTCATTCTTGATCCTCCGGCTTTTGGCCGTGGGGCCAAAGGTGAAGTCTGGAAGATTGAAGAAGATCTTCCGCGATTACTCGCCGCACTTAAGAAAATTCTTTCGCCCAAAGCCCATGCCTTTTTCCTCTTGAATGGTTATGCCGCTGGTTATTCACCGCAATCATTTTTACAGGTGGTTCAAGATTTTTTCCCGAAAGTGAAAGGGGAGTTTGGCGAACTCCAGATAGGCGAACAGGATTCGGAACGATGTATTCCGGCGGGAATCTATGTGCGTTTTACTCGATCCTAGTTCGGTTGGCCGAACCCCTTGCTTAAGGTAGACTAAGTATATGAGTAGAAATGGAACGACTCGGGTGATTCTCCTTGTTATCGTCGCCACTATGGCGGCAGGTCTTAGTTATTATCTTTTGACGAATAAAGCAGCTACTCCGATTCCCGGCGAGGTGCAAAATAATCAGACTTCGAGTACGACTTCGACCTCCGCGCCAACTACCTGTGTTTCGGTGGATCCGCAAACCAGTCCCGAACCCGGACAACCGGTGATTACTTCGATTCTGCCTAGTTATGTATCTTTTTCCGCCCTTTCATTTCCCTCTCTTGTAGGCATTCAGATACATGGATGTAATTTGGCGGGATTCGAAGGTGATAAGAATGCTTGGATAGAAAATGATAAGGGTGAGAAAGGGATACTGTACGGAGAAACTAACTCAACGAATGATTTTATTGCGACTACCCTAAAACCGAAATTGTGCAAAGAAGATCTTTCTTATAAAGGTGGTGAGTGTGAAAACTTTCTGACACTTTTTTCGGGCATGTATAAGATTTACGTTATTCCTTGGGGGAAGAAAAGTAATGAGGTTTCATTCGAAATTAAGTTACCCCATCAACCCGATCTTGATTAAATAATTATTATGAAAGGATTTATTGATTTTATTCGAGAACAGGGGGTGGTCGGTTTGGCCGTTGGTTTTATTTTAGGCGGTGCCGTTTCAAAGGTCGTGACGGCTCTCGTGACCGATATCATTAATCCATTATTAGGTTTAGTTTTAGGTTCGGTTGGTGGCTTAAAAACCGCCGCAATTAACGTGGGAGAAGCCAAAATTCTCTACGGAGATCTCTTGAGTGTGATTATCGATTTTTTGGTAGTCGCACTGGTCGTCTATTACGGAGTAAAGATGATCGGTTTGGATCGTTTGGATAAGAAAAAAGAATAAATCGAAAAACTAACTTTTATTATGATTGAAACAATTCAAATAAATTACTGGGCAGTCTTAGCGTGCGGCATTCTCTCGATGGTTATCGGATTTATCTGGTATGGGCCGCTTTTTGGAAAAAAATGGATGGAAATTGTCGGAGCCAATCCGAAGGATATGGCGGCGCGAAAAGAGATGCAGAAAAAAGCTGGACCGCTCTACCTCGTGCAATTTCTCCTCACGCTTTTCCAGGTTTACGTTCTCGCTCATTTTATTCAGGCCTGGGCTGATGCTTCGAGTTTGGAGACGGCTCTTTGGATCTGGGCGGCATTTATTATGCCGATCGTGGCGGGAAGCGCGATGTGGAACAACGACTCTCGAAAGATTGCTTGGTCTCGGTTTCTTATTCAGTCTGGCTACCAGCTCGTACTCTTTATCACGTTCGGATACATTTTGGGTACGTGGTAATAATTATGGAAAGCTGGGTCATCTACGCGCTTCTCGCCGCATTCTTCGCTTCTCTTGTGGCGATTTTCGGGAAAATTGGTATCCAAGGAGTGGACAGTAATCTAGCCGTCGCCATTCGCACCGCTATCATCGTTCTCTTTGCCTGGGGCATCGTCTGGATCCAGGGGAATGTAGGCGATCTCTGGAAGATCTCCGGGCATTCTTATCTTTTTATTATTCTTTCAGCGATCGCGACCGGTCTTTCCTGGCTCTTTTATTACAAAGCGCTTCAACTGGGAGAAGCGTCAAAAGTGGCGCCGATAGACAAGTTAAGCGTCGGTCTTACGATTCTCCTGGCACTTCTCTTCCTTGGCGAAAAACCGACCACTGGAAATATTCTAGGCGGGGGACTGGTTGTGGCAGGCGTTCTCATTACCGCTCTCATACGGTAATTTCATGAAGACTGTTTTCGACTCGTTGAGGTCAGAGGGGTATAATTAAGACATAACCTGAAGTATGTCACCAGATATTTTTAAGGCAGTTGTTCTCGGAATTGTTGAGGGGGTAACTGAATTTTTGCCGATCTCCTCGACCGGACATCTCATTGTTGTGAACCAGTGGATTTCTTTTGGCGGAGCGTTCACCGTTTTGTTTGACGTGGTTATCCAGTTGGGGGCGATTCTCGCGGTGGTCGTCGGATTCTTCGGTCAGTTTTGGCCGTTCCGGCGGAGCGAGCAAAAAAGAAAAGAAGTACTTGCCGTTTGGGGAAGAATGATCGTGGGTGTCCTGCCAGCCTTGGTCGTCGGATTTTTGGCGGGGGAGGTTATCGAAGAAAATCTTTTTACGCCGCTGGTTGTCGCGACCACACTCATCCTCGGCGGACTGATTCTCCTCTATGCCGAACGGCGAAAGACCATGGAACGATTTTTTTCGACCGATCAGATTCATCTCTCCGCCGCTTTTTGGATTGGACTGGCACAGTGTACCGCGCTTATTCCTGGCGTTTCTCGTTCAGCGGCCACGATTATTGCCGGACTGCTTTTGGGTCTGTCCCGAGCCACGGCAGCCGAGTTTTCATTTTTTCTGGCCGTGCCCACTATGGCCGCGGCTTCTCTCTACTCCCTTTTGAAATATCAGGCCGTTATGAGTGATGATGAGTTGAAACTGCTGACCATCGGTTTTCTTGTTTCCTTCCTCGTTGCCCTCGCCGTTCTTAAAATTTTTATGCGGTATATCAAAAGCCACAGTTTCCGCGGTTTTGCCTACTACCGTATTATTCTTGGGGCGCTTCTTCTTTTTTATTTTTGGCAGTAAACGGAATTACGATCTCCTCGGCCTCACGGCGCGTATACGTTCCCACGCGCGTTCGGATGAGTTTCGTCAGATATCCGCCTGTTCCCAGCTCTCGCCCAATATCGCGCGCCAGACTGCGAATATACACTCCCGGGCCAGTTACAACTTTTATTTTTAAAAACGGCCAGGTGTAATCCTGGAGCTCAATATTTTTTATCTCGACCGGCCGGGCGGGAAGATTGAGCACTTTTCCTTTTCGGGCTAAGGCGTACGCGGTTTTCCCCTTAACTTTCAAGGCGCTGTAGGGCGGGGGAATCTGGTTGATCTGTCCGATATATTTTTTAATTACCTGTTCTACTTTAGAGATATCAGGAATATCTTTCACCTCCTGTTTCTCAGTCGGCCCTTCGCCGTCGTCAGTTGCGCTGGTTTCGCCAAGTTTTACAGTCGCCTCATACTCTTTTTCCTTAAAAGCCGGATCGTTGAGTTGTCTCGTTCCCTCTCGGCCAAGACCGATAATCAAAATACCTTCGGCCAACGGATCGAGCGTGCCGGCATGGCCGATTTTTGTAATGCCCGTAATTTTCCGAAGCTCGTGAATCACTCGAAACGAGGTTGGTCCTTTGGGCTTCCAAACCGCAATGATCGGTTTATCGGGAAGCGTCATCGCCACTAAACTACCGCGAGGCCGCCAAAATCTTCTTTCCGGATTTCTTTGTAGCGTCCATTTTTTGTGAGCGCCGGTTTCCCGTCGTGCTCGACAACATAATAGGCGAATCCGTGCATAATTCTCACCGGCTCGTAGTCGGCGTGTCCCGGAAGCGAGGCCGGATCTTTTTCTTCAAAATCAACCGGACTATTGTCTGAAGTGACGAGATACGTTTCTCCGGTGTTGGCGAACAGATGGCCGTAGGCCGGGGGCATGTAGACCTCGTCTCCCGGATGGACAACGATTGCTTTAAACTCCTCGACTACGTCAGGAATCATTTTCCCCTCCTGATCCACGGCTAGCTTTTGAAGTAAGGCCACGCCATTTCCCATGAGCACTCGGTACGTTTCGTCGATAGTGCCAACGTGATAGTGGCCATAGGCTTTGATATACTCGCGGTCCACGGTTCCCGGTTCCCAGACAGTAATATTCTTCTGATCCTTTCCGCCGCGAATCATATAGTAATGAAACGTTGGTCCGGGCGAGTTCGGACTCATCAAAACCTCCCGCATTTTTTCCTCGGTTCGCGGCGCGTAGTGTTTAAAGACGTAATTAAAATCGTGAGGGTTCATGCTAGAAAAATATTAGGCGTAGTCGTGATCTCCCCAGCCCCGATTACCCAATTTCCGCATCTCCTCCGTCTCATCCGGCCGTTGGTAATCATCTTCAAGGCGTTCCGTGATTCCTATTTCCGGCGTGGAGATCTCGATGATATCGCAATCGGTCACTCCCATGAGGCGGTGTTTTTGACCAATCGCGCAGGAATATCCTTGGCCGGGAAGCATCATGGTTTCCACCATCTCTCCCACAGGATTATCCCAGATAATTTTCGCCTCACCCTGCATCAGGAACCAACTTTCTTGTTTTTTGTTGTGGCGTTGGAGAGAAGTTTGTTTACCCGCGTCCAAGTGAAGAATTTTTCCCATGTAGGGAAATCCATCCGGTACCCAGTGGATTTCGTGACCCCACGGTTTGGGAACTTTTTTAACGTAACTTTCCTGTGATTCAGACATAGTTTTAATGAATATCGCCGCGCTGGAGTTTATGTTTTTTCATGAGGGATTGAACAAGGACCCAAGCTTCTTCAGAGCTGTCGACAATATGATAGATCTTCATGTCTTCTCGATCAATCGCGTGATACTTCTGGTAGACTGTTTCTTCGATCCAGTTTAAGAAGGGCTGCCAGAAATCCTTGCCGATCAAAATAATGGGCACCGGATTTATTTTTTTAGTCTGGACGAGCGTGACAATTTCCGAAAACTCATCAATGGTGCCGAAACCGCCGGGGAAAAAGATATAGATTTCCGAAGCAAAAGCCAGCATCACCTTGCGAACGAAAAAGTAATAAAATGACTGGGAGTCGGTGACGTACTTATTAATCCGTTGTTCCTGGGGGAGTTGAATGTTGAAGCCAATCGACTTGCCATGGGCCAGATAGGCGCCGCGGTTCGCCGCTTCCATCACGCCGGGCCCGCCGCCGGTAATCACCGCAAAGCCGGCTTTAGCCAAGCGATTGGCCAGTTTTTCGGCTTCTTTGTAGTCGTGGCTCTTGGGATTAAACCGAGCGGAACCGAAGATGCTCACCGCCGTATCATAGCGCTTTAAGAAATCAAAGCCGGAGACGAACTCGGTCATGATCTTGAAAATGCGCCACGGCGACGTATCGTCTTCATGCTGGCCGAGGATCTCCTCAACGCGCCTTGGGGGATAGGTTGGTTTTTTGGACAGTTTGTTCTTATTGTGTTGCGGCATACGAAACAGCGGAATTTTTATATCCCTAATACTACATTGTTTTTCACTTTTTTCCTACTTCCGTTTGGCTTCGTGGCCGCCAAACTGGTGGCGCATTACCGAGAGTACTTTTCCCGCATAGCTTGGGTTCTTTTTCGATTGCAACCGAAAAATATAAGAGCCTTCGATAATTGGCACGGGCAGTTTCATTTTTTTCGCCGTTTTTACCGTCCACTCACCCTCGCCCGTTGCGCCAACAGTGCCGGAAATAGCTTGAAGGTTCTCGCCATAGATATCGAATCCTTCCTTAAGCCAGCCAATGAGGCGGGATTCGACGACGCTCTTGTGATTATACAGTTCAGCCACTGCTTTCAAATTCGGTTTAAAGGACGAGTGTTTCATCAGATTAAATCCTTCAGCAATTGCCTGCATCATGCCGTATTCGATTCCATTGTGAATCATTTTCACAAAGTGTCCGGAACCGGCTTTCCCGCAGTGGGCGTAGGCGTGAGGCGCGGCGAGATCTTCGAAGAGCGGTTTCAGTCTGATAAATAATTTTTTATCGCCGCCGATCATAAGACAGGCGCCATTTCGTGCGCCGCGTGGTCCGCCAGACGTGCCGATATCCATAAACTCTATTTTTTTTGCCTGAACTTTTTTTGCCCGGCGAAGCGTGTCTTCGAAAAACGAGTTACCGCCGTCAATAACGACATCTCCTTTTTTTAGAATGGAGGTAAGACCACTCCTTCCGAAGAGAACGTCGTCAACCGGTTTTCCCGCCGGCTTGCCCGCCGAAGCAGGAACGAAGGCGGGAACCATGACCCAGACGAGACGAGGTTTTGGAAGGCGGGAAATTTCTTGTAGCGAAGCGAGATGACGCGCCCCCATTTTTACGACTTCTCGAACTGCTGTCTGGTCGGTATCGAAAACATGCACCCGCCAGCCATGTTCCAAGAGGCGAAGCACCATATTTTTTCCCATCTTTCCCAAACCGATATAAGCGATTTCTTTTTTCATTTTAATACAGATTCATTTCCTTCTGACCCGGTTTGTAGATGATGAGTGGTGTGGCATTCCGTTTCCAGCCGCGAACAATCGGATCAATAAACTGCCAGCTGGCCTTGATCTCCTCGGTCGAAACAAACAGTGTTTGGTTCCCCTCGATTACATCCTGGAGGAGCTTGTCGTACGGATCGAGAAAACCGGCGCCGGGATAGGCGCGTTTGTAATCAAATTCAAAATCGCGTTCCTCAACCAACATTTCCGTTCCCGGTTTTTTGACCCAGAAAGAGATTTTTATTTTTTCGTCCGGCTGGATGTGGTACTTCAAGACATTTTGGTAATGAGTAGTTTCGCCGATCGCCGGACAGAGGCAGGGTGTGGGGGATTTGAAGGTGACGGTGACGGTCGCGAGCGACTGGAACATTTTTTTACCGCTTTCCAAATAAACGCGGACGCCTTTCCAGCGCGGCGTAGTGAGGTTTGCCTGGAGGCGGAAGTAGGTTTCGGTGAGCGAGCGGGGAGAAATGGTCGATTGTTTTTTGTATCCTGCGTACTGGCCGCGAACCGAGTGTTGGGCCACGTCTTTTAAAGTAAACGGCTGAAGGGCCTGGATAATTTCCGCGCGTTTCCGGTGAATCTTTTTGGCATCAAGCGTGCCGGGATTATCCATGGTAAAGAGCGCCAGCAGTTGGAGAAGATGGTTTTGTCCGAAGTCGCGGAGGGCGCCCGTGGCGTCATAGAACTCACCGCGCGAACCGATGCCGTCTTTTTCAAGAACGCGAACCGAGATGGCTTCGATGTGATTATGATTCCAAGCGGGCTCGAAAATTGAGTTTGAAAAACGAAAAGCCAGAATATTCTGGACGGTTTCTTTGCCGAGATAGTGGTCGATACGATAGATCTGTTCTTCCTTGAACAGTTTGCCCATCAAAAGATCGAGTGCTTCGGCCGTCTTGGTGTCTTTACCAAACGGTTTTTCAACGACGACTCGTGTCCAGCCCTCTTCGGGACTGCACGGGATGGTAAGGCCGAAACTCTTTAAGTGGTTAAAGATCGTAACGTAGTGTTCCGGCGAGGTGGAGAGGTAAAACAGTTTATTGGCGCAGGTTCGCCAGGCTTGATCTTTGGCGCCCAAGAGCGTCGCCAGATTTTCATACCCCTTCTTTTCCCCGAACACTCCCTGGGTGTAGGTAATGAGTTTTAAAAAGGAAGTGAGACTGGAGCTGTGGCGATGATTTTTAAATGCCGGAAGCTCGCGAACTTTTTTTCGAAAATCGTCCGGAGTGAGCTGTTGCCGTGAAAAAGCGACGATCTGAAAAAGGGGAGGGAGAAGTTTCTTGGCGTGGAGACGGTAGAGGGCGGGGAGAATTTTTTTACTCGCCAAGTCGCCAGTGGCGCCAAAGATGACGAAGATGGTGGGCAACGAATCAGACCGCTGTGACATGGAGGTATTCTAGCAGACCCGGGGAGGCCTTCACAAATGACGGAGTTGATTACGGCGTTTCCGTTTCACCCAAGACACTTTCTCCTTCGCTCACGCCGGAAAGGATTTCCACTACGCCGCCTTGACCGCGGATGCCGATTGTCACCAAGGTCGAGGTGATTGTTTCGCCAATCGTTTTTTCAACGTATGTTTTTCCATCTTTCTCGATCAGCGTGAACTGCGGCAGGGTTAAGACCCCTTCTTTCTTGAGCGTTTCGATAGTGAGGTTTACAGTGAGGCCGCTCTTCAGGCGGGTATCTTTTGTATCGAAGACAATTTTTGTTTTGAAGTTGGTGACGCCGTCAACGACGGTTTCGGCTGGATCAACATAGCTAACTTTGCCGGTAAATGTTTCGCCGGGGAAGGCGTCAATGGTAATGCTTGTCGGATTGCCAACAGCCACTTTTCCAACATCCACTTCGGAGATGTTGGCTTCGATTTCCAGTTTGCCTTCGGAGATCAAGGAGATGACCGGGGTGTTCGGTGAGGCGATCTCGCCAACTTTGGCGTCTTGCTTTGTGACGACGCCGCTAAAGGGGGCGCGGAGAATTATTTTTTCAATTTGCGCTTGGGTTCCTTGAACGCGCGCTTCAGCTTCCTTTAGCTTGGCCGTCTGCGACTTGATGCTCTCCGGCGTATTGCCGGCCAGAACTTGATTCAAGTCAGCTTCGCTTTGTTTCACCACCAGTTTTTGGGCAGCGATATCTTGCGCGGCGCCGTTCACATTCGTCAGGGCGGTATTGGCATCAGTTCTCGCGGTTGCCACACTGCTTTTATAACTAGCGATCGTTGCAGCTACCAAGTTTGGCGCCGCGTCTAACGCTGTTGAAAGATCGGCAATGAATGTTCTAAAAAAAGAAAGATAGGTTGTTGATTTTAAGAGAGCAGTATCCACGGTTGCCTGATCGTTAGACATGTTTTCCAGTTCTTTTTTCCAGATATTTAAATATCCTGAAGCGGTATGGCGATCATTCTCCAAATTACTTGTGAGCTGGGAGTTGTTCGATACAAAACTTAATTTGACG
Organism: uncultured Candidatus Saccharibacteria bacterium; assembly: GCA_964360585.1. Lineage (GTDB taxonomy): Bacteria > Patescibacteriota > Minisyncoccia > UBA6257 > 2-01-FULL-56-20 > JBBUHS01. The sequence goes on along the minus strand of CAYHXC010000008.1, from coordinate 44,669 downwards.
TTGATTGCTTCGTCATTCGTAAAGAGATTGTCGAGATCATTGCGTATCGCGTTGTCCGCTTTAATATAGGCGTCATTCAAGACATTCGCGACACTCTGATATTCATTCGTGAGATCTTGGTTGGCTTTGTTAAGAGCCGCTTGTTTGATGCTGACTTCTTCCGGGCGCGAACCCTTTTGCATCTCCTCCAATTTCGCCTCTTCGCTTTGCACCGCCGCTTGTTGTTGGGCCAACTGGGCCAGTAACTGTCCCTGATTTAAATAAGCTAGCGTCTGGCCGGCGCCAACTCGGCTCCCGACGGCCACAGTGACGCCAGTTATTTTCCCGCTTTCTTCGAAGGCGAGGGTTACGCTTTCGAGTGGTTTTGTAACACCCGTTACTTTGAGTTCCTGTGTCACCGTGCCGCGCTCCACTTGAACGAGAGTTCTTTTTGGTTCCGATCCGGTGAAGAAAAAGAAGTAGACGAGGACGATGATCAGGATGCCACCAGAAAGAACAATCTGGCGTCGCGAGGCGTTGCGAATCAAGTTCAAAAGATGATTCATTCTTCGTTTCATTGAGTATGATACTACCTTAAAAAATGAGCGGAAGGAAGATGAAACAGCCGATCAGAAATGCCGCCATGGCCGAGAGTAAAACGAAGGCGGCCATCATGTCTTTCGCTTTCCCAACGAGGGGATGATGATTGGGCTGAAGTTCATTTGCGACATCTTCGAGAATAGTATTTAAAATTTCCGAACCGAGGACAAGAACGATGGCGAAAATAAGAAAAAGCCAATCTGTCCTCGTAATGTCCAAAATCCAGCCGGCTGCAATAACCAATCCGGCGGCGTAGACCTGAAGGTAGAAGTTTTCTTCTTCTCGGAAAACATAGCGAAGTCCTCGCGCGGCATACTGAAAACTTTTGAATAATCGTCCGAGCATATGTGGATAATTTGTTTGCCTTTAGCTTACTATATAAATATACTAAGTGGAAACATAATAGAGGTTTCAATTAAAAATCCTGATTTTCCGCCAATGACCACGAAGTATTACTGTAAGAACTGCGATTCTAGTTTCTCCGAAGCCAAGCTTCCGAATCTAAACAAAGTCCATCATTGCGGCGAGCTCGCCCGAGTGACGGATTTCTTGGAAGAAGAGTCTGTTTCCGAACAGCAAGGCAGCCACTAAGGAATTTTAAATTTTTCGTTAAAACTCTTCACGAGTCTTCATTTGTCATCTCTTAGCGTATAATGGTGGTATGTTGGTTGACGATATTACTATCCGCGTTTCTGCCGGTCATGGCGGAAAAGGCGCGGTGGCGTTCAATAAAAACTTGATGAGCTTAGGACCGGCCGGCGGGAGCGGTGGCAATGGCGCCAGTATCTATGGCCAGGGAGTGTCCGATCTGGCCGCTTTACGTCAGTTTCGATTTTCGAAAGACGTGAAGGCGAAAAGCGGTAAAGACGGGCGCGGTCAGTTTGTGGATGGTCGGCGCGGCGAGGAACTTATTTTAAAACTACCGGTGGGCACCGTGATCCATTTTCCACACGGTCTAAAAGAGATTAATAAAGTTGGAGAAGTGATCCTTCTCGCAAGAGGCGGGAAAGGCGGGCGCGGCAACTTTCATTTTCGGTCTTCTATTAATACCTCGCCCAAAGAGTTTGAATTCGGCACTCCGGGCGAGAAATTTGAGATCAGACTGGAGTTGAAACTGATCGCTGATATCGGTTTTGTGGGTTTGCCGAATGTGGGGAAGTCGAGTTTGTTAAACGTCCTCACGCGATCACAGGCGCGTGTGGCGAACTATCCCTTCACCACGCTCGAGCCGAACCTCGGTGTCTACGAAGATCTGATTCTGGCGGATATTCCTGGATTAATTGAAGGCGCTTCGGAAGGAAAAGGATTAGGCACAAAATTTTTGCGGCATGTGGAACGCACCAATGTCTTGTTTCATTTTATTGCCGCCGATTCATTTGATCACCTGAAAGATTACGAAACGATCAGAAAAGAGCTGGGAACATATAACGAAGAACTTCTTCATAAGCCGGAGTATATTTTTATCAGTCGAGCGGATACGGTGATGGAAAGTCAGCTCGAGGGCATTATGAAAAAATTTGCCAAACTTGATCGACCAGTCCAGGCGATCACAATTTTGGAGGATAAGAGTGTGGAGCGGGTTCGCGTTGTCTTAAACGATCTGAATAAGGCAAAACACGCCGTGTAGCCTCTCGTGGGCGAAAGTGAAAAGATATGTCTAAAAGAAAAACTCTTCTTTCTCACGATCGTGAGAAAGAAGAGTTTTTAAAAGTTCTTACTGCCAAGGATCAGTTTTAGAGGATAAAAGTGTTGAACGGATACGGGTGGTTCTGAACGATTTAAATAAGGCCAAACACGCTTCCTAGGGCTGTGCGGAAGAGCTATTGACAAAGTTATGTTGTAGCAGTCTAATGCATTTAGAATGCCACGATAATAAAAGGAGGTGCCCCATGGCAAAGGTTGCAGCGATAAAGAAGATCCCTAAGTGGGAACCGAGGGAAAAAGGGATGTGGGATAGGGTGGTAGAGGTGGCAATGACCCCTCTGAATATTCTTGCCCTCATCGTCCTCCTGCCAGTCCTGGCACGAGTTTCGACGTTCGGAGGCATTGCCTCCGGCGAAGAAATTGACTGACGGACTCAAACGCAAGGAGAAAATCCTTGCGTTTTTTAATCTAATATTATTTTTTTCAGTTCCGCCATTTTTTGCGGATCAAGTTTGGCCTCGAGGAATTTTATTCTGAGATCGGGGTCATTGATTGTCCCGTTGGAAATGAGATCGGTAAATTCTTCGAAGGATACTGTCTTGAGTTTAATTTTTTCTCCACTATCTAGATGTTGCTCCCTCGTTTTATGACAGCCGCGAGCCACGAAGGTATAAATTGCCCAGTCCATTTTAATAACTGGCTGGATGGCCAGGAGTAAATTCCATGAGTCTCCTTCGTATCCAGATTCTTCCAACAACTCTCGTTTAACGGCTTCAAGAGGATCTTCGATTTCTTCCACTCTTCCTCCGAGAAGTGTGGTGGCAGTTTTTTTACCCGGTTGTTCTTCTTCGGCGATCACAATCTTTCCATCGGGGAGAACGGGAATAACACCAACAGTATCTGGGCGTTTCAGTCGTTCAAATGTGGCAGTGGTGCCATCGTACATTTCCTGTTCCCACTGGTAGATGTCAAAAATGATGCCTTCGAAAATTTTTTTGGCGTGTGGCGGAGTGGGCTGTTTTGGTTCTGGTCGTTTGATTTCCACAGGAGGTGATTATACTCCTTATCCGCCGCCTTGCCAGACTTTGATGCCCGGAAAGGGATAGATAAGCATGATAATGTTGAGGATGAGATTGTCTCTAATCCAAAAGAGAAGCGCAAGTTCCAGAATAAGAACGCAAGAGATCGTTGCCCAGATTGAGAAACGAGCGGCCAGAAAATAACCAACTACACAGGCCAACATATCGCCGATTGTATTCAGGATGCTGTCACCATAGTAGTCGAGTGAGATGGTGGCTTCGCGGTAGCGGTTGATGACGAAGTCGGTGTTTTCAACAATCTCCCAGCTGCCCTCAATCCCGAGAGCGATTAAGAAGCGCGCGCCGGGGGAGAGTTTTTCGCGGAAGAAAAACCAGAGTAAAAAATAAAAACCAATACCATGAATTATGTGCGTGAACGTGTAGGGATCAAATAGCTGTTGTGAGTTTTGATCGCTTGTTGTGTCACCGGACCATAAGCCTGGACCTCCGTACTTGTACCAAGGCGTGCGGCCCATAGCGAAAAGAATTCCAGCAACAAGGAGAATAATACAAACAGCGACAACAATCTGCTTGCTAGACCCGAGAGGCATTTGTGTTTTTAGGGTAGAGACACCATTTGTCTTGTCCGAAAAAGGCGAGGGCAAGTGTCGAGAAGCTCAAACCAAAATCGCGAACACCAGTGGGACTAAGACCAAAACCAGAGGCGATCACAATCAAGTGAGCGAAAAGAAGAAGAGCCACGGGGCGAACAAAGATTCCAAGAAGGAGAAGAAGGCTGGCGACGACTTCGAAGCTGGCATTGCTATACACCAAAAGTGTGGGACTTAATCCGGTCAATTCCGAAGCCCATGAGGGCACGAGACTGGTCCATGCTTCTGGATTTGTCAATTGAGAAATGCCGAAATAGGCATAGACCAGGACAAGCGTGAAGCGGAGAAGGATCGGCGCGTATGGCGAAAGTTTTTGATCCATGCTAGTTAGCGAGTGTGCCGATCTTGAAGGTGGCTAAAATATCAGCTTGTTTTTGCATGTCGCCGTGCTTGCCGTTAAAGATAGCTGAACCGTCTTTACCGCAGAGACTGATAATGGCCTGTTCGCCGCCTGGATGTTTCGAGATCCAGTTGGTGAGATCATAGACGCTGCCGTTCACCGCGCTCCAACAACTCGTTGCATCTTTATGCATTGTGACATCAGTCAACGTGTAGACTTTGGTTGTGCCGCCCATTGATGATGAAGATGCTCCTCCATTCATTTCTGGTTGATCGGAAGGAAGTGGTGTGGTTGAACTTTCTCCAGTGCTTCCCATCGGGGTTGGCGTGATCGAATTTTGATTTATATTGAGCACCCAAAGTACTAATCCAAGAACGACCACGCCGATGACGAAAAATATAGTTCTGTTTGGTATGCGTACTATTATACAATACCCGCATCTTTCTTTGATACAGTGATTCTTTCCCGGTTTCCGTCCGTAGCATCACTGGAGATCAAGCTGCCCTCGTCCCCATGTCATGGGGAGGGAGGGGAAGCAACCCGTCTCGCTGAAAACTCTGACGAAACGGAACGTGGCAATCGAGATTGCTTCTCCGCCTCCAGCCAGTTGGCGGATGACGGATCGCAATGACAGGCGGATATGCCCCGTATCCACGGGCTGACGCTCATGGTTTTGACAGGGGACTTTTGCATATAAAAAAGCCTAGCGGTTATAAACCGCCAGGCTTGAGACTGCGAGGATCTATTTTGAAGTGATTGAAGAAATACACTCCGGCCTTCTTGGCGGCCGGATTGTATATCATGATGCGCCACTGACTGACCAACGCGCTGTCGGATATTTTATTGATCTGAACAATCAAACCCTTTTCGAACCTGACCCGCATCAGACATTCACAGCGAATCGACCCATCGCACTCGATCATATCCCCCGTGCGCCGATAGTGATTGAGGAGTGTGAGATTGATGAGCGTGGCGGTCGCCTGAATCTTTGGGTCATCGAACCTCGGCTCTTCCATCTTCTGGGGTGTAAGCGAAATGAGAAGAAGCAGTGAAACCAAACCAACAACGTGCACCATTTGAAAATCTCCCTTCGAGTTTCTAGAACTAGAAATACCAGAATTTCCTCCTATAGTCAAATAGGACCTCTGAAAATGCTATACTATTTCCATGGATATAAGTAAGCACACCCATCCGGATACTCTCGAACGATACAGTTTTCTTTGGTCAGAAGTGCGGCTTTTGATTGCGGCAGTGGCCCTTCTTCTTGGCGGCACACCAGTTCTCCGGTTTTTTATTCGAGTCCCCGCTCTCTCTGGGTTTATTGGTACTATTCTCAAACTGACCTGGATCACTTCCGGCCTTGCTTCCCTCTACCTCCTTTATCGCTGGATGGAACACGGCAAAAAATTATTTGGCAAAAATGAAACAGCCGATACTGCCGCTTTCTTTATCAGCGTCGCCTCCGGCCTGAATCTTGGGATCGTCGGTTTAGCCGGCACAAATATCGGCATGTCTATCGCTCCTAGTTACTCTGCTTTTATCATCACTGCGGCTGTATATATCATGAGCGCCCGCCATCTTTACGAACGCTGGCAATCGTCAGGAGAAAAACTCTTCGGACTACATCACGAACTGTAGTAGAAACTCATACGGGAGGAATGATTCTCCACGGGCTTACGCCTGGAGTATTACTGTGCTAATAAAAAAACCGAATCGAAAGATTCGGCTAGAGATAACGCGCTGCTAGATCAGCCAACTTTGACCGCTCTCCCTCAGTGAGAAGAACGTGGCCAAAATCTTCCATCCCATGCAGCTTCTTGATTACATGGGCGAGCCCATTGGTTAAGGGATCAAGGAAAGGATTGTCGATTTGTCCCAGATCGCCAGTTAGAACAATCTTCGTGCCGGCGGCCGCTCGACTGATGATGGTCTTCACCTCATGAGGCGTGAGATTCTGACACTCATCAACAATAACCAGACTGTGGGCAATGCTTCTTCCTCGAATGAAGTTGATCGGAGAAACCTCGACAACGCTATCTCTGATCAACTGATAAGGGTCTTTATCCTGCAACTGACGACACCATGACTCTGCGCGAAAAATTTCGAAAATCGACTCGAGATTGTCGACGATCGGCCTCATCCAAGGGGCAAACTTCTCATCGAGATTACCCGGCAGGTAGCCCAGATCCTTGCCGAGGGGAATGTTCGGTCGATATACGGTGATATGCTGAAACTGACTCTGCAGATGTTTCAGTCCAGCAACCAAAGCAGAAAAAGTCTTCCCCGTGCCCGCTTGACCAGCGAGAGCCACAATGGAAATCTCTGGGGAACATATCAGCGCTTCGGCAAATGCCTGGCGAAGATTGAGTTGGCCCCCAGCCGATTTGGCTTTGTGGGAAACAACAGAAAAGTAGTCACCTTTCCAAATGCCGTGAATGCCTCGGCCATCCTCGAACGTCAACGAGATGCAGGTGTTAGTCGGCACATCGTCGCCAATGATCGGATGGATAAACGATTCAGGAATCTTCCCCTCCTTGAAAAACTTGGAAAGAGTCCCCCGATCACCCGTAAACGGAATCTCGATATGTCCTGTCGGCAAGTCGGAAGCGGAAAGAATACCCCGATCTGTCAGGTAGTCCTGCACCTTGAGGCCGCAGGTATCAGCAGTTATCGCCATTGTCCCGTCTTTCGTGACGAGAATGACCGGTCGACGCTCTCTTGCTGGCCTTCTCTCCTCTGCTATATGCCAGAACAAAGCGGTAGCCACGATACGATTATCTATCGTATCAGGAAGACCCTTAATCTTTTTACGAATGTTAGCCATATCTCGACTAACAAATAACTCCCCACCCCCTTCAAGAGGCACGCCCTTTTCCAATGAACCATACTGGCCCACCAGTGAGCGAAGAAAACGTATAGCCTCGCGAGCAGCGAACCCCCGTCCGTTTTCTGCCTCCTTCAAGCCATCGAGCTCCTGGATCACCCAATACGGAATCACTACAACATTGTCTTGAAAATTCCGGAGCGACCGCGGATCGTGGATGATCGGGCTTGTGTCTACAGTGAATACCTTCTTCGACATTCAGTTCCTCCCCGTGTGAAATTGCTTCCCGTAGTATACGAGTTTCTAGTAATTAATCAAAACAAGGACGCAAGGGAAACCTGGGCCGGAATGAGACCTAAAAAACTCCAACTGTAAATGTTAACCCTGTGGAGGAAACGCGGAGGAAGCGGGGGTTATATATAAAGCTTCTCTGACCACCTCGATCAGCTCCTTGGGTAAATAGTCACCCTTCACTAAAAATTTATCCGCTCCCAAACGCAGTGCTCGTTTTTTGTACTGAGGATCAGTTGATCCGGCAAAAACTAACACTTTTATATCTATGAGTGCCGGGTCAGTTTTCAAAAGTTCCAAAAATCGAAAGCCGTGCTCCGGATCGGATGGGTCTCCGGTTTTTTCCGGCAAGGCTAGGTCGAGCAAGATGAGCTGCGGTTTTTGGACTGGATTTTTCACAATCTCCATCGCTTTTTCAGTTGTGGCTGCGTTTATCAGCTTGATATTATCCGCTGTGCCAAAAATCCACATCACATCGGTCAGAAAAAGAGTAATGAACTCGTCGTCTTCAACTGATAAGACCCTATACTCCTCATTGGCCATGAAAATAGTGTATCATTCCTCGCTGAAAATTTTCATGTCGAAAGTGCTATACTGGAATCAGATCACAGGCGGGGGTGGCTATGAAACAATTGCTACACGCGGCAGTGCTTGTGGGCTGGTTTTTCATGTTTGTGGGAGAAGGAGGAACAATGGCTCCAAGCGTTTTTACCTCCTCTCAGCTATTCGCCACAGAAGAAAATTGCACCGAGGGAGCAACATGGGCACAGCAGGCCAGCAAAGGGAAGGCTTCAACTTCCAAATGCTATCCAACAGATGCTCTTCCCGAAGGCCCGGAAACAGACCTTAGCCATCGCTGATCGCGATCGGCTTTTTCTTTGCTCCTCGAAACTATTGACGATTGGGTTTCGTGGATGTACATTTTTTATAGTTCACAGATTCGGTGAGAACACATGATATGCGGTGATCCATGGGGAGATTTTCCGAATCCTGATTCCGCTCCTGATTCCGAAGAGCGGTTGAAACAAAAGGAAAAGAAGAATGCCAAGAAACGCTCTTGCAAATAAGTTTCGCGGAATGCCGACCAAAGAGGTTGTCGCTGAATACCGAGCGCTCCTTAGACAGGAGAAGCGAAACCACGACGATCTTGAACGAATCGCCCAGGCTGAACAGATCATTGTTTGGCGAATGGACAGTGACCTGCGCGGTTGGGACAACCTACCGCCACAGCTGAACGGAAATAGTCATAGCCGAAGTTTCGGAGACATATTGACCTGTCGCATTCGACAATTCCTGTCGAGAAAGACTCCGGCCACCTAATGAAAGGGTGGCTTTTTTATATGCCAAAGTTCCCTGTCAAAACCATGGGCGTTAGGCCGTGGAGGTTTATTTATGAATAGCTAGAACCCATCTCAAAAATAGAATCACGCAGTCTTCCGGCTAGATTCGGCTATAAACCCACCCGACCCTCCTTGAAATACCATAGGGTATTCCTGTCTCGGGTCGGATGGTTCTCGCTCGAATCTATCACGGAATACCCCTGTGCCTATTTTTGAGATGGATTCTAGTTTTCCCCCTTGCGGTTGAGTAGTAGTAGAGTAAAATTAAGGTGTCGATAGATGTCGAGAAGTAACTTTAAAAAGCGGAGAATGTTTGTCACTCTCGTCCTGATGACGAGTGTTTTTGTTGCGCCGCTTCCGGTACTTGGCCAGACATCAGTTTCCGGAAACCTCTCCGGCATTTTTAGTCAACTGCAATCTATTGCTCAACTGATCCAGTCGCTTTTTGCCCGAGTTCCGGGAGGAAGCCAACTAGCCCAAGTCGCACCCACGAGCGGTTTAGTTGGCTACTGGAATTTTGATGAGGGATCGGGAACGACAGCGAGTGATAGTTCCGGAAATGGAAATACCGGAGCGCTGATCAATACCCCTCTTTGGTCCAGTGGGAGAATTGGCGGAGCTTTGAACCTTGATGGCGTGGATGATTATGTTTCCATTCCGAATAATACCGTTCTCAATCCACAGACAGTTACCCTTTCGGCGTGGGTCAATGTACGCAGTAATACGATTGTTCACCGGGTGATTGATCGTGATAATGGCGGAACGATAACATATTTCTTGGCCGTTGGTAGTAATGGCAAAGTTTCATTTCGAGCAGGTTCGAGTGTGGTGAGCGGCAACACAACGCTTTCAATAAATACCTGGCATCATATCTCTGGTACGTATAATGGCAACACACTAACGATTTATACGAACGGCGTGGTTGATGGATCACTCTCTGCTTCGCCCGTCCTGACTGACAATGGAGTGGGGCCAAATATCGGTCGTCGGCCTGGAGGAGGTGGTCAAGTAAATGGTTTCGTTGATGATGTGAGAATTTATAATCGATCATTGTCTTTGAGTGAGATTCAATCTCTGTATGCCTTTGGCGGCGGTGTTCCTGTTGCCGACACCACGCCTCCCTCGGTTACTAACCCCACGCCCGGCGGCCAACTTATTTTCGGTACAACCCAGACAAATCTTGGAGTGGCAACGAATGAGCCAGCGACCTGTAGGTACGGAACAACTCCCAATGTTGTGTACGCGAGTATCGCGAGCGTTATGACTGGCGGCGGTTCCCAATCGCACACCGCCACAGTTTCTGGTCTTGCCGCCGGTTCTTCCTACTTCTACTACGTCCGCTGTCAAGACACCGCCGGTAACGTAACGACGAACGACACGACCATTTCTTTTTCGGTAGCGTCAACTCCAACAGTAGACACGCAAGCTCCAACAACGCCCGCTAATCTTTCCGCTACGCCGGTTTCCACCTCGCAGATTAATCTTTCTTGGACTGCTTCCACGGATAATGTGGGTGTGACCGGTTATCGTGTGTATCGGAATGGCATCCAACTTGCCACGGCTCCCTCAAACTCATACCAGGATCTCGGACTCACTGCCGCGACGACGTATTCCTACACTGTCCAAGCCACCGACGCCGCCGGAAATAATTCTGCTCAATCGGGGAGTGTGAGCGCGACGACACAGGCGGTTGTGGTTACACCAACTTCAACTCCGCCAGGCGCCATCACACCGAACACCTGGGTGAAACTGAATACCGGATCAGCGGTGATGAGGTATTATGGCGCAAGTTTTAATCAATGCACTCCCACACAGCAAATATCGCTTAGTCATCCGGTCGGCAGGGCATTTTCAGGTGTGGCCTATGGCAACGGTTATCTCTTTAATTTCGGCGGCGGACACGGGTCTCATCCAGGAAATGATGTTGAGTTATTTGATGTGCGGACGAATCGCTGGACACAGCAATATGCTCCGGAATGTTTACCCGCCTGTTGCGGGGGGAATGGCGTTCCGAACACGTGCGTGGCAGGATCTCTTGAAGCGGGCGCGTGCAACGTCTTGAATGGCGCTGATCCGATCACCGCTTCTCCCACGGGCAAGCCGTGGACGACCCATACATTCCAGAAGCAGGTGTACGATCCCGATAGGGACATATTCATGATGTATGATGACGCCGGACTGTATTCGTATAAAGTTAGCACAAAAGCGTGGACGCGGCTTGTTGGCGGAACATTGCCAGGGGCTGATGTCAGCAATAAATCTTTAGCGTATGATCCTGATGTCGATCCCGACGGCGATGGCAATGGGTCGGTTCTGCTTTTTCTCGGATCTAGCGTGAGAAAGGTTTATAGTTTTAACTACACGACCGGAGCCTGGGTTCAAGAGGTGAACTATCCGAGCGACTATCCAGGGAATTGGAGTGAGATTTACACCGCCTATGATTCGGTAAGAAAATTGCATCTAGTATATTTTCCATCCGCCGGTTACTGGTTTTACAATGCCCGCGCGAAAACATGGTCAACAAAGTTAACTGTTCCTTCGGAAGTGGCTCGAAATGGCGCGTCATTGGCATACGATCCACAGAGCCAGCAGTTTCTTATTGCCGTTCCGAATACGACCATCGGAAAGTTTGAATTGTGGACGTTAGATAGCGCTGGCGTTTGGGCGAACGTCGGGCCAGCGGGAGGAATCAAACCACCTTTTTATAAATTTGAATTAAGCTATGCTCAGCTCTGGTACGATTTAATTTACCAACAATTTTACTTCGTGCTTACGCGAGGAGGTGGAGCCGGCGGCACTGGTGGTATTGGTTCGGGCGATGTTGAAACCTGGGCATTTAAACTCTCTCCTTCTGCCCCTTCTCCGGGAACAGTGCAGTTGGGGGCGAGCGCGACCACAGTTTCCGAAGGCGCGACTGCGGCCATTTCCACCATCAATCGTTACGGTGGCTCTCAAGGCGCGGTCAGTGTCAGTTACTCGACGACGAACGGCACGGCGTTAGCCGGATCGGATTATACGACTCAAGCCGGCACGGTAACTTTTGCTGACGGCGATGTCACAGCCAAACAAGTAACCATTCCTATTCTGAACGACACGACAATTGAAACCACCGAGACTTTTTCGCTTAGCTTGAGTAGCCCCACGGGCGGCGCCACGTTGGGCAATCCATCTACGCTCACCGTTACGATTAATGATAACGATACAATCGCGGACACAACCTCGCCGACCACGTCCCTAACCGCTCCGACCGCCGGCGCGACGCTTTCCGGAACAGTAACCGTTTCCGCGAACGCTTCAGATAATGTCGGTGTCGTGGGCGTGCAGTTTTTGTTGAACGGCGCGAATCTTGGAGTCGAAGACACGACCAGTCCCTATAGTATCTCCTGGAATACAGCTCAATCAGCGAACGGTAGCCACGCGCTCTCCGCCCGAGCGCGCGACGCGGCTGGAAATTCGGCGCTATCTACTCCAGTTTCTGTAACGGTTTCGAATGTGGTAACGCCGCCCTCAAAGTTTCAGACGGGCAACCGAGTGTATGTTTCAGTCGGACCGCTCAGTGTCCGATCAACTGCTTCGCTTTCGGGAACAGTCCTGGGGACACAGGCGGTGAATGCAGTTGGCACCGTTATCGGCGGACCGACGGTGGCGGATGGTTTCACCTGGTGGAATGTGGATTATGATTCGGGAGTGGATGGTTGGGGCGTAGAACAAAATCTGGAAATCTATGTGCCGCCGATTGGCGCTTGTGCCGGTACGATTCGGCAGGTTGGTCCGACGCGAACGTTTACCAAGATCAGCCAGGCGGCGGCAGTCGTTCAGTCAAATGACTGTGTGTATATTGATGCCGCGACCTATGAAAATGAATATGCCTTGGCCAGATGGCCGGCGAGCGCCCAGAATATTACGCTGCGCGGCGTAGGCGGCCGGCCGAAGCTGATCATTACGAATGGCGATCTCACCACCAGCCTGGGTTCGGATAGTTGGAAGGGTATCTGGGTCGTGAACGGCAATAACACAACCGTTGATACTATTGAGTTTGCCTGTGCCACTTCGCGTTTGAACAATCCCTTCTGTTCGGGTGTGGCGGTGGGCGACGATAATGATGCCGGCATCCGTCTGCAAGCGGCGGGCCTCACGGTGCGCAACTCCTATTTCCACGACAATGATAATGGTATTTTAGGCGGGCCGATAACATCGTCGCCAGTGGGTACCGTCTTGATTGAAAATACCGAATTCTTTAGAAACGGTTGGGGCGACGGTCAATCACATAATCTGTATCTGAACCGTAATAATGACAAGCTCATTTTCCGCAATAACTACAGTCGCGGCGCGATCGTCGGGCATCAGCTGAAGAGCCGGGCCGGCACGAATGAAATTCTCTACAACCGGTTTATGGATGAATCGAATGGCGTGATAAACGACTGCACTGATCCTGGCACCTGTGGTTCGAGCGTGCCGATAGAACTGCCATGTGGCGGACTGACCTATGTCATTGGTAACGTGATTCAAAAAGGATCGAACGCCGATAGTGGCGATGTGGTGAAGTACGCGGCGGAACTGGGCTCGTCAGCCTGCTCCACTTCTGCTCCCACCACGTACGAGCTCTATGTCGTGAATAATACTTTGGTGAATGAACGAGCTACCGGAGCCAACTTTATTCGCGGTTTTGGTTCGGCCCCGCTTCTTTGGGCCAAGAATAATATTTTCTTGGGGCTGGGAACAACCATCAACTGGCCGGCCGGCGGCGCTCGAGTGACGACAAATAATGTGACGGTTAGCCCAAGCCTTCTTAATCAAAGCGCGTATGATTATCGTTTGACGGCGAATTCAACGGCAGTGATCGATCAAGGAGTTGATCCGGGATCTGATGCGCGGGGCTATAATCTCACGCCAACCCAACAGTACGTCTATGACAAGCAGTCGATGACGAGGCCGGTAAACGGAGCGCTTGATGTCGGCGCCTTCGAATATACGCCAGGAACAAACGCCACACCATTTACACCGTTGTCATGGCCGATACCGCCAGCCCCGCGATACATACCACCAACGAGTCTTCCAAACGCGTGCCCCGCCGGTCAGTTGGAAGCCGTCTATCCTATCGCGGTGAGCGCCGATGACGGAACGGTGAGGCGAAGTGGCACTACCTATGCAAATCTTGGCTCACCAATCGTCGAAACTAGTTACTATGCTGATTACATAGATTATGTAAATCGCAAGAATCAGGGCAGTTCGCCGTACGTGACACAACTGGCATTGTGGCGTTGGAATACGGCCGTGCGTCCGGATGGTTCAGCTTGGCCTCAGGGCACACAAATTCTGGGCGGGTATCTCCGGCCGTACTGGGCGGGAGCTGGCGGAGGACCGCGGTCAATGATTCTCGACTGGCATCCGTGGGCATCGTCGGCGGGACTGTCCACTGCCGACTGGACTAATGGTTCAGTGAACTCAACCGATCCACTGTTTGCGGCTTCGATTGTAAGACCAACAGCGAGCGGCCGTCAGACAGTGGCCTTGAGCACTATCCAGTCAAATGTAAATCTTTCCGGGTATACGGGCCTACGACTCACCTTCACCGACAACACCCCGCCGGCAGTAAACGAAGATAACCTCGCGCCGCTTGTTCCCCGGGACGCTCAAACGTATGCTGGCGACAGATCAACCCAGCTCGTTCTTTGCTACACGGTGAATGGTGGAAGTGATTCGACGCCGCCGATTGTCAGTCTCTCCGCGCCTTCGAGTTCTGTTCCATACGCAACTCCTTCGACCGTTATAATTACGGCCACGGCTTCCGATCCAGAAAGCGGAATAAGCAAAGTGGAGTTTTATGACGGCGCGGTTTTGGCCAGCACTGATACGGTTGCGCCATATCAGTATTCTTGGAATATCTCGGCGGCTCAAAATGGCACGCACCTTTGGACGGCTAAGGCTTTTAACGGTGTCACGCCGACGCCGATGAGTACGGTCTCGGGTCCGCTTTCCCTCACGGTGAGTATCACCTCGTCTACGCCCACAACAGACACTGTTCCGCCAACTATTTCACTGACCGCTCCGGCCGCCGGCGCGACACTTTTCGGCTCAGCGACTGTTTCCGCTACTGCCTCTGATAATATAGGCATCGCGGGAGTTCAGTTCGCTATCGATGGCGCGAATCTCGGAGCTGAAGATACAACTGCCCCTTACTCTGTTTCCTGGGACACCGCGCAAACCGTGAATGGCTCGCACAGCGTAACGGCCACGGCGCGCGATGCCGCTGGCAATCGAACCACGGCGAACGCGGTTACGATTACAGTTTCGAACGTTGCCGGTCCGGCTAAATTCCAGATAAATGACAGAGTCTATGTTTCCTCCGGCCCCCTGAATGTCCGTTCAACTCCATCAACTTCGGGCACGTCTCTTGCTCTTCTTCAGAACAATGAGCAGGGTACGGTCACCGGCGGCCCGACAGTTGCTAATGGCTTCACCTGGTGGAACGTGAACTGGGACTCTGGAGTCAGTGGTTGGTCTGCAGAAGACTTTATGGAAAAACTCACCACAACCACCTCAACGATTCCTCTTCCTGATACGATTCCGCCCACGATCTCAGGAATTATTTCATCAGGCACCACGAGTTCTATAACGATCAGCTGGACAACCAATGAACCAGCGACCACGCAAATCGATTATGGTCTCACTACTACGTATGGCCAGTCATCACCTTTCATCTCGTCGCTTACCACCAGCCACTCAGTCACTCTCCAGAATCTCTCGGATGGCACTACGTATAACATACGACTTCGATCGGCTGATGCCGCAAACAACCTCAGTTTCTCTACTAATCAACTGGCAGCCACACTTATAAATGTAATTCCGGATACCTTGCCGCCCAGTCAGACAACCGATCTCCGCGTTACCACAACGACCCAAACCTCAGCCGTTCTTGCCTGGACGGCGCCAGGGGATGATCTTTTGCTCGGCCAGGCCTTGAGTTACGATCTCCGGTACACCCAAGGATCCTTCAGCTATAACTCGGCGACGCAAGTCACGGGTGAACCAACTCCCCAGATGGCGGGACAAGCCGAGACCTACACCCTCGTTGGCCTCATTCCCAATACGACCTACTCCGTTGCGCTTACCTCACGTGATGATGCAAATAATCTCTCTCCTGTTTCCAGTCTCGTCAGTTTCACGACACTTTCTCTTCCGGTCACGCCAAGCTCGACAACAACTTCTACGCCTCAGGTAGATACAACTCCGCCAGGATCACCAAGCAATCTGATAACTCAAGGCGCTGATCGTCAAGTCTCACTGAGTTGGGTGAACCCCACTGACCCAGATTTTGTCCGTACCATGGTTGTGAGAAAACAGGGAAGTATCCCAACTTCAAGAACTGATGGCATCTCCATCTACGATGGTACGGGTACTTCCACTACCGATACCAACCTCGTGAATGGTGTCACCTACTTCTACGCCCTCTACTCCTACGACCAGAATGCAAACTACAGTAGCCCGGCCACAGGACAGGCAACTACTGTAGCAGGTCAGACAACCGTGAGTGGTAACACCGGAGCCTCAGGAAACACCGGTGGTATCCCCGGCCAACCCTTCATTCCACCACCCTTAGTACCGCTTACTCCAACCACGCCGACAGTCCCTCAATCCCCAACAATCACCAGGCAAGCTCTGACCGGTCCCTTCTCCCCGGGCATGGTCAACACCCAAGTCACCCTCCTCCAGCAGTACCTGATAGATGATGGCAGTTACACGGGAACTCCGACCGGTATTTATGACCAAGCCACTATCCAAGCCGTCCAGAGATTCCAGACCAAACAGAACCTCGTCACGAGTGGCACCCCCAACACCACTGGCTATGGTTTAGCCGGACCAGCCACCCGACTTAAGTTAAATCAACTGTACGGAAAAACGCCGCAGACAACAACGCCGATCCGGACACGCGCCCAACTTGAAGCGCTTCTCCACGATCTTCAAGCGAGACTGCTTCAGCTTCTCATGCTCCTTGTGGAGAAACTACGGAGCGGCGGTTAAGGTATTTGTGATATAATAAAAAAATAATGAATTTTGCGTCGAAAAAAGGGTTCACCATGATTGAACTCTTGGTAGTGATCGGTATTATTGCCGTGCTTTCGGTCGTGGTTCTCCTTGTCTTGAATCCGGTTGAGCTTTTACGCGCCGCCCGAGACTCACGACGTCTTCAAGATCTCCAAATGATCAACACCGCCCTTCGTCTTTACCAAACTGACATTCCTGGAGCAACGTTTGGCTCCCCTTCGGTCGTGTATCTTTCCATTCCAGATTCCGATCCCGGTTGTGCCAATACAGGCCTGACGCCACCTGCGGGTTGGACATTCTACTGTAGCCCCAGTTCAACCTTCCGGAACGCTGATGGCACCGGTTGGCTTCCCGTGAACTTTGGGAATATGTCATTCAATCCCAATCTTCCGGTTCTGCCAATAGATCCGACGAACACCACCTCTTCGGGTTACTACTATACTTTTGTTGCTGGTAGTTGGGAGTTAAATGCCGCGATGGAGTCACAGCGATACCGCAGTGATCTTATTCAGGACGGCGGCGACGACACGACTTTGCTTGAGATCGGGAATCATTTGACTGTGGCGCCGCTTCGTCCCAACTCGCAAAGCGTCCAAGTCTATTCAATTACTCCTTCAACCGGTGTGAATAACAACACGGTGAGTATTACCTCGATTTCCGGACAAGGATTCGTGTCCGGCGCGTCAGTTAAACTTATGAAGACTGGCCAGACCGATATTACGGGGACGGGTTTTAGCGTGACCAACGGCACAACCATTACGGGCGGATCATTTAACATCTCCGGCGCCGCCGTTGGTCAGTGGGATCTCAAGGTTATCAATTTGGACAACTCCTCAAACACCGCCTCAAATGCTTTCACGATAACTGCGCCTGGCGCGCCAGCCCCGTCAATTTCCTCGCTTTCCCCGAATTTCGGCACCCAAGGATCGAGCAGCCTTGTCGTCACCGTGAACGGTGCTAACTTTGTGAATACGCCTTCCTTACCAACCGTACTCTTTAGCGGCACTGGTATTACCCAGGTGGGCTCGCCGACATATGTAAACTCCAGTACTTTAACGGTAACGATCAACATTGCCGGTGGCGCCACAGTGGGCGCGAGAAGTGTGACCGTGACCAATCCTGATACCCAGACCTCCAATGCCAGTACCTTTACCGTGAATGCGGCCGCCGCACCGGCGCCTTCAATTTTCTCGCTCTCACCAAGTGCCGGTAACCAGGCGACGAATAATCTTGTCGTGCAGGTTAATGGCGCTGATTTCGTGAGTGGCGCGACGGTTGTCTTTGGCGGAGCCGGTATTACGAATGTCGGTTCGCCGACTTTCGTGAACTCTACCCGGATTGATGTCACAATCAATGTGTCAAGCACAGCGCCGGTTGGTGTGCGCAGTGTGACGGTTACCAATCCGGATCTGCAATTTAATACTGAAAATTTCTTTACCGTGAACTACGATGCCAATCTTAAAGGTTACTGGAGAATGAATGATACGCCTGGCATACCCGTTGCCGATGCGACTGCGAATGGGAATACTGGAAATGCGAGCGGTAGTCCGGCTTGGCTTTCAGGCGCCAGTTGTAAAGAGGGTGGTTGCTTGGAATTCAACGGCAGTGATAACTATGTCTCTGTTCCGCACGCCGCATCCATTGACTTTGATGCCGCGCCACTGTCTCTATCGGTTTGGGTCTATCCAACTTCGGTGTTGAACGGTAAAGAAATCGTACGAAAAAATGCGCAGCTTCGATTTGCTTTGAACTCAGCGTCGACAGTGCTGTTTGATAATTTTACTTCTTCCGGGCTCACCTTTACTTCGTATGCCCCGCCTGTTGGAGCGTGGACTCATCTTGTGGCGGTAATTAGTTCGCCCACGACCGGAGCGGCATATGTTAATGGAAACTCTGTAGCCTCATCATTTGTGGGATCGTGGGCGCCATCGTCCACTGCGGTCAATCCATTTAATTTCCCCTACAACACTTCTTTTGCTGGTCGGTTGGATGCGGTAAGGGTCTATAATAAAGCGCTTACGGCAACGGAAGTGCGTGATATCTTTAACGCCGGAAACTAAACGAAAACCGCCATTTTTTGGCTGGTTTTTATATGCCAAATTCCCATGCCAAAACCACGGGCATAAACCCGTGGATACGGGGCATACCCGTATGTCATTGCGCCTGCCCGCCTCAGGCGGGAGGAGCGCAAGCGACTCGCCTCGCTAAAGCTCTGCGAAGCGGGCGCGGCAATCTCTTCCAGATTGGCGATTTCTAAAAGTGGATATACGAGATTGCCAGTTCTAATACATCAGGATAGAGGAAGGCGAAAATCGCGGCGAGTACGCCAAAAATTGCCCAGTGGCTGTAGGTTGCAACGACCGGTTGAAACGAAAAAAAAGCGATGGGAATGAGAATAAGGACGATCGCTTCAAAAATGGCGAGGAAGATGCTGAACGCAAACCGTTCCGGAGCGCCGGTCGAGGCGGCAATTTTACTGTGAACCGCAAGATAAGAAGCCACGACAAGAAAACAGTAGGCATACACAATGAGTCGACTGAGTTTGCCCAAGAACCAGGAGATCGTTCCGATAAAAGTAGTCATACAGTACATTATAGCAGATTAGGATCAATCTTCCTTCGATGTGCTTATTTGTCATTGCGAGGAGTTCGCCAGTTGGCGAACGACGCGGCAATCTCACAACACATATTATTGCGAAGAATAAAAAAGGCCCGTCCGTGTGATGGACTGGCCTTATGGGTGGGTATCTAACCGAACTTCATAATCAGGCAACCTTTTCGCCTTGCGATTTACGCAAGACGGGGTCGCCACCTGTGTCGTCGATCGCTCCAAGACTGACGCGGCGTCTATTGTCGCCGTTGCCATTCTGGGCGTGTGCGTTGCCGTTTTGAGCAAGTGAATCCGTGGCTACAAGGTTTGGAACTTCGACGTGAGATGCCGAGTCCGCTCCGTTGCCACTTTGATGCATAGCCTTTGACACTCCCCCAAGGGAGGCCGCCGGTGCATCGGGATGCCCGTTACTCAAAGTAAGTTCTTGGTCGATTTGCGCGAGGCAGGTTGAGCATTCCTTTACGTGCTCGAAAAACTTGCGTTTAGACTGAACCAGCCTGCCGCAGCGCATAGGGATCGTCGACTTGAAGTAGACAAATTTTCCTGCGTGCTTTCCATCGAAAAGAAGAGGGGAGATGCGGAATGGCAGGCGTCCTTCATCAGGAACCTTCTCCAACGTCGTTTCCCACTGCTCGTCAACTTCTCGGGATAGGGCGGCGTTATTCCACGAGCGTTCTCGTTCCTCGCGCAGCTCAACTTGCAGGGCTTCGAACTTCATTCGGAGTAGATTAGTGGTTTCGTTCCCGGCCTTATAGTACGAGCGTTTTCTCCGAATGAAAAGAGCCAAGAGGAGGATGATGTTTCCAGCAACCGCGATCCAATTCGCTTTGCTGAAGTCGATTGTGAGCCATGGTTGGTGGAGTTCCATGATCTCAGCCTCTTTCGCTTCGACCACGCTCTTCGCCGTCGCGAGTTCTCCGGAGAGTTTGTTACTGTCAGCGACGGATTTCTCCGCCACTTCAAGTTTCCTTGTGAGGATGTCTTTCTCCTCGAGGAGACTCGTGACTTGAGCAGCGAGCGTGCCTTCAGCAATCGCCCGTTCTTTCTGCTCTCTCTCCAGAGCTTCTTTCAAGCTGTTGTTTGCTACATCCGGCTTGGCTTTCTGAACTGTCGCGAGTTGTCGTGCCATGCCTTCATTTGCCTTGGCGAGACGATCTCGTTCTGCCGTACGGGCTTCGAGTTGTATTTCTGCAACTTCTTCCCGCGTAACGGCTGCCTCGAGATTTTTCTGGAGATCGGCAACGACTGCGTCGCTACCTTCCATCGGAGCCTTCTCGGCGAGCTGTTTGCGGAGCTGAGTGATGGTCGTTTCTGCGGCCTTCAGGGCATCCACTTGATGAAGTCCGAGTTGCACGACAGGGCTTGGCGCGGGTTGGTTCTGATCAGCCGCTCCACGAGCCACGTTCACCGGCGGCATTCCTGCCATTGGAGCTCGCTCGGCCATTTCATGGTGCGAGTTGGGAATGGTTTCAGCTACCGGAGTCGTTCCCATCGGGAAGACAACCGGCGTACCGGCCAGAATCCAGTTCACATTGAAGTTCTCATTGAGTTTGAGATTCAAGTCCGTGACACTGTTCACGCAGTTCCCAGTCGTCGCCGACTTGGGATCGCTTCCCATTACCGAGGCGCAAGTTGTCCAAACCTTCTGACCCTTTCGAATCACGATAGTTTGGGTTACGGCTGCCGAAGATTCGGCAACCAAGCTGAGTAGCAGTGTGGCCGCCACAATCGCCGTCATGATTCGCTTCGACATTTCCGTACCCTCCAAAAGTAGTCGTTGAGAACGTTGTTATTCGGTTATTTACCTTCTCTGTAAACACTGGTTTTTAGCCAGCGCGCTACTTTGGATAGTACATTTTATTCAAACTTTGTCAAGATTTCTCTCTGGATAAGCTGTTCTTTATACTGTGCGGTTCAATGCCGCACATGAGCGCGCCTGGTGATATAATGAAGTGTGTATTCGGAAATAGTATATGCTTAATGACAAAGTAATTTTAGGGTTACTCACCATCGCGATTGGCATTGTGAGTTACTCCATTTATTTTCAGAATATTTTTCGGGGAAAGATCAAACCCGACCCATTTTCCTGGTTAATCTGGGGCATGTTAGCGACGATTACGTTTTTCGCGCAGATGGCAGGAGCAGCCGGACCTGGGGCATGGGCGACTGCCCTAACGGCAGTCGTTTGCTTCCTCATCTCATTTTCCGTTTATCTTCGTCATGATGGAAAAATACAGCCGATAGATAGCGTGAGTTTGATTGGCGCAGTTTTCGCGATCGGCATCTGGTACGCGACGAGCGATCCTTTGTGGGCCGTGCTCCTCTCTATTCTTATTGGAGCGATCGGATTCGCGCCGACATTGAAGAAGGCTTTTCGGCGTCCAAACCAGGAGGCGGCCATTACGTATTTTCTCAATGCCGTAAAATTCACCTTGGCGATCTTCGCGCTTGAAATCTACACGCCGCTGACCTTTCTTTATCCCGTGTCGCTTGTTTTTATGAACTTGCTTCTCGTAGGTGTTCTTCTTTTACGACGACTACGACCCTAGAACCCATCTCAAAAGTACCACGGCGACGCGTTTCCAGCTGTTTTTCCATTCCGCTAGGCACGGACTCCGAAGATGTACCCATAGGTACTTCAAGGAGGTCGGAACAACGCGGAATGGAAAAACAGCGGAAACCCGAAGGGATATGAGCCAATTTTCACAATCTTATTTGTCGCTGCGGACTCGACGTACCAAAGGGTACGCCTTCGTCCTTACTCCTTAATCTTGTGAAAGTTGGCTCATATCGCGGCTCGCGGCACTTTTGAGATGGGTTCTGGTTTTTGTTTGGCGACGAGTTTGGCTACGCCGAGCGCTGTGCCGTTATACGTTCTTTGGAGCTCGGTTGGCGTACCGGAAGCCGAGGCTTGAATGTTTTTGAGACCTTCGTATCGAGTCACGCCCCCGTCCAGCATAATGTACTGTGGCGTGAGAGGCAGTTTTTTCGTGTAGCGAGCAATTTCTCGAGCAATCTTTCGTACCGTTTTCTCAAGTGTGCGGGGATGGCGCAGAGCTTCTTGAACAGTCTTGCCGCAGTCATTTACTTTAGCTTCGAGAATGTACAAAGGTTTTTTACCAAGATGGGCAGCGAGCGTGGTAAAAAATGGTTCGCGGCTCATGAAGCGCGATCCGATAATTTGGCTCACAAAAGCGCCGGTGCCGTAGGTTATCTTGGTTACCCCCTTTTTTTCGCCGGCGGCGAAGAGGCTGGCTTCCTGGTCGCCGCAAACAGCGAGAACGGGAAGGGGAAACCCTAAAAGACTTTTCTTCATGCGGCCAAAGCGGCTAGAGGATGGTTTGACGCGCGGCAGGATAGTTTTTGGAATTCCGAATAGTTTTAAGAGATCGGCATCCCAACGGAGTGTTTTGATGTTGAAAATAAGTGTTCGCGAGGCATTTGTGTAATCCGTACTATGGGGATGACCATCCAAGAAATGCCATAGAATCCAAGTGTCCACAGTGCCGAAGAGGAGCCGGTTTTTTTGAAGGAGTGGTTTGGCTGTTGGAACATGCTCCAAAATCCACTGAATCTTTGTCGCAGAAAAATAGGGGTCGAGTTTCAGTCCGGTTTTCATCCGAATGAGTGTTTCGTGCTGTTTGAGCCTGGCGCAGTGCGTTTTTGTCCGCTCATCTTCCCAAACGATCGCCGGATAGATGGCTCGTCCGGTTTTCTTATCCCAGAGAATGGTTGTTTCTCTTTGATTGGCGAGCCCTAAGCCAATGATAGATTGTTGAGGTACGCGACTTTTTTCGAGCGTGTTTCGAAGCGCGATTTGTGAAACGCGAAGTATCTCTTCCGGATCTTGTTCCACCCACCCCCGTTGCTTCTTAGTTTTTTTGAGTGTGTGATATGACTGTGCTATCGGTTCGAAAACAGCATTAAAGACCAATCCCTTAACACCGGTTGTGCCGACATCAAGAACAAGAATATTATTTTTCTTGGGCATCAAAGTATTTTGTAAATTCTGTTTGAGCCGGTTTGCAAACGATGCCTACCGCGTTGATGAGGTGAAGCAGGGGAAGATGCTTCGTTTCTTCTCCGAGTCGTTTCATCAGTCCAGGAAGTGACGACAAGCCTTCGGCGCGAAGATTGCAAATCCCTTTCGTCGCGATTTCGTAGCCCACGGTGCGGTTGCGGGAGGAGGGGCTAAAGCCAGTCGCAATAAAATCTCCCAGACCGCCAGTTCCCAGAATAATTGTTTCATCGGTATGCATGGTGCGGGCGATAGCAAGCATTTCTTCTACACATTGTGCGACCAACCACCCTTTTTCGTTTCCGGAAAGTTCGAGCCCGTCCGCCAAACCGAGCGCGACTGTGTAGATGTTTTTGAGTACGCCGGCGACCGCGAGCGCGTCAGGTTGGTTTGAGGTTTCGACGCGGAGACGTGGCGAACTCATTAATTCGCGGAGGGTGTTCATTGTTTCGCTATCACGAGAAGCAATAACTGCGATAGCCTTCTTGCCCTCATGAATCTCTTCGGCTAACATCGGGCCGCCAACCACAACCAAAGGGTGCGATGGAACAATTTCCATAAAAAGATCATAGGTGGTTTTTCCGGATTCTTCTTCAATGCCTTTCGCGAACGAGACGAGGCGGGTGGTGGGTCGAAGCAAGGGTTGCACGCTTTGAATAGCTTGTCGCATGCCCCACGAGGGCAGGGCGAAGAAAACAAAATTGGCTTGAGGAATTATGATTTCGAGAGTTTGGGACGGGTCAGTTTTTTGAGGGTCGATGTCCCAGATACTTATTGATACAGGTTTTTCTGCGAGGAGGCTTTTAACGGCTTGTCCCAACGCTCCGGCGCCTATAAGTGCTATATGCATAGGCATATTTTAGCATAGGTACAGCCTTTTTCATGAATAAAAAAACCGCTCTCGAGAGGCAGAGCGGTTGAGATATGAGAAACGACCTCACTAAGCGAAGGTTACTGGCGAACGGAACGGAAGTGGGACCTGGCAACGCACCATCCCCAGATTTTTTCCGTTCCAGCGAACAGCGTAAGCTTGCCAGTTGGGGAGCCATGTCAACTTCAACATAAGCCACCTCCTTCAATCTATTGAAAGTATAGCATATCCGTTCGGATTGAATTGTGTAAGGCCTATGCCATAATGACCGAATGACACTGGAACAGCATGGCTAGATATACGGTAAAATTGATCAACCGGAAAGAAATAGCCGAGGGGACAATGGCTTTTTATTTTGAGAAGCCGGCCGGTTTTTCTTTTGTGGCCGGACAGTTTTGCGAAATAACTTTAATTAATCCACCTGAAACCGACGGCGAAGGAAACTCCCGCCAGTTTTCCATTGCCAGCGCGCCGCACGAGCCGCGTATTATGATTGCGACACGTATGCGAGACACTGCCTTCAAGCGGGTTTTAAAAAATCTGCCGCTCGGCAGTGCAGTTATATTCGAAGGTCCGTATGGCGATTTTGTTCTCCATGAGAATGTGACACGTCCAGCCGTTTTTTTAATCGGCGGGATTGGGATTACGCCTGTTCGTTCGATGCTGATTGTGGCAGCTCAAGAGCATAAGCCGCACAAGTTATTTTTATTTTATTCAAACCGCCGTCCCGAGGACGCACCGTTTTTATCCGAACTTCAAGAATTACAAAGTAAAAATTCGAACTACACGTTTATCGGCACGATGACCGAGATGGATAAGTCGCAACAAACTTGGACAGGAAAAACGGGTTATGTAAATGCGGAGATGGTTAAAAAATATATTTCTGAACCCAATGCAGTGTACTATCTGGTTGGACCGGCGGCCATGGTTGGGGCGATGCGACGGGTTACGCGTGATCTCGGTATCGATCCGGATATGGTACGAAGCGAGGATTTTACTGGATATTAGAACCCATCTCAAAAATCTACCATTCGGTTCCAAGGGTTTTGTCCTCCGCCGGTGGGAGCCTAGAACCCATCTCAAAAATAGGCACAGGGGTATTCCGTGATAGATTCGAGCGAGAACCATCCGACCCGAGACAGGAATACCCTATGGTATTTCAAGGAGGGTCGGGTGGGTTTATAGCCGAATCTAGCCGGAAGACTGCGTGATTCTATTTTTGAGATGGGTTCTAGTTAAATAAAAAAGCCGCTGGTGTTAACGAGCGGCTGGTGTACAAACGGTAATCCGTCGCGGCGCCTTCAGTTGGTATTTGTGTTTTCGGAGGAAAGCAATGACTCTTTCGGTGTTGCGCTGAGGACGCATTGAGTCCATGAAATCCTGAGGAGAATCGAACTGGAAGGTGGTCTGGCCGGTGATCTCAACCTGTTCCTCAAGGCGAGGGTGGTTGAGAATGGCGCGGTAAGCGGCGGCTTTGTTTGCTCGCTCGTCGCCATCGCACGCATCGAACTGTTGTTCTGCCGAGAAAAATGGTCCCAAGAACCACGGTTCGAGGAAGATGATTGCTCCTTCAGGATGTGTGGCTTCCACTGCTCGGTCAATGGCCCTCGCCATCAGCTCCTCCGGAATATGATGGAGCGAGAGTGTGAATATGGTCACATCAAACGATCTTGGATCGTACGGGAAACGCAAAATCGAGTCGAGTCCGTAGGTGATGTTCGGTCGTAGATTTTCGCTACAAGCCGTAGTGAAAAGTTCAACATTTGGCTCGATGGCTATGAGAGACTGACACAGGGCGGCGATCTCGACCGATCGCGATCCGTTGCCACAGCCGATCTCGAGCACTCGTTTCTCATGCAGATTTACATACGGTCTGATCTTCTCCAAGAAATCATCGGTGACTTGCCGCATACGAAATCCTCCCTTCTGTGCTCCAAGTATTAAACTACTGCTACTACAGTGCTGTCAATTTAGTTTCCGCTCGTCGGCACCACTTTGAAAGTAAGGCGGTACTGAGAAAAATCTTTTTTCTCAGTGGATTTGGGAGGAGGAGTAGCGCTCACAAGAGAAATTGTATGCGTGTCAAATTCTACCGGCGTATCGGAGAAAATCGTCCGTGTTTCAGAATTGATATTACTCTTTAAACTGACGTTGGCGGTCAGTCGGCCGGCCCAGATACAGGTTGCATCGCTTGGACAACGGCTGTCTTCGGTAACACTGTTTACCGCGATACGGACGCCATTAATCATTTTTGTTTCTTTGACACCAATCTCGCCCACGGTTGTATCGGCGGCGGTCTCCGCGTTCGGACAGGCGCTAAACTGACACTCTCGTCCGGTGCGACCGACATACGAACCGTCAGGACACAGCAAGGCATCGGCGGTGCAGAATACTTGTTCGTTGTTCGGCGCTTTGTTCAAAGTAACAATGAACACGCCACTTACAACTACTGCGATGACTCCAATAAAGACAAGAATGTGAATTGGTTTCATATTGTATTGACTCGATATTTCAACTTAGAGAATTCCTAAAGAAAGGGCGACGAAGAAAACAATAGTGATGACAGCAAAGCTAGCGACAGTCTGGAGGAAGAGCGTTACCCCTTCTTTTTTCTTGCCGCTCAAGTAGAGTTCGGCAGGCTGAAGAATAAAAAGATAACCCATGACCGCCGCTGAGAGTGTAAAAAGAGAAAGCATGGCTACAGGGGTGAACGGAGAATCCGGATCTTTTTCTCCGAAGAGAAAACTAACCATTGTGACAACCAGAATAATATAAACGGAGGCCGCAAGGGCGCTGAGCAATGGATTTTTAATCATGACGATATTCTACCATAAGAGGCGGATATATAAACGTTAGCTCAAACCTATTTCTCCTTGTAAATAAAAAACCGCCTGCCTGCAATGCCGGAGCATAGCGATGGCGGGCGGGCGACTGGCGAGCCAGAGGCGGGAAGTTAGCGGGCGCAGACGGCGTGGGGATTCACCATCTTGGGAAACATGCCGACGATACTCGAATTCGGGCAACTGGCCACTTCGATGATCGGATGTCCATCGGCCGTGCAAGCTCCCTCGAGTCCGTCGACGATGACACTGAAACATTCCGTTGCTGTGTCATGTGTGCAGCTCGAGTAGACCAGGCAACGTTTCGTCGCAGGATCACACTGAAGCTCGCGACAGGTGGAAGTGGGATCAAGAGGCTCGGCCAGTTCCACAGTGTAATCACAGAACGGACTCATGTCGGGTACTCGTTCCAGATACTCGCAGATGCTTTGTCCTCCTTGTACTCGCGACGCGAGCGCAAGGATTGGAACGAACAGTCCTAAAATCAAGAGCCAACGCGCATGTCGCATGACATTCCTCCTTCCGAGATGGTGGGCTATCTCTAGTATAGCAAACTTAAAAATTACTGCGAGTAACTATACGGACTCATGTTCGTGTAGATCGCTCTTGTGCTTTTTCACGTAGCCGGTGAAGGCCTGAAGAATTTCTAAGGGAACGGTGAAGACAATCGTATTTGACTGATCGGAAGAGACATCGTTGATGGACTGAAGCGTGCGTAAATGGAGAGCGCCCTCTGAGCCAGCGAGTGTCGCAGCCGCTTGGGCGATATTCTGGGAAGCAGCCAACTCTCCTTCGGAAGTGATAATTACGGCGCGCTTTTCGCGTTCGGCTTCAGCCTGTTTAGCAATGGTTCGTTCCATCGTCTCAGGCAGTTTGATATCCTTCAGTTCCACGTTATTCACCTTGAGTCCCCAGGCATCGGTTTCCTGGTCGACAATTTCCTTGATGCGATTGGCGATAGACTCGCGACTGCTCAGGAGCTCATCAAGCGTCACTTCACCAACAATGTTGCGCATGGTGGTTTGGGCGTACTGCGAGATGGCGTAGAAAAAATTCTCTACTTCCAAGATGGCTTTCTCGGCCGATGAGACGCGATAGTAGATGACGGCATTTACGGCTACGGAAACATTGTCTTTGGTAATTGCATTCTGGTCGGGAACATCCACCGCTTTTATGCGCATGTCCACTTTCTGATAGGACTGGAAAATCGGGAAGACGAGTCGCCAGCCCGGTTCCATAATCTTAGTGAATCTGCCCATGGTAAATTTGATACCGCGTTCAAACTGGTTTACCTGTTTGGTGCTAATAAGGATAATAAAAATTACAAATCCTCCCGCAATGTAATAAAGTTCCATAGCGTAAATTATAGTGTTTTCAGAAAACGTTGTCTATTAATCCTCCTCCTTATCCTTCACGGAAGAATCTTATAATAAAATAGAGAGCCGTCACAACAAACACTGCCCACCAGAGCGAAAGGAGATCTATGAGATAGTCGTAGAAATAAAGGCCAAGGAGGATGCCAAGGGACATGAGGCAGAGTTTGATAAGACTGACTTCCCACCATGCGAATGTCCAGGATTTAAAGATTTTCATTGTTTCAATAAGAAATTGCGACCTTTATGACCCTTTCTAATATATTACCATGATATAACTAAAAACTTCAGTTTTGATTAATCATTGCCCGCAGGAGATCTCTGTCCGAATTGAAGAAGAAATGGTACTTATGATGCATACTATATAAGTATGCGGACTTTCCTTATCGAGTTATGGCATTTCTTTCTTGCCAATCTGCGGGCCAGTTATTTTGGCGTATTTTTGCTTTCTATATTTCTTTTGACCGAGGTTGTCACTGTTCCGTTAATCAGCCGATATGACTTTATTTTTCTTGCGGCGATCGGATTCCAGATATGCGCGCTCTTATTTCGCTTCGAACAACTCAAAGAGTTTGCGGTCATTATCATTTTCCATATCCTAGCCACAATCATGGAATTATTCAAAACTAATCCGGCCATCGGCTCCTGGAGCTATCCGGGTCTCGCGACGGCGATATTTGCTCTCGGTACGGTGCCACTGTTTACCGGGTTTCTGTACTCCGCCGTCGGAAGCTACATCTCGCGGGCTTTTATCTTCCTCAAACTCTCATATGAAAATTTTCCCGCCTACCTCCATCTTTGGGTACTCGCAATTCTCATTTATGTTAACTTCTTCGCGCATCACTTTTTCTTCGATATCCGCTACTTTTTATTTGCGTACGTACTTCTGATATTTTTCAAAACCAAAATCCACTTCCAAGTCTACCGTAAAGTTCGGAACATGCCATTTCTCTTAGCCGCATTTTTGACTGCGCTCTTTGTTTGGATTGCGGAAAATATCGGCACCTTTACCCGCATCTGGATTTACCCCAGCCAGCTGGATTCCTGGCGCCTGGTTTCACTTGGTAAGGTTGGCTCGTGGTTTCTCCTGCTCATCTTAAGCTTTGCGCTTGTTTCTATTATTTACCGAAGTCGCTTTAAGAGAAAATAAAAAGCCGCTACGAGTAGCGACTTAAATTATCTAAATGTCATGTAGTGCGCAGCGTAACAAATCTCTTTTTCTGAGAGATATCCCTGCTGGTACACGACATGGCCTCTGAACGATTGAACGCACCCGGTCATATAGAAGTCCCGAAATCCCAGGAGCATCGCCGTGAGATCCACCGCCTCTTCCTCGGTTCTGAGAGGATGGCGCAGGCTATGTAACACCACATGGGCGAGTTCGTGAGCGATCGCGCACACCACCTGCTCGAACTCAACTTCTCTCAAGAAGCTTTTCCTCAGATAGAGCGGTACCTCTATCTTGCAAAATTCCGAGCTTCCATAGAGAGGCATCGGGTCCGGGCATTGAACCCAGGCCGGCGCATTAGGTCCTCCATTATTTACGAGACCCAGGCGGATTCGCAATTCCAGGTGCATGATTTTTTTGATCACACCAACCAGACCGCCATAACTCCGACGGTCATACAAAGATCGCAACATATCTTCCTCGACTGGCACTGCTGTCGCCTGAAGCGATGAGCGGAGCTGTCGGACATATGATTCGACCAGCGCATGACGCATATACTTCTCCTTTATGTTCTGACCACAAATTAAACACAATTCCTTCTTTTGTCAACCAGCCGTAATGGCTCAATAGCGTGAGACAGTGCTAGGATTGCTATGCCGCCCAAGAAGTAAGAAAAATATTTCTTCATTTTTATTATTTTTTTTATCACAAAATAAAAGCCGCGCTCGGAAGTGGAGCGCGGTTGTGGTGGAGAGAAGGGAGAGGAGAGATGGAGCTTATTCAAGTATGTCAAAGAACGTTGTGTCGATGTGCGTACTCCAACATAAAAAATTTACGCAATCGCAAATGAATTTCGGATGAATTCATTTTAATATTTCTTTTCCGCCCTCCTTCGCTTTATTTTCTATGACCGCAACCGGCCCAGCAGCACGGTCGGCGCATGCCGCCTTTTAGTTTTGAGAGTGCCTTTTTGATACGGATAATTCTCGTTTCCGCTTTTTTGCCAGATATGACCCAGCAGATCCATTCGTTGCGCGCTAAAGGCGTAATATCCTCCCATACTGCTCGCGCCGCGGGTGTTGCAATCAGAGCTTTGCGTAAGTCCGCCGGCACTTTATGTACTATTCCTTTTCTGACCATACTTTTATTTTACATTAATTAGGATTCTAAATACTACAAAACAAACAGGGGATTCGGTTCTACTCTCGGCGCGAGACTTTTTTGAAGAAATAAAAACCGCCCGATCATTGAAGAGGGGCGGGTGTTCGTCTACCGTTGGGCAGTTGCCACTGCATGAGTAACGACATCTTCCATTGTTTCGTGGAACGGAAAGGTTTTTCCGATGGCCTCGCTCAGTTCGAAGAGGATGACTCCGAGTCCATGGAAGCCGCGGTTGCCGCCGACCACCATGCGAACGTTCATCATTTCCGCGAAGGCAGTGAATTTCCCCAGTTCGCGTCGGGTGTCCATCGCATATGGTTGAGGACCCGGATGAGGATCCCGCGTGCTTTCAAGGCCGAGCCAGAAGATAATACAGCCTGGCACATTCGGTTCAAGCCCAGCCTGCTTGAGGTAGTGGCGTTCCCACACGAGCTGTCGGTTGTTTGCTTGTGAGTATGGCCGATAGAAGTGATGCGCCAGCCGATGATTGCTACCCCATCGTGACGGGCAAGCAATGAGTGCCGATGGTTCTCGATCGAGGATACAGACAGCCATGTGAGACTGCCAGTCGCCGCCTCCACGAATCGGTCCGGCCAGAAAAAATAGTGGGGAATCAACCGTCGGCGTGAGCGGCTCAATCTGTTTCGGCAAGTAGATGGGCATAACAACCCTCCTCTCAAGGATTCCTATATCTGCTGCCTAGAAAATGCACTATAAATAGCTGAGTGTCAACATATGCGGCTCCAGCGGCTTTTTCTTGGGACAAAAAATAAAAAACCGCCGCACCTGTAAAGGTGAGACGGTATAATTGAAGTCAATCTGTGCGTGCCTCTTCAAGATAAGCGAGTGCAGTCCTGTAAAAGTCAGCCTCGCTTGTGAACTCGCAGAGTACCCACCCATTTTCAGCGGTAAGAGTGCGCAGACAGGCATCCAGGGTGGTAGGCGACAACGTTCCAAAGAACCCTTGCGCATCGACGATAATCCACGCATTGTCTCCGAGTCGCGCTCTTACTTTGATCAATCGATGTATCCGGCCTCTTATTTTCGAAAACCACGCCACGATGGGCATCTCTTGGATAAGAGACAGACGGTTGTCATGATCTCGGGTTTGCCGGATTGCTTTGGTCCATGGAGTCGCTGTGGTCGGTGTACTTTTTGTTAATGTTCTCAAAAGACTTCTCCTTTAGTCTAAGATTTAAATAACGTAAAAAATAAGAAAGGTCAAGTATTGTTCCGGCAATTACTTGTGAAAATATGGTGGTGTCTACCTGTTAACGATGTCCACAGCCGACCCAGCAACAAGGCCGGCGCATGCCGCCTTTCAGTTTAGAGAGCGCTTTCTCGATACGGATACCTCTCGTTTCCATTTTTTTACCGGAAATAATCCAACAGATCCATTCGTTGCGGGCGAGGGGCGTCATGTCTTCCCATACTGCTCGTGCCGCGGCGCCTCGGTTCAGTAGGATTTGTTCCGATGAACTGCTCACCAAACTACAATGATTCAAGAAATCTTGATGGCAGAAAATATTGACAAAAGGAACAATTTATACTTAAATGCAACATCCGCCGGAATCCTGTATTTATGGGATTTTCGACCGGAGGTGCCCTTTGATAACTTATTTTAGTTCAGTTAACCAAGTATCAAGAAAGGATAGGAGGTGAGAGAGTTATGATCGTTAGAAATGGTTCACGTATGTACCATGTTGGCGATCGTGTCGCAGAAACACCCGAGTACCGTTTGTACCTTTGCTCGCCAGAGGGGGACGGTCAAGGGCAGTTACTGCAAGTGGCAACGGATGTTGCTCAGAATGGCATGCTTGATCGCGGAGCGTATTTTCTCGAACAACTTTTGGCGCGAGCTGGTGAGTTGGAAGAGATGTATACCAAGATCAAGACCAACCCGGAGAGTAAACTCCACTATGAGCTCGGTTTTCCTGCCCTAGTCGACAGCTTCTTGCTGACCGAACAGGGGGAGCGGCGGGCCAATGTGCTTGCCTTCAGGAACATCGACGACACACGGAGAATGGTGCCCTTGCACAACGTTGTGCACCGAGACCAACAGAGGGTTGACCTTCGGTCCAGCGTTTGGATCCTAGGCAAACTTCTGAAGATTGTCGCTTTCGCACATGGCGCAGACATCACCATTAACCAGATCACTCCAGGCAACGTTCTCATCGAACCAAGCCAGCATGGCGTTTTGGTGTTCAACTGGGGAAACGCCCAGCGACACCCCGACGGTGTGACTCGGATCGATGCGTCTGAGGAGGTGAAGGCCGCAGCCCAAACTGTTTTTGCAGTTTTGGGCGGCACAGATGAAGGAGGCATTCCGGGAGACGGAAGTAAAGAGTTCGATCAGTACAGTGAGTACCTGATGGTCCTTCGAGAGAACGGTCATCGTAGTGCTCAGGAAGCCCATCGGGACTTCTACGAACTCGTTGATCAACTGTGGGAGAGGGGATTTTATCCTTTCACCACCCTACCGCTTTAGAGGAGAATGCACATGGCCAAAGGTGGTTTTTCGAGAACTACATTCGAGGAAACGACGTCAAAGCTGACGACCAGGGGAGCTGCAGTAACCGTGCGTGGGGAGCAAACGGTCAAGAAAACCGGCAAGCTCGACCCGCTGGTTGATCCAGCTCAGTACGGGGTCATCCGTCCTTCGCGGATTCGTCTCCTCGACCGATCGGACGGCCTCTTCGAGGTCGCTGTCGGTTCGCCAGTTTCGATCGAGTATCGTCTCGATACGACATCGTCGATGGGCGACAATGTGGACTTGGCCTTGGCGGCTTTGCCGGCATTGTGCGAGCCCGTCGCCGAAGTGCTTTCTGGACGAGATCCGTTCTACTGTGCGGGTGTCTTCAATGATGTCGACGACCAATTCATCATGTGTCGTGGACAGTTCGAAGTGCTGGCCGATCGGATGGTCAATCAGCTGACTCTGATGAACCCGATCCGACAAGGCGGCGACATACCCGAAGATCCGCACTACGGACTTTTCGGGGCTGCCTACTTGACCCGCGCCTACCAACGGCTGATTGGTCTGAAGTCGTACGACTTCACGATCACCGATGCGCCGGCACGCGAAAGACTGGAGGCGGCCGCTCTGAAGCAGATCTACGGATCTGAGGTGTTCGACAAGGTCAAAGAGAACGGTTACGAGATTGATCCGCGCGACCTTCCCGAAACACGGGACGTCGTGCGTGAGCTGACGAAGCAAGCGCACATCTTCATCCTGATCGTCGATCCCAATCCGGGTGCTCCCGCTTTCTGGCGGGATCTCTACGGAAAGGATCGACTCATCCGTCTGTCTCGAGTCCAGCACGCTCCGTACGCGATGGCCACGATCATCGGTCTCACGGAAGGAACGTTGGATCTTCGATCGGCCAAGGATTTCCTGGGTCATCAGAATCTGACAGAGAGAGAGGTGGCGATGATTCTAAGTGCGGTTTCGAGCATTCCACTCGGGGCGCAGAAAGCGTTACCGAACTTCAACAGGCAGCCAAAGAAAGGTGACATCTTCCACACCAAAACCGACCTCTGGCCGGTCAATGCGGACGAAGCCGCCGAACTTGGCGGTTTGTCGAAGAAGAAGGGTAAATCTACTGCTACCAAGCCCGACGGCGGTTGGCTCTAAGGGTTGACCCTCAACCAGGATCAAGGACGTGATGGTATGGCAACAAAAAAGCTGTACACCGTCACGGACCTTGGTCCTGGTGACGGTGGTAAGGGTGGAATTATTCACAAGATCAGTTCGATGCGACGAGCACACACCATCATCAAAGTTGGCGGTGCTCAAGGAAGTCACGGTGTACAAACCTCAGCTGGCGATCGCTTCGCGTTCAGTCAGTGGGGGTGCGGCACCTTCGAAGGAGCGAGGACGCATCTTTCGTCTCGCTTCGTCGTTACGCCGGAAGGTATCTTAAACGAAGGGACCCAGTTGCAATTTGCCTGTGGCCTCGACGGAGTCTTTGGTCTTCTGACTATCGACGAAGATGCACTCTGTGCGACGCCATTTCATGGCATCGCTTCTCGCATCAAAGAACTGGCCCGTGGGGATAATCCTCGCGGAACGATTGGTACTGGTGTCGGCGAGGCGTATCGGCAAGCCGAACGTTATCCTGACACCGCCGTGCGCGCTCGAGATCTTTCGGGATCTTGCCTCCGTGATCAGATTGCGGCGATTCGTGAATACGTTCGTCGTGATCTGGTGCATATCATTGAGGGTTCATTTCTAGAAGATGACCGCGATGTGGTTCAGGAAGAACTGAGTCTCCTCGGAGATGATGGTTTTCTGAATTACGTTGTCAGTCGTTTTCGGGAAACGGCGGAGCGTGTGTACATAGTCGATCAAGACTATCTCCGGCGAGAGATCCTTAATCGTGATGGCGTAGTGGTGGTCGAGAGTTCTCACGGAGTGCTCACCGATCGCTACTATGGTTTTCATCCGCATGTGTCTGCCATTCGAACGTTGCCTCAGTTTACTTGGGCGATGATCGAGGAAGCTGGATACAGTGGAGAGGTGATAAAAATCGGCGTCACTCGGGCGTATCAGATACGCCACGGAGCAGGACCGATGCCAACCGCTGATCCGGCCATGAGCGAGCAGCTCTTGCCGGGCAGCAACAAGGTAGAGAATCGTTATCAAGGCAAAGCTCGAGTGGGTCCACTCGACCTGGTGTTGTTGCGATACGCCATCGAGGCGTGTGGCGGCACTAAAGCCTTCGACGGTCTCGCCGTAACCTGGTTTGATCAGATCCAGAAAAATAAAATCTGGTCACTCTCAGACAGATACTCAGGTGCCGATGATTTTACGTATTTTACGCCAAGCGGCGAATTGCGTGTGCGGCATGGTGAGGATCTGTCCCGACTATCCTTTCAAGAATGTCTTGGACACGAGTTGCAAAACTGCGTGCCGGAGATATTCTCTTTTGATATCGCCCCTGCCGCCGATCGTGACATATTGTACGATCTGTGTGTGGGGATCCTTGGCCAGAAACTGGGCATACCCGTTCGCCTGGTTTCGTTCGGCCCAACTGAACGGGACAAACTCTGCAGATAAGGAGAAGCGCATGACAACAGAGGAAACCACTCCCGTAGCATCGGGAGAGCCAGCCCCAGTGGATCCGGTCGACGCCAAGCTCATCGAGCACGGCGCCGACGTGAATGTGATCGCCAAGATCAAGGAAGACTTCGGTGTGACCAAGGTCGAAGACCTCGGCGCACTGACCGAAGCCGATCTGATCGAAGCGGGGATGAAGCGAATTCCTGCTCGCAATCTGCTGGCGGCTCTGAAGCCGGCAGTGAGCGCTCCGGCCGACGCGGCTGCTATGGCAAGGATTTCCTTCGAGGGGGTCCTGCCGCCCGTTCCTGACGACACTTCGTGGCTCGCAGCCCTGAAGGTTGGGGGAGTTCTCAAGTTCAACCGCGAGACGGTCATTGGAACCGTGAGTGCTGCGCTGGCCAATCGGGTGGGTCTCTACGACCTTCCTGAGAAGATCGTCATTGCCATGGAGCGAAATGCCGAGTCGCTCGAAGAACCAGCCAGTCCGGAGTTCTGGGATATGCAGCGAACCCTGACCGAACGTAGCTATGCTGAGATCTTCGCGGCGATGCCAGGGCCAACGGGCCGCTTCGCGACGAAGAGTCGCAAGACAGCCCTGCTTGCCAAGATGGATACCAACCTTTGGCCGTCCCTAATCTCTTTTCAAGAGCTCTTGGTCGGCTGGATCGATTCCTGGCAGAAAGGAATGGCAAATCCAGCAACCATGATGGCCGTCTTTGCCAGTATGGCAGGTGGGGCGGGAGGTTTGTCATCTGGAATGATGCCTCCGCCTCCCACCGACGGTCTCCGTGATGCAGCCGAAGCTGTGATCACAAGCATCAACGGTATCTTTGCTGGTACGGGCATTCCCGTGGCCATGGCATTGGCCTATGATGCTCAACAGATCAGGAGGGCTCTGGAGAATCCGAGTCTTCCGGCACAGGTCGGCGCACTGAATCGCGATCAGATGCTCAAGCAGCTGGGAGTGGCTGTTTCATCAGACTATCCCAGGCTCGAGCAGAGTCTGAAGGGCTACACCCTGGGAGTTATTGAGCTTCCGAACGTCAGTGTTGGCCAGACGGAGCTCACCTACATCACCGCGCTGTGGCAGCTCGGTGTGGCGATTCCGTGGAGTCACTTGGACGGTGGCGGTGTTCGTCGCAATGGCGGAAGAGATCTCACCGGCATCGGCGGCAAAGCCAAGACCAGTCTCTAGGCTCAACAGTTCTTTTTTAGTAGTTAGCCTAAGCCGGACAATCATTCGTGATCGTCCGGCTTTTTTTATGATTGCAGTTTCGGCAAGAATACTCGACGGGCATACAACTGTAAGGCAGTTTGTCGATACCCAGAGTCCCAGAAAGTACTTTCACCATCAATTAAGTTAGCGTGCTTCGAACGGACACCTCCGAATCGCGGAAAGAATCGTTCATAACCCTTGTGCATGAGTCGATATTGGAGAGCATCGCGCTCTAACTGCTCAATATAAATATCTCGCGCCTCTCGGCCGTAGAGTTTTTCTTCAGTCGGATAAAAATAGGGGACTAGTAATTTTTCTCGTAATTCTTCAACTACTTTCGGATCGCCTTTCCAGACGGCGCCGAATAAGATATGAACAAACGAGGATTCTCCTAAAGCAGGATCGTTTTTTTCAAAATTCCGAACGGATAGATTTCCGTCTTTTTCGGTGAGCCAAAATTCAATCACTTTTTCAGGGATTTTTTCGTGAGCAAATACATCTTGTAATAATTTCTCTAACTTTTCGCGTTCTTCGACAGACACCTCGGGGCGAACAATAATACTGATGTCGATATCAGACTCGGCGGCGCTATAGCCCTTAAGTCGTGACCCGTGCATCAGAATTACTGGATAAATGAGTTCTGATAATCCTGGATTGTTCTCGATCGCTCGCAACATTCGATCCACATCGCCCATTTCAGATTCCATGAACTTCAGATTTTCTGTAAATGGCCCAACCAGATTTGGGCGAGCAATTCCCAGAGTTTCTAGTTCTTGAGTATTGATAACACCGAGAGTATTGAGGCGGAAAAATAGTTTTCCTAACGCATCCCGAGTCTCAATTCGTTTTTCTTTCCAAGCGGTAGTAATAACATTGCGATACTCCTCGAAGAGTTGCTGTCCCTTGCCTGGATCTTTTTCCACAGCGGCTTCTACTGCTTGTCGTATGCCTTCAATGCAAGCTTCTCCCATAGCACTGCCGGTGGTTTCAATATATGTTTTTCCAATCTCGGGAGTAAGTTGTTTGGAAGCAATTGCCTGATACATTTTCTGGCTGGCCGCTGCAAGGAGGTGTCGTCGTTTTTCCTGTTGCAGCCAGGTTTTTCTGTTGGGGGATACGGAGCCGTAGTCGGCCGTTCGGGCTTCCTCTAGTGTGGTGTTCAGCTCCTGCTCAACCACTTGAAAATCGATTGGTCCGGTAACGTTGCTTTCGTTTGCAAGGGGTTCATCAAATAGTTTTTCCGTTCCTCGAAGAGCTTCATCGCTGGACGATCGCATGCGGGCTCGATCCTCTGGAGTGAGACGACCAAGATCTGCTGCTACGAGCAATGCGTCGTCAATAGTACTCTTCAGAAGAGTATCGTTAGTTTTTTCTGCCAGAGAGAATATCTGTTCCGTAGTAATGAGATCGTGCTCTAAAAGTTGTGGTATAAGGTGGGCTGCTTTGACTACACGAGGCCAGTCATCTCCTTCGCGAAAATCTATTTCGATCATATCGCCATCAACAAAATTTGTTCGTACGTCATGTGAATGAAGAAGTTTCTCCCATGTTTTTAGATAGATATTCGTGAATGCCGTTATCGCCGTTTTCAGTTCCGTTGTTTCGGCACTCCACGTTGATTTCGGTAAGAACTCAAAAGGAATATAGAGAAGAGCTCTCCCATAGTCCGGGTCTTCTAGGAGTTTCTGTAGCGATTCATATAAAGTAGCGACTTCCGGTTCACTAATGATCTTTTCTGCTACGGCGTTTTGGAGAGAAACATCAGGACGAGGTAATCGATCTGTGACTCGCTCCAAATTATTAATCAGTTGTTTCCGTTCTTCTCGTTGCTTTACAAACTCGACATCGTTTTTGATTTTTTCCGGCCAGACAACCGCTTCTCCTGTGTCAAGAAGTAGTTCGAGAGCGGGAGGGGTAAGGTGTGATTTTTCTACTCGTTCTGTATTTCCCTCACCATCATGTGGTTTTTCAGGGGTCATGAGGTCATTCTACGGGACAAATATACAGACGTAAACGTACGCTTCTTACCGCGCGGGTTGTGTATATCCAGGGTATTGACAATACATTAAAATTAGATGATAATGTGCCCTAGTTTCAGCCCTTCACAATTCAAAAAACAGAATCAAAAAAGGAGGAGAATCCATGAGCTTTCCTGTGAAAAACGTTCCCTCCTTGTATATAGAAAACGAGGGGGAAAAGCTTTCCGTAAAGGTGGCTCTTAGCCTCACGAAGGCTAAAGACACTGTCGTTGTTCGACTGACCGGCGGTTGTGGATTCATGTCCGATGAGCATGCTCAAGGAATGTTTAATCTTTTTGGGAATGTGTTTCGCGGTTTCCGCGGAGCAGTTCTCTTCGGAGGGACACAGATGCGTTCCCGGAGTGATCCCACAAAGGTTGTTCTAGGCATTACTGAGATTGCGCCCATTGTTCGTGAGCTCTGCCCCGACTCATACACGCTCGGGGTTGTCGCACGACAAAGCGATCTTCAGCTCACCCAACACGGACTGGTGGTCGCGGATAATCCGGAAGATCCCTACTTCACCATTGCACATCCGAATCAGGATACGTGTCTCATCGTGCAGGCTTCTGTTGATCAGAAGAGCTGTTGGGACACGGAGTATGAGACGTGTGCAGAGATTGTTCAGCATCTCGTCACCTATGGTGGCGGGTGGCGGTCGCTTCTACTCACCTATAACGGAGGAGGTATTACCGAAAAGGAAATTCTTCTTTGGGCAAAGCGTGCGTGGCCAGTTCTTCTTATCCGCGGTAGTGGTCGGACGACCGATCGCTACGCAAACGATAAAGAATTTCTTCTGGCGCATCCGCATGTTCACGTTGCCGAACTTACGGAAATGTCACTTCGGCATCAACTCGAGAAACTTTCGATAGTGCCGAAAACTGAGTCACGTTTCCGGCTTGTAGAAAGAACCGGAACATAACACCCAGCGATGGGAGGAGGAATAATGGATAGAACGAGACCTTATCACGTGAATGGCGAGAAGGTGCATCTGGTCGTGATGAATGCGACCGATGGTCTTCCCGCCGCATTCGCTCTCATGGGTACGCGCGCGCGAAAGAAGGTGGCGTTGCGTTTCCTCGGCGGATGCAAAGGCATGGGACCCGATGACAAGCGTGCAATGCTTTCGTTTTTCTCGAAAGCTCTTCGAGGTTTCGAAGGACTGGCTTGGTCGGGCGGCACGCGTCAGGTTGCGAACGGCGAAGTGGATCCGATGGTCACCGATGTGCCGGGCCTGATCGCCTCGGAAAATCCGGGGTGTGTCGCGTTGGGCACGTGTCCACGCACCAGCATGCTCTCACTTCAGGAGGACTCACGTCTCGTGCTCGACGAGTACGGAACCGTGCCAAATCCGGACATGCTGGGCATCTTGATCGTCCAGAATGGTCCTGACGGTAAGGCAGAGTGGGACCTCGATGTTCCCACCTACTTCACCATGATGGAACACTGGAGGACGTACGCCGGCTTCGAGGCTCTCGGTACCATCGCCTGGAACGGCGGGCCTATCACGAAAGATGAGATCATGCACTCCGCACGACGCGGCTGGCCGACAGTGCTCGTCGAAGGCACGGGGCGTGCGGCCGACGAAGTGATCGCGCAGATCGAAAGCGGTCATGCGGACGTCGCCAAATTCATCCCTCAGTTCCACGTCATCTCGAAGAACGATCCGGTTTCACTTCGAAACCTGCTCGTTGCCTCCGCCTTCATCGAAGGCTAAGAGGTGATTCCGTTCTAAAGTACTTGAGCCCGATTATCACATCATCATGTGGTAATCGGGCTTTTTTCTTTTTTCGAGGATGCTATACTTTTTTCATGATTCTCAAGTTGTTCTAGGATTTTTTGGATTTGTGCGTCAGCCAATAAGATCGGCTCCTGGTTCCTCCTCTTAATTCTCAGTTTTGCGCTCGTTTCCATTATCTACCGAGATAAGTTGCAACAGAACAGGAAAATCTAAAATTATGGTGAGCTTGTCGAACCACGATGTCCACAGCCGACCCAGCAACAAGGCCGGCGCATGCCGCCTTTCAGTTTTGAGAGCGCTTTCTCGATACGGATACCTCTCGTTTCCATTTTTTTACCGGAGATGACCCAGCAAATCCACTCATTGCGCGCCAGTGGCGTAATGTCCTCCCATACTGCTCGCGCCGCGGCGCTGGAAGTAAGAGCTTTTCGTAAATCCACTGGCACTTTGTGCAACGTTTCTTTTTCGGACATACCCTGATTATATTATGAAAAACTACTCCTTATTTCTAAAATCATTCCTGATTTCCATCCAAAGCTTACCAAGGCGATTCTCACCATCTTTATTTGGTCCCCAGCCCCAAAATGAATCTCGCCAGGAATCTTCAATAAGTTCCTTGTTTTCTGATTCCAGAAGCTTCTTCTTCACGTAGGGATGTTGCTCAACTTTTACTAGAAGGATATCTTTCATAATACCTATCCTAATTTGATTCCAATCCTTTCTGTATTTATCGACATTCGCTTGCGCGAACTTTTGCGAATCATGGGCTGAACGCGCAAGTCTCACTTGCTCTTTTAGGTTCTCGTCATTAAATTTTTCAGAGTGGTATACATGTTCCGATGTTGGATATAAGCTACCTTTCCATTCGATGGTGAAAGAAGAATAATTGGAGAAGACATAGAACTCATTCTCGTAGAAAAAGATTTGTTTTTCCGTATCTAATCTGTGCATAGTGAAATTATAACAGAACCGATTAACTCCTCGTCGCAGGACTCCACTGTGCGAATATCTCCTCGTGGCCGCACTTTTTGAAAGATGGTGTCAAGGCCTGCTTGCCAAGTACGAGAACGTGTAAGGCACCACGAATTTACCATTTGCCTGCCCGTCCGTAGCCTCTGGCAAAGGCGGGTTTACCCGTCGCGAACTGGTATGGGGCTCGCCCCGTTGCAACGCATCGCGTTTGCTTCGGGGTTGCTTGCCCCGTAGTCAGCTTCTTGTTCCGTAGCGAAACGAAGTTTCTGCTACGGGGATGCTGTACTACTAGGGTTTTGATTCGACTTGTATGTGCTTTGCAGTTCCCGCCTCGCTCTCGCTTGGGCTGGCGAATTTTTTGGCGGCGGCAATTACAATTACGGCCTGATGAAAGTGTATAAAGAAATAGCAAGCTTAACAAATCCAAACACGGCGGCGACTAAAAGGATATACACAATAATTAGTGCTGGAAAATTTAATCGTGAATAAACATTGAAGTTCACAATTTCATCAACTTTAAAATTTAGTGAACACTTTCCAGAATCGCATTTAAAATTCTTGTCTGCCCATTCTTTATTAGGAATAACAAAGCCACCCCATGCCACATCGTAGAAAACATCTTTTTTAAGTATGGGTATACATTTTTTTTCGCTGTAGTGAATTTTACTAAACTCAGCCTCACCCTCTAATCTAAAAGCTAAGTCATGGGGCAGAGAATATTCTTTTGAAAAAGAATTGTTTTCTATGCAAAAACTATAAGGACTTATGCCAATTTGAAGCAGTATATCCGAAAACAAACCTGACAAATAAGGATATGGCACCGTAGGTGCAACCATTCTTTTGCTTTCCTTATTCACAAATTCATATGTTTGATGATGACTTGACCGAATGACCAAACTTAGAATTAAAGGGACTATAAATATTAGGATAATTTTTATGGTTATGATCATTATTTTTTTTACTTAACATAAATTTAATTTCCAGATTTAGTCCGGTTGTCTATCTTGCAGATCATTTGGCAATTTTCTGTGGCATGGTTTTATCTCTTAAAGAGCTCCAGATACTCGTGCAAGACAAAAATCCGGTTACGGGAAAAACCGGTTACTTCTTTAAGAATTCCGACACGTTCCATTTCTCCGACAAGAGTATTGGTTGCCGTATTCGAGGCATTCAGATATTTAGAGGCATTAGAAACCTTAAATGCCGGCATAGAGAATGATTGCAACAACAGTTTATGAGCCAGTTTTGCCCGACGTCCAAGCTCCATAATTTGTTTCTCGTAGCGAGCGCGTAGATCAATAATCTTCTCAAATGTGTCCTTGCCTTTTTTAGCTGTTTCAATGACTGCCGAGAGAAAAAATACAATCCATTGATCCAAATCGTTTCGCTCACGCACAAAAGTGAGCGCGTCATAATACGCTCCTTTGTTTCTTTCAAAGAAGTCAGAAAGGTATAGTGTTGGTTTTCGTAGAATTCCAAGTTCAATAAGATGAAGTCCGATCAGCATACGACCAATTCTTCCATTACCATCATTGAAGGGGTGAATTGTCTCAAACTGATAATGAGAAATCGCCATCTTGATCAGATGAGGCATATTCAATCCTTTGTTATGCCAAAAGAACTCAAGGTCCTTTAAGGCCTCTCCCATATCTTCGGGGTGA
The DNA here is from genome assembly GCA_964360585.1 of uncultured Candidatus Saccharibacteria bacterium. Lineage (GTDB taxonomy): Bacteria > Patescibacteriota > Minisyncoccia > UBA6257 > 2-01-FULL-56-20 > JBBUHS01. Next base: position 1,204 of record CAYHXC010000008.1, on the reverse strand, counting down.
GGTGGAATGAAAGCGGCCGTCTGAATACTTGTGCCACCAATCCAATTTTGCCCAGTGCGAACTTCTCCCGGCTGTTTGTGTTCGCCACGAACACCAGACAACAAAATTTTGTGAGCTCCTTGCAGAAGTCTCATTGAGATTGGGAGCTCGCTAAGTCGAGCAATGCTTGTATTCATTGCTTTTATATAATTTTGCACCTCGGTCCAATCGTCTCTTTTTTCTGGAGAGATTTCTTCTTCCGGCAAGACGGCTTCATCCATGCCGGTGCGAGTACCTTCAATGCGACTTGACTTCACTGCTTCATTACGTACGTGCATTTGAATGAAAAAATCTACATCTGGAACAAGGATGGAGTAGGCATTCAATTCACCGACAAGTCTGATCGCTTCTTCCAAGAGGACGGGGATTCTTTTGTCCTGCCATTCATAAGGGCGATTAACCGGGGACGGCAAAAAACTCCGATATTCGTAGTCTTTGCCCCAAAAGTGCTTCTTGTGGGTCCCCGCTATAAAGTGATTTTGCTGCGCTTTGTTTGCCATAGTTTTACTGTTTTATCTAAGTTGAAATACGTATTCCCATATTACCAGATATCCATAAAAAGTGCAATAAGGATATCTGTATTACGACTTGACACAAAAAGGCGATGCAATTGATACGCTAGGGGCAAGGTGCACAAAGTCAGTAAACTAAGACTTTTTACTCTGCGTTTCCGTAATATGACACTTTTGTATCATTACGGAAAAGCTGATTTTGACCAGTTGGATCACTGTAGTGGACAACATCGGTATTTTTTGTCCAGTGTACTATGCTAAAAAGGGGAAATAAGCATAGAGAAAAACGGACGTTTTGTGTCCGTTCATCCCATAAGGCTCTCGACGTGGTTTACCCTGAGCTTGTCGAAGGGGACCAGCCTACCGGCAGGCAGGCGCTTGCCCGTCCGACTCGTCCGCCAGAGCTTCAGTAAAGGAGGGTAATTGGAACTATTACCGTAACCAGCCTATACACGTAGAATATTTCCGTTCTTGTGCCGGAGGAGCTGAAAGAACCAAGGAAACAGAAAATCAGGATGGTTTTCTCGGTTATGCAAAAAATATATAACCGACACGGCCATAATGAAATTTTCCTGCCGCCAATCTGCGGAAACTTTGGCGTAAGTATCCGGCGCTCTTTCAATAATATCCAAATAGTCGCGACTTTTTCCATT
>CAYHXC010000007.1:0-69735 GCA_964360585.1 uncultured Candidatus Saccharibacteria bacterium | reverse complement strand
TATCGAAGCCAACCTTTACATGAATGGATTTATATGGGCATGAAGCAGATAACCGGCTCCGGCGGCAACCCGAGCGTCTTCAGGCTGGCTCACGACGAGGACGGCCTGTGGCTCGACAACTTTTGGGCGCTACCTGACCACGAGTGGTATCCGGTCTACGAGTTTGTGTTCCGTCTCCGCCCTCGATCCTCAGAGCAAACTACGACCGCCGAAGTCCACCCATAACTTAAAGGTCGCCTCGAAACATTTCTGGTTTTGGGTTGACCTTTCATAAAAAATCCGTATAATAGAAGTCTATTTCTGCTATGGCCGACGACATTAAACCACAACCGGAGGAAGTTTCTGCCGCGCCGACCGGAGCCAATCCCATGGAAGAGTTGCAGAAGAAATGCGAGGAGTATCTGGCAGGATGGCAGAGAGCCAAAGCCGACTTTGCCAATTACAAAAAAGAAGAAGCGGAACGGATGGAAAAAATAATCCGTTTCAGCGTCGAGGATTTTATGGGTGAGTTGATCTCGGTAGTCGGAAATTTTGATCTGGCCATTAAAAATCAGGAAAAACAAGGACAGATTGATCTCGGAGTAAAGATGATTCAAGCGCAACTCCTCGATCTCTTGAAGCGACGCGGCCTTGAGCGCTTCTCGGCCGAGATCGGGAAACCGCTTGATCCGGCGACGAGTGAAGCGATTAGCCAGCTCGACTCCGATTTGCCCGAAGGATACGTGGTTGAAGAGGCCGAGCCGGGATATCGATTGCACGACAAGATCCTCCGGGCCAGTCGCGTTAAAGTTTCGAAAGGAGCAAAAAAAGAGTAAACTATTTTTTTAAACACCAATGCCAAAAATTTTAGGAATTGACTTAGGAACAACGAACTCGGCCGTAGCCGTGACCGAAGGCGGCGAACCGAAAATTTTAGAAAACCAAGAAGGGAATCGCACCACCCCCTCGATTGTGGCCTTGAGTAAGGGCAACGAGCGTTTGGTTGGCTTGCTCGCCAAGCGACAGGCGATTACGAACCCCAAGAACACTATTTTTTCAGTGAAACGTTTGATCGGCCGGAAGTTTAACGATCCGGAAATTCAGCGTGATAAATCCTGGTTGCCGTATGACATTCAGGAAGGTCCGAATAATACGGTCGAGGTGAAAATGGGAGACCGTTCCTATAAGCCAGAAGAGATCTCGGCTATGGTTTTGGCCAAATTAAAAGCTGATGCCGAAGCAAAATTGGGAGAAAAAGTGGAGGAGGCCGTGATTACCGTGCCGGCTTATTTCGACGACTCACAGCGCCAGGCCACAAAAAATGCCGGTGAGATTGCCGGGCTTAAAGTGAAGCGCATTATCAATGAACCGACTGCGGCCGCCCTGGCCTACGGTTTGAATAAGCAGAAAAGCGAGAAGATTGTTGTTTACGATTTTGGCGGCGGGACGTTTGATATCTCTGTTTTGGAAGTCGGCGACAACACCGTTGAGGTCAAAGCGACCGGCGGCGATACGCACTTGGGCGGTGATGATTTGGATAAAGAACTTTTGGAGTATCTTGTCTTGGAGTACAAAAAACAGGAAGGCATCGATCTTTCGAAGGATCCTCTGGCCATCCAGCGTCTTAAAGAAGCGGCCGAGCGTGCCAAGCACGAACTTTCAACGGCGGTAGAAACGGAGATCAATTTGCCGTACGTCAGTTCTGATGCCGCCGGACCAAAGCACCTCCTCTTGAAACTCACGCGTGCCAAGTTTGAGGAACTGGTGCGAAAATATATTGAACGTTCCATAGATCTCACCAAAGAAGCGGTGACGGCCGCCGCTCCTAAGGGTGCTGGATTTTCGCTCTCTGAGATTAACGAAATTGTGTTAGTCGGAGGTCAGACACGCATGCCAGCTATTCAGGAGGCGGTCAAAAACTTGTTTGGAAAAGAACCGCACAAAGGAATCAATCCGGACGAAGTGGTGGCTTTGGGCGCCGCTGTCCAAGCCGGAATCCTTCAGGGCGACGTGAAAGATATTTTGCTTTTGGATGTGACGCCGCTCACCTTGAGCATCGAAACCTTGGGCGGTGTGGCCACTCCGATGATTCAGAAAAATACGACCGTCCCGACCTCAAAGTCACAAACGTTCTCGACGGCAGCCGATAATCAAACCTCGGTTGAAGTCCATGTACTCCAAGGCGAGCGTCCGTTGGCCGCTGATAACAAGACCCTGGCGCGATTTATCTTGGACAAAATTCCGCCGTCGCCTCGCGATTTGCCGCAAATTGAAGTTTCATTTGATATTGATGCGAACGGTATTCTGAATGTTTCGGCCAAAGATAAGGCCTCGGGAAACACACAATCAGTCAAGATTGAGGCTTCCGGAACGCTCTCCAAGGACGAAGTTGAGCGTTTGAAAAAAGAAGCGGCGGAACACGCGGTTGAGGATACAAAAAAGAAAGAACTGATCGAGATCAAGAACCAGGCCGAAAGTGGTATCTATCTCGCCGAAAAGTCTTTGCGGGATGCTGGGGATAAGGTTTCGGCTGAAGTGAAGGAAGCAATTGAGAAAAAAATCGCGGCCGTGAAAGCAGTAAAAGACGGTTCTGATTTTGGCGCCATCCAGACTGCCATGAATGAACTTTCCGCCGAGATTCAAAAAATTGGCGAATCGCTCTATAATAAGAACGACAGCCAAAACAATCAAAACGGTGAGCAACCTTCTCCTCAACCAGACGCTTAGTGAAAAAATTCAAAAAGAAGTGGTTCAGCGGAATCCTTCTCTCTGGCGCGGTTTAGTCTTTGAGACTGCCACGATTCTTTCGGCGTTTTCGCTTGGCTATTTCTTCAAGCTCTATATTGCCGGTCAAACCATACCGTTTCTTGAAGTGGTGCCGGGGTTCTGGGCTATTCTTCTCAATCTTTCGATCTTTTTTCTGGCTTCGCTGTTTCAAGCAATGCTGGTAAAAGACTTTGGCCGGCGAACGGTGCTTCAAGTGGTGGCCGTAGTCGTGCTTGGCCTCTTCCTCTATAACGAGTCATTCAGCTGGCTGGCGACCGAAGGGTTTGCTTTACTGCTTATTTTTTCCGGCACCTGGAAAGTTCGAAACGAACTGGCCAACAGTATCTCAATTCGATTTGTTCGTCTGGCCGGCCTCTATTACGGCCGCTTAGTTATGGCCGTAGCGCTCATGGCCACCGTTTTTTATTTTCCTTACTGGCAGCGGGATCGAGTGATTGTTCCGGAGGCGGCTTTTGACGGCGTGACCACCTGGTCCTTGGGTCTCGCGGCGAATTTTTATCCCGACTTGAATATCACGCCAAAATCAACGTTCGATGAGATCTACACGATGATGGCCCAAAACGAAATGGCCAAACTTTCCAACGCCGGTAATCTCTCGACGGCGGAAAAAGAAAAAATTAATGCCGAGGTCAGTCAGTTAATGACCGAACGGATGCAGGCGCAACTTGGGGGCATCAGTCCGGCGCCAGACGAGCGCCTGGGAAGTTTTTTATACCGATTAATGAAAGAGGGACTGGCTCGTCTCGAGAACTATATGGGGCAGTGGTTCTTCATCGGTTGGGCCTTGATTGTCCTCGTTTTCTCCTTTAGTGTAGGAAAGGTGTATGCGCTCGCCATGAGTGGCTTGGCCTATCTGCTCTATCAAGTTCTCCTAGCCAGTCGTTTCATTAACATTTACAGCGGTACGGCCGCGAAGGAAACATTAGATTTTTAAGTACTACGTAATGCCCAAAGACTACTACAAACTACTTGGTGTCCAAAAAAATGCCTCTCCCGACGAAATAAAGAAAGCCTTTCGACGCCTGGCGCATCAGTATCATCCCGATAAGCCTAAGGGAGATGAAAAAAAATTTAAAGAAATTAACGAAGCCTATCAGATTCTTTCTGATGAAAAGAAGCGGAGGAACTACGATCGTTTTGGCACAGCCGAACCATTTCCCGGGGGCGGCGGAGGGCATGGCGGCGGCAATCCATTTTCTGGCGGCGCGCACGGTTTTGGATTTGAGGATATGGGCGATTTGGGAGACCTTGGCGATATCTTCGAGACAATGTTCGAGGACTTGGGGATCCACACCAAACGGCGAACCTATCGTCGCGGTTCGGATTTGGAGTACCCGATAGAGATCTCGCTCGAGGAATCATTCCGGGGCGCAGTCAAAAATTTGGAGTACGAAACCGCCATTCGCTGTGCGGAGTGTCAGGGCCAGGGCGCCGACGTGGCGGCCGGGTTTAAAAAGTGTGAGCGATGTGATGGAAAAGGCGAGGTTCGCGAAGAAAAACGTTCATTCTTTGGAAATTTTTCACAGATCAAACCGTGTGAAGGGTGTTATGGCCGCGGCAAGATTCCCAATAAAGTATGTGAAGCGTGTAAGGGAAGCGGCCGCGTCAAGGGCAAACGACAGGTTCAGATTTCAATTCTTCCTGGAGTGCAAAACGGTCAGATTCTGACAGTGAAGGGGGCGGGGGAGTCCGGCGAGCACAGCACCGGTGAAGGCGATTTGTATGTGCGAATTTTGATCGCGCCGCACCCCACGTTTGAACGGCACAATGACGATCTTCGAATACGGAAGGAAATTTCTATTTTCGATTTACTGCTCCAGCGGAAAATTGAAGTACCCATCCTCGGCGGAGGCGTGAAAAGCATCGATCTTCCGGCACATTTTAATATTCAGGAAGAGATACGCGTGTCGCACGAAGGGATGCCCCATCTCGGCAGTTTTGGCCGCGGCGATCTTCTGGTGCGTCTGATTTTGAAAGCGCCGAAAAAGTTAAGCGCGAAAGCTAAAAAATTAATAGAGGACGCAGAAACCGAAGAGTAGTTTTACAATGTATGCACTGTGCGCCCACCAGGATTCGAACCTGGGACCATCTCCTTAAAAGGGAGCCGCTCTACCAACTGAGCTATGGGCGCACGGTGGATGCATTTTCGATGAACGAACTATCGGCTGACAAGCAAAGGGAGCCGCTCTACCTCCGCCGGCTGGCGGGTGAGCTATGGGCGCTTGTTAGGAGATGATAGTATGAAGGAACGGTTTTTTCAACTGTTTTTTCGAATTTCTTAGAAAGCGAAAACGGGGCTTTTGGTATTTGGTATAATGAACGAATCCTTATGAAACGCCACACGCTTGAATCGACAGTTTTTATTTCGGGTACCGTGATCATGATTTTGGAACTGGTGGGTTCGCGAATACTCGCGCCCTATTTAGGTACCTCAATTTATGTTTGGACCAGCATCATTGGCGTCATTCTTGGCAGTTTAAGTCTTGGTTACTGGCTGGGCGGTCGGATTGCCGACCAGAGCGCTCGCTACGACACGCTTTCTTTCATTCTTTTTATCAGCGGATTGGCGATCGGCCTGCTCGCGCTAACGAATAGCGTGATCTTGGGAGTGATCTCGCGCCTGCCATTTGATATCCGTTTTCGGGCGATTATTTCGAGCATCATTCTTCTTGCGCCGGCCAGTATACTTTTGGGCACTGTTTCGCCATACGCCGCTCGTCTCAAACTCCAGAATCTTGAAACCTCCGGCCGAACTGTCGGCAATCTCTACGCCATCTCGACCGTCGGAAGTATTTTCGGCACATTTTTGACCGGTTTTTATCTTCTGGCCTGGATCGGCGTGACGAAAATCTTATTCTTTCTCGCGCTCATTTTAGTTATTTTTTCTGTCTTCGGTTTTTTAGGCGAACGAAGTAAAACACGCGCCGCGGTCTTCGTCATTCTCCTCACGCTGACGATTGGTCAGCACATCACCCAAAAGCAGGCCGAGGCAAAGGGATTTGTGGACACGGACTCGGCGTATAATCGGATTCAGATCAAAGATGATCGTATTCCCCAGACCGGGGAGATGATTCGCGAAATGCTCATCAGCGGCGAGTTGAACTCCGCTATGTTTTTGAATACGAGTGATCTGGCCTTGCCCTATTCAAACTACTACCGCCTAGCCAAGCACTTCAACCCGCTTATTGAGTCTGCGCTCATGCTTGGCGCCGGCGGCTACTCCTATCCCAAGGATTTTTTAGCGCAATTTCCAGAAGCCACACTTGCTGTTGTCGAAATTGATCCCAAGACGACCGAACTGGCCAGAAAATATTTTAATTTAAAAGATAATCCGCGGCTCACGATCTACCACGAAGACGGTCGGACATATCTCAACCGGACAACCTCGACCTACGATGCGATCTACGGCGATGCCTTCGGTTCGTTTTACGCTCTGCCGTACCAGCTGACGACCAAAGAAGCGATTACGGAGATGTATCGGGTTTTGAACAACGAGGGAGTAGTTGTCGTAAACATCATCTCCTCGCTGGACGGTCCGCGAAGTAAATTTTTGGCCGCAGAATATAGAACCTTCCGCGAGGTTTTCCCCCAGGTCTACCTTTTCCCAACCTATGATAAAAACGATACCGGCACTACGCAAAACATCATACTTGTGGCCATGAAGTCCGACGAGCCGCCGGCCTTGAGTAGTGACGACGCCGAGCTGACGCACTACCTCACCCATCTCTGGGTCGGGGTGGTCAATAAGGACGCGCCGGTCCTGACCGATGATTTTGCGCCCATCGATCAGCTGATTGCCCCGATGGCCAACGACCGCTCCCGCAAAGCCTAATTCTTGAGAATTAGAGGAAAAGGGGATATATTCAGTAAGATTTTGTTTCTTATAGAGAACGGAGGAGTGGCTGACCTACTGGAGGCAGGCAGGGTGGTTGAACCCTGAACGCTAAAGCTGACGGGGCAGGTGGGCCGCACCTATGGTGGTGGGGTGGCAGAGTGGTCTAACGCGCCGCACTCGTCCGCCAGAGGACGGATCCGCCTTCGGCGGAAAATGCTCGTTGATTTTCGTTTTCTAGTTATGGCGGAGGTGTGCCAGAGTGGTCGAATGGGCCGCACTCGAAATGCGGTATGCCCGAAAGGGTATCGGAGGTTCGAATCCTCCCGCCTCCGCCATGACTAGAAATTTATGGTACGCTTGAAAGGACATTGTGAGTTCGCTTGCCCGCCTTCGGCGGGAATCCCTGGCCGTCCTCAGTCCGCCAACTGGCGGACGAAGGAGGCTCACCTCCTCCGCCAGTAGTTTTGAAATGAATATCTTTATGTGGAAAAATTTAGCACCAAATTTAATAAGGCAACGAGTAATCATCGAGGGCACGACAGAAAAAATTGTTGAGCCTGAGCAAATCAAATCGTATCTTAGCGAACTTGCAAAAGTGGCCGATATGGAAGTTTTATCAGAACCTGAAGCTCATTCTGCTCATGATATGGGGTATGGGGGCTGGATTCACTGGAAATCGTCAGGAGCGGCTTTTTATTCCTATCCAACTAATCCTCCACTTTTTACCGTAGATTGCTACACATGCAAGCCTTTCTCCGCAGAAGAAGCAGCTGAATTTACTCGCAAGTATTTCAATGCAATTGAGTTGGTCTGGCAAGAAGTGGAAGTGTAGTTGATTTGGGAAAGTTGAAACCAAAAAATCCGCCTTTGGGGCGGATTTTTTTGCAACTACCCGGAGAACCTTACTTAACCTGCGTGAGAGCTTTATTGGCAGGAATCGGTGTTTCGTCTGAATCCTTCATGAACCAATAGACCAGTCCGGCGACCACGAGGAGAATAATAACTACTCCCCATGACTGACGGCCAAATCCTTCGGTTACGGAAGCGGTTTCGGCGCTGGTTTCAGTGTCTGCCGCGGCCGTATCGGCCATGGCGGCGGTTCCTTCGGTCTTGGTGTCAGCAGCTGCCGGAGCGGAAACGGTCGGGGTGGTGGCAATCGGCGTTACGGCACGGACGGGAGTGACGGCTGGCGCCTGAGCAATCGCGCTCGGAGCCGGCGTCACGGCGATATTTGGGGTTACGGTAATCGGAGCACTGGATCCGAGACCATTCTTCATGGTTTGGAGATACTGGGCCAGAGACCCAAGGCCAGTCGCGAGAACGGCTCGATCGCTTGCGGAGAGATCCGATCCAATCCGAGCTTGCATCTGGGTCACCAAAGCGCTCAATGCGGTCAAAGACTCCTTCAGGGCCATGGCGTTCGCTTCGCTTAAGGTCGGTTCGGTCGTTACCGTCACGGTCATAGCCGCATTCTTCGCGGCCACCTGGGCCTCAAGCGAGGTTACGGTGGATTGGAGGGTCATAATCTGTTCCTTCAGCTGGGCGGCGACCTGGGGATCAACCTCGTTCGTTTGAGCCAGGGCGAAACTCATCTGAAAACCGAAACTGCCTACCACGAGAAGCATGGCGAGAAAGCGTTTAATCATTGTTGTTAAAATAGTTGGATTAGTAAATAACTGTGTGTTGTTCGTTTTCAGATGTCAAAGAACTGGTACCTCGCAAATGACTGCGGTTAGTATAGAAGGGGAAGGAGACAGGGCGCAAGTCCCTGGTTATCCCCTGACTTGTTCATGAATTTTAGAACACAAAAAGCTATTACGTGTAAGCTCTCGTCAGTTGAGAAGATGACAACTCGGAAAAAATCGCTATAATCTAGATCATGAAAAGAAAAAGTGATTTCACCTTCTGGATCGTGATCGTTGTCGTTCTTGCGGCCATTATCGGCTGGGCAGTTTATAGCAACAACGCCCCGGGTCAGTATGATCAGTTCGCACAGTGCTTAAAGGACAACGGAGCGAAGTTTTACGGCGCATTCTGGTGTCCGCACTGTCAGAATCAAAAAGCGATGTTTGGAAATTCGGCTCGTCTTTTGCCCTACGTCGAGTGCTCCACACCCAATCGGGAGCAGTTAGCAATTTGTAATAATGCTAAGGTTCAAAGCTATCCAACCTGGCGATTCGCTGATGGCACTGAACTCACGGGCGAGATTCCGCTTAGTCAATTAGCCGAGAAGACAAGCTGCGTCTTGCCAAAGTAAGCATGGAAAACATTATCGCCATAACCAATCAGCTTATGGCCAGTATGACCTTGGGCGGCCAGCTTATTGTAGCCGTAATTGTCCTCTCGCTCGTCTTTCGCGGCCGGCATAACGGAACGATTCAGTATATCGAACGAAATGGGCTAAAACTCGTCTTTCTGATCGCCCTTGGGGCAGTTTTGGTCAGTTTATTCTACTCGAACTACATTGGTTTTCCGCCCTGTACGCTCTGCTGGTGGCAGCGGATATTCATGTACGGCATTCTCATTGTTTCCGGCGTGGCGGTGTATAAAAAAGGCGATACGGCGGCCATTGACTATCTTATCTGGCTCACCGTTTTCGGTACGCTCGTCGCCCTGGATCACGTCTATCTTGAGAATACCGGCATCTCTCTTTTACCATGCGACGCGACCGCGGTATCCTGCAGTGAGCGGTTTGTCTACGAATATGGCTACATCACGATCCCGGTCATGTCCTTAACTGGATTTGCCATGATCGCCACGATTTTAGGGATAAAGAAAACGGCTCGGAATGCTTAAAGAAAAACCACCGACAACTCCAGACGTAGCCTACGAAGATGACGAGCAATATTTTCATGAATACTCTGTAGAAAAATTGCTACATACGTGGAAAAAATTGAGAAAATTAACCCTCACTGACAAAGATTACGAAGATCCAGAAGTTTTCGAAGGAAAGGAGCTTAATAAATTCCGAATGGTCTGGTTTTCCGCCCTGCTTGGTATTGTCGGTATTATTCTGGAAGAGAATAAAATTAATGACCGCTGGGAGGAGAACCGCGTTAAAAAGAAATGGAGCGCTTTAGCTCGGAAGATCAAAAGATTAAATAAGAAAAAAGAGAAATCAGATCAGGACATTCCTATCAGCCCCGATCTCGTTACGGAGGGAGAGCAGTTATTGAGAATAGTAGAACCCTATGTTGTTAAGCTTGAGATTGAGCTCGACAGAGTTGCCTAGAACCCATCTTAAAAATAGGCACAGGGGTATTCCGTGATAGATTCGAGCGAGAACCATCCGACCCGAGACAGGAATACCCTATGGTATTTCAAGGAGGGTCGGGTGGGTTTATAGCCGAATCTAGCCGGAAGACTGCGTGATTCTATTTTTGAGATGGGTTCTAAGAAAAGAAAGGACACCCTAGAAAGCTAAAACCCCCCGAGGAGAGGGGCTTCAGCGGTGAGAGGGGATCATATTTTCTATTTGGTTTGAGATGCGGGGAGTATTCCGAAAATCAATTAGGTGGGACCCTCAGTTATAGTCATCAGACTATAACAATGTGTGGGTTCCGAATTGGATAGATTATCAAACGGAACTCTTGTATGCTCTCAAACCTAATCTTATTTTTCCACCTCTATCTAAAAAGTCAAGCGCAAAAGGTGGACAAGGTGGGGAAAAATCTGTGTTAACTGTGGAAAAAGTGCCGCCATCAGCGTATTATTGGTAGCATCGCCGCTATGTCACTTAAAACCGCAATTTTGAAGATTACGCCGCCCTTTGTCCTCGCGCTCTACCACCGCAGTTTAGCCGAGCTGGGCGCGCTGTGGTACGGCTTTCCGTCGGAAAAACTGACGGTGATTGGCGTTACAGGCACCTCGGGAAAATCCACGACCGTTTTCATTCTTCATAGTCTCCTTGAGGGAGTCGGCAGTGCGGTTGGTTCATTAAGTACCATTGCCTTCAAGATTGGCGAGTGGTCGAAGATGAACGATCGGAAGATGACCATGCTCGGCCGTTTTAAAACCCAACAGTTTTTGCGCCGGATGGTTAAGGCTAACTGTCAGTACGCGATTATCGAAACCACCTCGCAGGGAATCGACCAGTCTCGCCACCGGGGGATTCATTACGATCTCCTGCTTTGCACCAACCTTTACCCCGAACATATTGAAGCTCATGGCGGTTTCGAGAACTATAAAAAGGCCAAGTTAAAACTATTTGACCATCTGGCGGCGGGAAAGAAGAAAAAACTGGGCGAGCGGGAAATTCCGCGCCGGATTGTGGTAAATGCTGATGACGAACACGCCCATGACTTTCTTGATTTTTCAGTTGAGGAAAAGTATGCCTTCACGCTTCATGACAAAAATCTGCCGGCCGTAACGCTCTTGCACGCTCAAAACCTAGAGACTACTCCCAGGGGTATGAAGTTCACGCTCGATGGGCATGCTTTCGAATCACCGCTCCGCGGTGAACACAACGTCCGAAATGTCGTGGCCGCCCTCACCATTGCTCGAGCGCTCGGCATTTCCTGGGAAGCGCTCCAGGGCGCCGTTCGAAACCTGCCGCCTGTGCCAGGCCGCCTAGAGTATATAAACGAAGGTCAGCCCTGGGATATTGTTGTTGATTATGCTTTTGAACCAGGAGCTATGGGCAATTTATATGCCACACTCCGGCCACTGCAGTATAAAAAAATTATCCAGGTCTTAGGGGGAACGGGCGGCGGTCGCGATAAAGCCAGGCGGCCGGTTTTAGGAAAAATGGCGGCCGAGTTTGCCGATTACGTTATCGTCACCAACGAAGATCCCTACGACGAAGATCCCGAGGAGATTATCAATCAAGTTGAAGTAGGCGTTCTTGAAGGCGGAAAAAAAGACGGTCGGGATCTTTTTGTGATTAAAGATCGGCGGGAAGCTATTCATAAAGCTTTGACCTTGGCCGAGTCGGGCGGACTGGTTCTCATAACCGGAAAAGGATGCGAACAGGCGATTGTCGGACCGAACGGTTCATTTTCTTTGTGGGATGATCGCGAAGTGGTCCGCGACGAGCTAAAAAGAATCCGGGCGGCAAAAACATAGATGCGCGAATTCATTACGTCAGCAGTTATTTTAAAACGGGAACCGCGCGGCGAATGGGATGAGCGGATTACTTTTTTCAGCCGTCAGGTCGGCAAGATGGCGGCTCGCACCGTCAGCTCTCGAAAAATTCTCTCAAAACTTTCACCGCATCTCGAGCCGGGAAACATCACTACCATTCGGTTGATCGAAAAAAATGATCTTTCGATCGTCGATGCCTTGAAAGAGCGAAAGGTTGTGTGGGAGCTCGTCAATTTTTCCCATCTCGCCCGTCTTCTTTCCGACCATGAAGCCGATCCCGAACTCTGGCGAGTGGTGGCGAACGAGCCATCCTGGCGAATCATTCTCCGTCTTCTCGGTTGGGATCCAGAAGAAGCGCGTTGTGATAGTTGCGAGGCGGCTTTGCCGCGATATTTTGATCTCATGAATCAACATTTTTTCTGCGATCGATGCTATGCCTTCGGAAAGGAAAAGGATACAATGATTGTTGTGGAATAAATGCCAGAACCTTTTTTTAAATCTCCTTGGAAGGAGGATGAACGCGCGCCAAAAAAACCGGAACTTGCGCCAAACTTCGGCGTCATGAAAAAAACACACGTGTCTTTGCCGCTTTTGCCTATCGGCATCGGTCTCGGCGCCATTCTCGTGATCGGTCTCGGTATATTTCTTTTGATGCAGTTGATTAGCGAACCGGCGCAAAGCGCGTCCGTGGTGCTGATGGCACCGAGCGAAGTTCCCGTGGGACAGCCGTTTTCTCTGAAGGTGAAAATTGAAAATACGAATACCGAGGTTCTCAAAAACGGTACGCTCTCTATCTATTTGCCGCCGGAGATGGCCTTTACGGAACGAAAGCCAAGCGCGCGCGTGTATGAGGAATCGATTGGCACGATCGACCGGTTGTCATTTGCGAGTAGTGAAGTGCAGATTGTGGCCGCATCAGGAACGGAGAAGGTGGGTCGGATTCAAGCGAAGTTCACCTACGTTCAAAGCGGTTCGAGCGCCCAGTTTGAACGAAACGAAACAACCGATGTTTTGATCGGCCAGCCTGCCGTCACGCTTGATCTTTCGACGCCGGAAACTATTTTAAGCGGCGGTAATTTTGAAACAAAAATCACGATTAACAACCGGACGAGCGAAATGATCGGTAATCTTACTCTTTCCCTCGCCTTTCCCAAGAATTTTATACTGAGCGGAACAAGCGAGTCATCGACGACGGCCACTTCGAGTTGGCCGATTGGCGTCCTGGAGAGCGGGGAGGTTCGCACAGTGACCATAACCGGAAATCTGATTGGTCAGGAAAGTGATTTTGTAAATCTGGTGGCGCGTTTAACGCGGCGGGAAGGGGCAAGTGAATATATTCTGACGACTAAATCTGCCAGCTTGAGTATTGCCGCGCCGCCGCTCTCGCTCACTATTCGGCCGAGTAATAATGACGCGGCTCGCCTGGGAGAGAAGATTGATTATCTGGTGAGCATTAAGAACAACACCGAGGTACCGCTTGAGAATGTCGTTTTAAAAGCCACCTTGCTCGGCGAACTTTTTAATATGAGCACGCTCCAGACTTCCGGAGTTTTAAATGCGATCAATAACACCGTGACCTGGAACTCGGGCACTATTCCCAGTTTGCTTCGTTTGCCGCCGGGGGAGTCGCAGACGATTGGTTTTAGTATTTTTGTAAAAAATAGTTTTCCGATCGCGCGTCAGAGTGATAAAAATTATGTTCTCAAAGTAAATGGCTCAGCCGAGTCGCCGACGCCAATTCCCAGCGTTTCGCGCCAGAAGACATTTGTGCAGACAAAATCAGAAACAAAGGTGGCCGGCGAGATTGGCTTGCGAGCCAGGGGATACCACGAGGGCGGTCCCTATCCGCCGAAGGTGAATGCGTCGAGCCGGTACACCATTCGTTGGACCCTCCAGAACTACGCCGCCGACGTGAGTCGGATAGAAATATCTTCCTTCCTCGAGCCTTACAGCCAGTTAATCGGAAAACCGACAGCCAACATCTCGAGCACGCCGATCTATAACTCGGCCAGCGGCCAAATCTCCTGGAAGATTGATAAACTTGCCGCCAACCAGGGTGTTTTAGGCGCGCCGATCGAGGCAGTTTTTCAAATTGAATCCACACCGTCCAGCGCCTATGTCGACCACGATATGACCCTTCTTCGCCCAACCATCCTTCGGGCCAATGATGATTTTATTGGCCGAGCCTATTCGGTAACCGCCGGAGCGATTCTTTCGAGCTTGCCAGACGATCAAAGTCTCGGTAATGTTGATCGCACAGTTCAGCCTTGAGCATGTTGAGAAACTCCGTATTCTACAAGCATGCCGATATTTTCGGCTGCAAAGCCTCCGTCTCTCCTCGAAATACCTCTGGGTATTCCTTCTTCGGGCCGAACGCTTTTCGCTCAAAAATCTCGACATGTTGCAACGGAAGAGGGTTTCTCAATATACTCTAACCATGGCCGAAAACGAACAAAACTTGATGGAAAAAATCGTGAGCCTCGCGAAACGGCGCGGCTTTATTTTTCCTGGCTCGGAAATTTATGGCGGACTGGCGAATAGTTGGGACTACGGCCCGCTGGGCGCGCAGTTAAAAAACAATATCAAGAATCTGTGGTGGAAGATGTTTGTTCAAGAACGGGACGATATGGTTGGATTGGATGCCGCACTTATTATGAATCCGAAAGTCTGGGAAGCGAGCGGACACTTGAAGGAGTTTTCTGATCCGCTTATCGAATGCAAAAAATGTCACACCCGATTCCGCGCCGATCAGATCAGCGTAGACGAACCCTGTGAGAACTGCGGAGCAAAAGATCAGTTCACCAAGGCCCAGCAGTTTAACATGATGCTCAAGACCTTTCTTGGTCCAGCCGAGGAGGAGGCAAATATCGTGTATCTTCGTCCAGAAACGGCCCAGGCCATGTTTGTGCAGTTTAAAAATATTCGAGAGACGACCCGAAAGCGACTTCCGTTTGGTGTAGCCCAAATCGGAAAAGCTTTTCGGAATGAGATCACACCCGGGAATTTTATTTTCCGCACTCGTGAGTTCGAGCAAATGGAAATCGAGTATTTTGTGCGAGAAGGGGAGTGGCAGGAACATTTCGAGGTTTGGCAGGAATTAATGCACGAGTGGATGCGCGCGGTGGGCATTGATGAATCGAAAGTGCATGATGTCGAAATTCCTGACGGCGATCGAGCCCACTACTCGAAGCGAACGGTAGACTTTGAGTTCGACTATCCCTTTGGCCAGAAAGAGCTCTACGGTCTGGCATATCGCGGTGATTTTGATCTCAAGAATCACGAGCAGGCTTCCGGCGAGAATCTGA
This sequence comes from uncultured Candidatus Saccharibacteria bacterium, assembly GCA_964360585.1. GTDB lineage: Bacteria > Patescibacteriota > Minisyncoccia > UBA6257 > 2-01-FULL-56-20 > JBBUHS01. Next base: position 54,747 of record CAYHXC010000007.1, on the reverse strand, counting down.
AATACCGCGATCCAGAAACAAATGAGGAGTTTTTGCCCCACGTCATCGAGCCAACCTGGGGCGTCGACCGCACGATCTTGGCTGTTTTGCTTTCGAGCTATATCGAAGAAGGGGAGCGAGTTTTCCTAAAACTGCCGCCACGAATTGCTCCGTATAAGGCCGCTATCTTTCCCCTTCTCGCCAATAAGCCAGAACTGACAGAGAAAGCCCGCGCGATTTACGATGATTTGCGAAAAGAGTTTATGGTGGCTTGGGATGACCGGGGAAACATTGGAAAGCGGTACTATGCCCAAGACGAGATTGGGACACCGTTTTGCATCACTGTAGATTTCGATTCGCTTGAAAAAAACGACGTAACTGTTCGTTTCCGCGACACTGGAGCACAGGAGCGGATCGCCATGAGTGAGCTCAAAAACTTCCTCCGCGAAAAAATAGGGTAAGGGATCGTAAAAGCCTCTATTTACGATTCTAAAGATAATAAAAAAGCCCAGCGAGATTAACTCGTGGGCTGGGTTTCAAGATAGTGATTCGAACATTTCCAAGAGGGTTCGTTCCGTCTGGTTATAGGGAAGGGTGTAGATGTTGCTGGGTTTCGCCGCATAGAAACAACCCATTAGTCCAGACGCCTGAGCGCGGGAAATTTCTGGATTACGGCCAACTTGATGAAGAAAACCTCGAACGCGACGCAAAAAGAACCGTGGGAGGAAAGTATCACCACCCAGCTTGAGGCCGATTCCTGTAATTACCACGGGACCCTTACGAAGATCGTAAACTCCACTTTTCGGGTGGTTGATCACGAGTGTCGCCTTCTCGATCACCGCTCGAATTGCTTTTCGTTTGCGTTTGCCGATGGGCATGCGTGGCGACGAAAAAGTTAGATCGTCGATGTACCGTGTGTAGGTTACACCCCACGCCCGACTCAACTCGCCCAACGGTTCATCAAGAAGTTTTCCGGCGTAGATCTCAAAAAGATCATTGGAAGCCGGTCCACCTACCACCAGTCCAGTGGGCCAAAGGCCTTCTTGGTCGGTTAAGCAGTATGTCCGGAGGAATTCAAGGATTTCACTTTCGTGTCCGTGTAGTTTTCGATTGAGGGAAACTAACACTGATGCTAATTTCCGACCATCAACGCTCGGGTAAGCGTCCTTGAGATCGACCAGATAGAACCATCTGTTTTTCTGGTGACGCTTCACGTTGCCGAGACTGCTGTTGCCAGGTTGAGATCCCGTGGCGTACGTGCGCGAGTACGAAATCGTGCTCCGGAGATACGCCACCAGTCGTTCATGGACCAAGCGCATTGCTGGGTTTGGAGCTGAAATTTGGCGTTTCTTGCGACGACGACTCACGGGATTTACATCCCGAATCGTGCGGCGATCCCAGGAAGGTTTTCCTGGGAGATCTTGGATTATTTTTTCAAAAACCATTTCAGTCCTCCGCGTTGATCAGTAGCGCCGGAAGTTGGAGCCAACCTGCGCCATTCCATTGCAAATAAGTGCCACTGAGGTCCAGGGTTCTGAACCATCGCGACCGCGGCGATACGCGGTCCAGAGGAGACAGAACGGGACCAGATAAGGGATTTCTCTTGTCAGAGAGTCCCGCCCCACTACATGAGTAATGAGGGTTACAGTCACTCAGGGAACGTTGCTCCGTGAACTTAGCAGTGCTTCGAACTCCAACTTCCGGCCTCTTAGCGAGGGCTGAGGTGAGCGTGGTTGCAAAGCGCACGCTCGGGCCCTGTAGCTACTTATCACAGTAGTTGGGCGTAAAAAACAAGTCAATCTGGATATTTCGGTGCTGGAGGAAAGAAGAGGATCCGGTGGGGACAGTCCTTCTCGCCTTGCAATATATCATATGTGATATATTATTTGGCCATGCCCAAAGACGACAGTCAACAGTCACGGATCGGCCAGTTTATTCAGGAGCTCCGTGAAGAAAGGCGGATTACCCAAAAAAACCTGGCCGATGCTCTCCATACCAGTCAGAGCGCCGTAGCCAGGATGGAAAAAGGCGAACAAAATTTCACGACAGACTTACTCGCAAAGATCAGTCAGATTTTGAATCGTGAAATTATTACCCTGGGAAATACAAGCGTGAATTTTGAAATCCAGGGCGGACGAAAACTCTCGGGAGAAATTACGGTTAAAACTTCGAAAAATTCGGCCGTTTTTTTACTCTCGGCTTCGCTCTTGAATCAAGGCAAGACCGTTTTTAAGAATATGCCGCGGATCGAGGAGGTAAATCGAATCATCGAAGTTCTTTCGAGTATCGGCGTCAGTATTCGTTGGATCGGGAAAAGTGACCTCGAAGTTATTCCGCCGAAGAAGCTTTTGCTTAAAAACTTGGACATCGAAGCGGCTATTAGGACCCGAAGTATTATTCTCCTCCTCGGCCCGCTTCTTCATCTCGTAAATAATTTTTCTTTGCCCTATCCAGGAGGATGTAAGCTTGGCAAACGTACAGTTCGACCGCATCTCTATGCTTTGGAAAATTTTGGTGTGAAAATCGATACAGCAAAAAACCAGTATCGAGTTTCCCGGAAAAAACTTCGCCCGACGGAAATCGTTCTCTACGAATCAAGCGACACAGCGACGGGGAATGCCCTGATGGTAGCGGCTCGTCTCGCTGGAAAGACGGTCATCAAGTTTGCCTCGGCAAACTACCAGGTTCAGGATCTTTGCTTTTATCTCTCTGCGCTCGGGGTGAAAATTGAGGGAATTGGAACGACTACATTGACTATCCACGGAAAACCGGAAATAACTTTACCAGTCACGTTTTCGCCCACCGAGGATCCGATTGAAGCCATGCTCTTTCTCTCGATTGCGGCGACAACAAATTCCAAAATTACGATCCGACGTTGTCCGATCGATTTCTTGGAAGTGGAGCTGCTCAAACTTGAGAAGATGGGATTCAAGTATAAAATTTTGAAACGGTACAAGGCCGCGAATGAACAAGCCAATCTTGTCGATATACAAACCTTTGCCTCGAAACTCGTGGCGCTTGAAGATAAAATTGCCGCGCACCCCTATCCCGGATTAAATATCGACAATTTGCCATTTTTTGTGCCGATTGCCACGCAGGCGAAGGGCACGACCTTGATTCATGACTGGGTCTATGAAAATCGCGCCATCTACTACATGGAACTGAATAAACTCGGCGCGAATATTTTACTTGCCGACCCACATCGCGTCTACGTCGACGGTCCGACCAAACTGAAGGGAGCCGAGGTGATCTGTCCCCCCGCTCTTCGCCCTGCGGTTATTATTTTAATTGCCATGCTTCAGGCCGAAGGCACTTCAATTCTCCGGAATGCCTACTCCATCAATCGAGGCTATGAGGACATCTGCGGCCGCTTGAACTCTTTGGGCGCTCGCATCAAGATTATCAAGAACCTATAAGAAGACTCGGCTTGACCGCTAATTGCTGTGGAGTATTATTATTGCGGCTATTTTTAAATGAAAGGAGACGCCCGTGACTGAGAAGAAAAGTCAAAAACGCGAACAGAGAAACATTCGCAAGCGCGGTAAGGTGAGCGCGGCTACATCCCGAGCCCAAGAACTTGAAGCAGAGATGTATCGGTACCAGACTGCAGCGGATACATTGGGTCGCATTGTCAAAGTTCTCGCAAGGACACTGGCCATTCAAGGCGATACCGGGAAAGTCGATTCTATCGTTACAGACATGCTCGAGGCTTCTGAAACAGAAGGGCGGGACATTTTCAATATGGCACATATGTTTTTTGCTCGCGCCCGGACCGCTAATGGCGGCCCTGCAAGGGCAATTACTGAGCTTTTCGATACCGTACCCTTATTATCGAAACCGTGATCACATCGCGGTTTTTTATATGCCCAGCTTGAACTGTACGGGAAACCACGGCGGTAACGCCGTGGCAGTTCATTTGTTTTCCAGGAAGTAGAAATTCGATAGCGGCATCCCGCAATTCTCAATCGAATTTTCACTTCCTGGTTTGCCTCAATTAAGCTTTCGTCGTACATTAAGGGCTATGTTCACGCGCCGCATCGGCATCGATCTAGGAACAGCCAACACCGTCGTCTTTGTTCCGGGGAAGGGCTTCATTATTAACGAGCCGACCATCGTTTCATTAAGCAAACCGGAGAATTTTGTACTGGCGGTTGGCGCCGAGGCCAAAGAAATGATCGGCCGAACGCCGGAAGAGATCGTGGCCTATCGCCCGTTAAAAAACGGAGTCATTGCCGACTACTATATTACTCGGGCAATGTTGAAGTACTTCATTTCCCGCGCCGTCGGCGGATTTAATTTTGTAAAACCGGAAGTGATCATCTCCGTGCCCGCCGGAATCACCCAGACGGAACGCCGGGCGGTGGTGAACGCCGGAAAGGAAGCTGGGGCTCGCGATGTTTTTCTGGTTCGTGAACCGATCTTGGCGGCCTTGGGAGCGGGTATTCCGATCAATGCTCGTTCGGGAAGCATGATTGTAAATATCGGCGGCGGCACGTCCGAAGTGGCGATTATTGCTTTAGGAAGTATCGTTTCCTGGACGAGCCTCCGCATTGCCGGCGACAAATTCGATCAGGCCATTATTGATCATGTAAAAAAGAAGTACGATCTGGCGATTGGCGAACAGACCGCCGAAGCCGTCAAAATCGAAATTGGTTCAGCTTTGCCGATTAAGGAAAAAATGGCGATGCAGGTGCGGGGCCGTGATCTGTCGTCAGGACTGCCGAAGGATGTCCTCGTCACCTCAAACGATGTGGCCGAAGCGCTCCATCCGCATCTGATTGAGATCGCCAGTTCAGTGCAGAGTGTGTTTAATGAAACCCCGCCGGAACTCGTGGCTGACGTGATGGAAAAGGGGATTATTATCTCCGGCGGCAGTTCTCAGCTTCACTATCTCGATGAGTTTTTAAAAAGATTTCTTGGTGTTTCGGTGTATGTGGCCGAACATCCACTGCTCTGCGTGGCGCGCGGCACCGGTCTTATTCTGAATCACCTCGATGCCTACAAGCGAACCCTTCTTACAAAACACGATCTGCGCGCTTAAGCTATGATTGTTGGTCATTCGATCCGGATCAATCTCATTCAAGGACTCGTCAAGAATCAAGCCCTGGCATCGAGCTACTTATTCTTCGGAGAAGAAGGTATCGGGAAACGAACCTGCGCTGAAGCCTTGGCCCATTATCTCGAGGGACGGCCGTTTGATCTTTCGAGTCAGATTCTGCAGGACACGCTTCTCGTTACTCCTCAAAATGGAACGATTGGCATAGAAACCGCCCGAAGAATTAAGTGGTACTTAAGCGAAACGCCAATTGCCGGTCAAAAACGAACGGTTATTATTGATCAGGCCGACTGCCTTACACCGCAGGCGCAAAACGCGCTTCTCAAAATTTCCGAAGAACCGCCAGCGAACAGCCTCCTCATCCTCATCGTCATGAATCCAGAAACGCTTCTTCCAACGCTCATCTCACGGTTCCAAAAAATATATTTTCCGAGAGTAAGCGAGAAAGATCTCTCGCTTCTTCTACCGGAGAAATTTAGCGCGAAAGAAAAAAATGTTTTTCTCCGCGCTTCAAACGGATCGCCCGGAAAACTCCGCGAACTTCTCGGAGAGGCGAGCGGTTATGCTGAAACAGCTAAGAAAATGAGAACTGCTTCAGCCGAAAGTCGGAAGAAACTGACCAAGGAGTATCTCGATAACGAGGAGGACCCGCTCCGACTAATAGACGCTATTCTTGTTCTCACCTATGCCGAGTCAAAGGAGAATACGGGGCTCATACTCAAGCTCCTCCAGGTGAAACGGGGCTTGGCTACTCTGAATCTCAATCCTCGGTTACAATTAGAAAGCATTTTTTCTTAATCAATGGAAACAGACGTCATCATAGAAGAGCTCACGGGTCGCCTCGACGAGCGGCGAGAGAAGCTAAAACAGGATATTTCCGGTATCCGTACCAACCGACCCTCGCCGGAAATGATCGAAAATATCATGGTTATGTATTTTGATCAGAAGCTCCCGATTAAGCAGTTAGGATCATTGAGTATCAAACCGCCGCGGGAAATTGTTGTCCAGGTCTGGGATGAGCAGGTTATTTCCGGCGTCATCAAAGCAATCGAGGACGCCAAGCTGGGTTTGAGTGTTCAGCGCGACGAACGTACTATCCGAGCCTTCCTTCCGCCACTCACTGACGAACGGCGCGTGGAACTTGGGAAAACGGTAAAAAAGATGAGCGAGGAAACGCGCATCGCCATTCGGACGCTTCGGGACGACGCCAATAAAAAAATAAAAATTATCGAAGGCCAGAAAACAATAAGCGAGGATCAGTTATTTCGGGCGAAGGAAAAAATCCAAAAAGTGACCGATGACGCCAATAAAGATATTGATGCAGTGCTTGAAAAGAAAATTCAGGAACTTTCCGTCTAATCAATGCTCATTACCCTCGCAACCATTTTGGGGATCGCGGTTTTAATTGTGGCGCACGAATGGGGACATTTTTGGGCGGCTAAAAAATTTCACCTTAAAGTAGAGGAGTTCGGTGTTGGTTTTCCACCGCGATTATTTTCCAAACGAAAGGGTGAGACGGTGTATAGTTTTAACGTATTGCCGCTGGGCGGTTTCGTGAAAATTGCGGGCGAAGGGGAGAATGAGGAAGACCTGAAACATCTTTCAGCGGAGGAGAAAAAACGTCTTTTTACGTTTCAGAAGCCGTGGAAACGGGCGGTCGTAATCGGAGCGGGCATTGCCATGAATTTTCTGCTCGGCTGGCTCATTTTAACCACCGTCTTCTTGATTGGCACGCCGCAAGGAATTGCGATTGGCGATGTGGAGAAGGGGAGTCCGGCCGAAATTGCAGGACTGAAGCAAGGAGAGGTAATTATGGGATTTGGAGAAACGGTCACGACCGCAGAAACCGCCATCGAAAATGGAGAATCACTAGCGCACGACTTCTCGCAATTCGTGGATCAGCATAAAGGACGGGAGATCCAGCTTTTCGTTGAAACAGACGGCAAGAAAGTTCTTATCCCCGTTACGCTTCGAACCATGCCCGAGCCGAACCAAGGCACGCTTGGCATCCGTTTTACGGCGATTGGTATTCCGCGACAGGGTTTTTTTGAAGCCATCCGGCGATCGTTTGAGCAGGCGGTTGTCATTGTCGTTTTGACGGTCCAGGGACTGGCGAACCTTCTTCGTGACATATTTTTTAAGGCCAGCATTCCCGAGGACGTGGTTGGACCAGTGGGCATATTCCGCTTTGCCCAGGAGACCGGAAAGATAAATCTCATCTACCTTCTCCATTTGATGAGTGTTATTTCCTTGAATCTCGCGGTCTTAAACGCCATTCCGTTCCCGGCTTTGGATGGCGGACATCTCCTTTTCATCTTTATTGAGAAGCTAAAGGGAAGTGCCATCCGTACGAAGACAAAACTCGTTATCAATACGACCGGCATCAGCCTTCTTATCCTCCTCATGCTTGTTCTTACGGTTCGTGAAGTACAGAATCTCGCCTTCTAGTAAAACGAGGCATTCATTTTAAAAGCGGGACGTTCTATAATAAGAAGGGATGACCATCTTGATCAAAGGTGCGCAGATTTTTTCTGGTGGAGAGCGACTGACTGATAGGTCCGATATTTTTATCAGCGGCGATAAAATTTCGGCCATCGGCAGTTTTTCCGCGAAAATCGCCGACAAGGTTATTGACGCCCAGGGCTGTTACGTGAGTCCGGGTTTTATCGACGTTAATACCGACTCCGACCACTATCTCTCGGTATTCTCCGATCCGCTCCAGGAGGATTTTTTGCGCCAGGGCGTGACCACAATTATCGGCGGCCAGTGCGGTTCATCGCTCGCGCCACTTATCTACGGCCGTTTGGACTCGCTCCGTAAATGGACGGATACGACGAAGATCAACGTTAACTGGCATGAAGTCGCGGAACTCCTCGCGTTTCTGGAGAAGCACCCCTTGGGGGTAAACTTTGCTACCCTTGTCGGCCACTCGACTATTCGTCGGGATATTGTCGGCGAGGAGGCGCGAAACCTGACCGCCAAAGAGGTTGACGTTTTTACCCATGTTCTCGCCAAAGCCATGCGACAGGGCGGAGCCGGACTCTCGACGGGTTTAAGTTATGTCCATAGCGCCGCCACCTCGCCATTAGAGCTTGAGGAGCTGGCTAAGATCGTCAAGAAACAGGAAGGTGTCTACACCACCCATCTACGCGACCGCGCCGGCGGCGTGGCCGAGCCAATTGATGAGGCCATCACCCTGCACCGAAATACCGGCGTAAAGACGATTATTAGCCACTTCATTCCGGTTCTTGGGGAAGAAGATCTCTACCGTTCTGGCCTCGAAAAGTTACGCAACCTCGACCCGGCCAGCGAGATGTATTTTGATCTTTCACCGTTCCCGATCCGCATACTTCCAATTTATTACTTCCTGCCGGACTGGGCGAAACAGGGCGGCTTGTCCGAGATGTATGAAAATCTGACCGATGACTGGTTGCGAAGCAAGGTGCAGAAAGAAATAACTGATATTGATCCGGAAAAAATTATCATCTCGCGCGCCGATAAAAACGATGTTTTAGTCGGACGATCGATTCGCGACTGTATGGAACTCTACGGCGTCGATGATTATAAAGAAGCTCTGATCAAAGTCATGATTGCGACCGAGCTCCGGGCCGCCGTGTTTTATGAGAGCATCAATCAGGATCTTCTGATGGAGGCGCTGACGCATCCGCGTTGTCTCATTGCCTCAAATGCCGCCAGCCTCTCGAAGACAAGCGAGATTATGTTGAAACCAGAGCGGGCACGCCGAACGTTTCCGAAATTCCTATCGCTCGTCGAGGAAAAAAGAATCATGCCGATTGAAGTGGCGATCGAACGGATTACCAAAAAACCAGCCAGTCTTTTTCAGATTGAAAAGCGAGGGGAGATTAAAGAAGGATTTTTTGCCGACGTGACTGGTTTCCGGAACGGCGAAATACTTTTTACTATCGTGAATGGTCATCTGGCATTCGAAAACCACAGTTTCGATCTGACGCCCCACGGCAAAATTCTGCGACACCGTTCTCACTATCAATGAAAGCTTTTCGGAAATCCGGACACAGTCCTGACTATGTTCTCATCACCACTTTTTTTCTCCTCGTTGTTTTTGGCCTCGTCATGCTCGCCAGCGCCTCGTCGTATCTCGGCAAGACCAGATTTGATGACGCGTACTACTATCTCAAACACCAGCTGCTCCACGGTCTTTTGATTGGTTGTATCGGATTCTTTGCGGGCTATTTTATATACTATCGCACCTATCAGAAGTGGACAGTACCCTTGCTTCTTGTGACCTTAGGACTCCTCCTTCTGGTTTTTACCAGTTTTGGCTTAGCCAGCGGTGGTGCGGAACGGTGGTTGAAGTTTGGTTCGATTAGTTTTCAGCCGGCCGAGTTAATGAAAATCACCTACATCATTTATCTTGCTGCCTGGTTGAGTAACAATAAAATGAATCGCGGTAAAAATTTCTACGAGGGGTTTATGCCTTTTCTTGTTATCTCAAGCATTATTGGCATCATCCTTATCCTTCAGCCGGCGACCTCAACCGTGGCGATTCTTTTGGGATCGGGTCTGGTCATGTATTTCTTACACGGCGCCCCGTGGAAATATATTCTTGGCGCCATACTCCTTGGTGCTTTTGGCCTCGCGCTCCTCGTTCTTACAACGCCATACCGATTTGAACGGGTTTTTGGATTTTTGAAATACTCGAGCCACGAAGAAGGAATTGGCTACCATTTAAATCAGTCATTGATTGCGATTGGTTCGGGACAGATCCTGGGTACTGGTTATGGCCAGTCGACAGCCAAGATCAAATTCTTACCAGATCCGATTGCGGACTCAATCTTTGCTGTCATTGGCCAGGAACTCGGCTTTATCGGGAGCGCCGGACTGGTTGTTGTTTTTGGATTTCTGATAGTAAAAATATTTTGGCTGGCGAAAAACTTTCGCGATAGTTTTGGACGTCTCGTTCTGATTGGCTTTGGGACGATTATCGCCGGCCAGGCCTTTATGCACATGGCGGCCATCTCCGGCGTGGTTCCTTTAACCGGCGTGCCGCTGCCCTTTATCAGCTTCGGCGGCACCGCCTTAGCTGTTTTTATGACGATGGCGGGAATCATTGCGAATATATCGAAATACTCCTAAGCTAAAGAAAATATGTTCAAGGACGTCAATTACGAAGAAGTGGTCGATGGGAAAACCGGAGCGCAGTCAGTCGCTCCGGAAAGAAAAAGTCCGGAACGGACACTGCGCGTCGTCCTGGCCGGCGGCGGCAGTGGTGGACATATCAATCCGCTTCTCGCCGTGGCTGAAGCGCTCCGCCTGAGCGCACCCAAGGCGGGAATTTCCCTCACCCTTCGCTACCTCGGACCAGAGAGCGAGTACGTGGAAATTCTAAGGGCGGCAAATATCGAGATTGATTCCTTGCTGGGCGCCAAGTGGCGGCGACATGGATTCGTCCGGAATATCTTAGACATTCCGTTTTTTTTCGTAAGTTTGTTCCAAGCACTCGTAAAACTTCTTTTTTTTATGCCCGACGTCATTTTTTCGAAGGGCGGCACCGGTTCACTGCCGGTTGTGCTCGTCGGTTGGCTATACCGCATTCCAATCGTGATCCACGAATCGGACGCCATTCCGGGAGTGAGCAATGCCATCGCCGGACGTTTCGCGCGGCGGATTGCAATTAGTTTTGATCGGGCAAAAAACTACTTCCCCCGGAAAAAAACGGCCCTGACTGGCGCCCCCCTCAATCCCGGTCTCTTTACCGATCAACTTTCCCAGAAAACGGCGAAGGATGTTTTAGGATTTGATCCCGAAGAACCGGTCATCTTTGTGATGGGCGGATCACAGGGCGCCCAACCCCTGAACGAATTTTTGATGACCAATCTCGAAGAGATGACGAAGATTGCCCAGATTATCCACCAGACCGGAACGGCTAACTTTGCCGAAGTGCAAAAACTTTCGCGCGCGGCCATGATTGAGATCTCGACCAAGGACGCGCTCCCAAAACGATACCATCCTGTTGCATTCCTCAAGACAGAAGATATGCGGAACGCCTTGACCGCCGCCGATCTCGTGATCAGTCGCGCCGGCAGCAGTTCGCTTTTTGAGATTGCGGCGTTTAAAAAACCAGCGATCGTGATTCCGCTTCCCGGATCAGCCCGGGATCATCAACGCTTGAACGCCTTTGAGTTCGCCAAGTCCGGCGGCGGAATTATCATTGAACAAACAAATCTCATGCCCGGCATTTTCATGAACCAAATTAAGGACATCTTGGGAAATGCGGCCACGCTTGAGACAATGTCAAAGACATCCGCTTCATTTTACATTCCGAATGCCGCCCAAATTATCGCGCAGGAGATCATGAAAATTGCCGGGTATTGAGAACTCATCTCAAAAATAGCTATCGCGACAGGATACATTTTCGAGACGAGTTCTGGGCCGGAATGCCTTTTTTAGGCCTTATTTTCATGCTAAAGTAGGGGAGTGAGTGAGAAACATACAAACTCCCCCCGTGTGCGGATGGCGCCGAGTCCTACTGGTTTTTTCCACTGGGGTACAGCTCGAGCGGCTGTTTTTAACTGGCTTTTCGCCCGAGGCGAAGGCGGGATTTTTGTGGTCCGCATAGAGGATACCGATAAAGAACGATCTGACAGAAAATTTGAGCAGGATATATTTGAAGGCCTGCGCTGGCTGGGTATGCTTTGGGACGAGGGCCCGGTTAGCCCGGACACTTTGGAGAATAAAGAGGTTGGAAACTACGGGCCGTATCGCCAGAGTGAACGCACAGAAATCTATAAAGAATATCTGGAAAAACTGCTTGAGGATAAGAAGGTGTACTACTGCTACTGTACGAAAGAAGAACTCGCCGCCGAACGAGAAGGCATGATTGCGAGCGGCACCGTGCCGAAGTACAGCGGCCACTGCCGCAATCTGGAACATCCGCCGAAGGACAGAGAGCCGCAGGTTGTCCGTCTTAAAGCACCAGAGGCCATTATTGAATTTAAAGACATCATTCGCGGTACGATTTCCTTTGACGCATCGCTCTTAGGCGATTTTCCTATTGCGAGGAATACGAATGATGTCCTTTTTCATTTTGCCGTAGTGGTTGACGACCATCTTATGAAAATAACACATGTCATTCGCGGCGAGGATCACATCTCAAACACACCAAAACATATTCTCATTCTTCGAGCCCTTGGTTTTGACGAACCACTCTACGCCCATGTGCCACTGGTTCTGGGTCAGAATCGCGAAAAACTTTCTAAAAGATATCTGACCTCGTCTCTGCTTGAGTATCGAGATAAGGGATATCTGCCCGAGGCTCTTGTGAACTTCGTGGCTTTTCTTGGCTGGCATCCAAAGGACGACGCGGAAGTTCTTACACCGCAGGAAATTATCGAACGATTTGATCTGAAGCGTGTGCAAAAGGGCGGGGCGATTTTTAACGAAGAAAAACTACTGTGGCTCAACACCCAGCACATTCGTCGCCTCACGCCCGAGGATTTGGAACGGCGTCTTCGTATATATCTAGCCGAGCACCGCGGCGGTCTTCTCCATATTCCCGATGAAACATTCAGCCAGCTCGTGCTTCTTGAACAACCCCGCATGAAAACACTTCACGATTTTTTTGAATCAACCGAATTTTTTTTCAAACCCGAGAACTACGCAGGCGCACTCCTTATTCCGAAAGATCAAAACAAAGACGATACGCTCACTATTCTTCGCGAGTTGAAAACCGTTATGAGTGAACTGCCGGAGTCGCTCGATCGTACGGTCATCGCCTCAAAAATTGCGCCGCTTATCGATCAGTGGGGGAGGGGAGGTGTGCTCTGGCCATTTCGAGTGGCCTTGTCCGGCAAAGCCGCTTCGCCGGATCCCTTGGATATTCTTGAGGTTTTAGGAAAAGACGCGACGGAAAAACGCCTCACGATCGCTATAAACAAACTCAATGAACCGAACTAACTCCTTTAAAGCGATCCTGGCTTTCGCGTTCCTTATACTCGTCGCCTTGCCTCTTTTCACCTGGAGCGCCACCAGCTCTTCTTCGGTGCAAAGCACAAGCACTTTGACAGAGGATGTTGCCTCGAGCACGCCGGAGTTAAGCGTTGAAGAACTGGCTAAGCAACAGTTGGAGTTTGAAATTCGAAAGAAAAACTTTGAACTGGAAGGCATTAAAGCCGCAATTCAGAAAAACGAAGAAGCATTATCAAAAACCCAGGGCCAAAAAACTTCCTTACAAAAGGAGTTAGGTGTGTTGCGTGGCCAACAGTCGGTGCTGACAAAACAAATCCAGCAAGACCAGATAAGTCTCGAACGGCTTAATCTTGAGATTAAATCGATAACGTATGATCTCCAGGATATTCAAGCCGGTGTTGTTGATAAACGCCAGGCTATGCAGGAACTCCTCCGTATGATTCAGCGATCTGATAATACGAATATTTTGACTATTCTTCTTAAGAATCAGTCGCTCGCTGACAGTGTTCTGGAGATAAAAAACCTCGACGATCTGAACGCGCGTCTCACGACCGATATCCTGAGCCTCAAAAACCTAACCAACGAATACACTGGAAAACTTAAAAACCTGAACGAGAAGCAGAACGCAGTCGAGTTACAAGCTTTTAATTTGAAGAATCGAAAAGTTGTTCTCGCAAACCAGGAAACACAGCGGCAGCAACTTCTTAAAGAAACTAACAGCCAAGAAGCAGTCTACCAAGAACATTTGCGAGCGGTATATGTGCAACAAGAAGCAATCGCCGCGGAAATTGAAGCCCTGGACGCGAAACTGCGTGGTGAAATCGACTATAATGCGCTTCCTGTCGGCGAACTTTTGATTTTGCCGATCGCGAACGCGGCCACGACCCAAGGATACGGTGCCACCACCTTCGCTAAATCTGGCTACCGCGGGAAATGGCATAACGGCCTAGACTTCCGTGCCTCGCTGGGAACGCCTGTTTTGGCCGCCGCGTCAGGAAGGATTGCAATGGCTACAGATCAGGATCGCTACTGTCCTCGGGGCGCTTACGGAAAAGTAATCGTCATTAATCACGGTGACAATCTAACGACACTCTATGGTCACTTATCGCGCATGGTGGTTGCAGTAGGCGATACCGTGAAACAGGGTCAGGTGATTGGTTACTCCGGCTCAACCGGCTACGCCACCGGACCGCACCTTCACTTTACGGTCTTTGCCCAAGCGACATTCAAGATTGCCGGCAGCCGTTCCTGCGGCCCCATGCCCCAAGGCGGTGATCTGAATCCTTCGAAGTATCTCTGAAGACTAACAACTGATAACTAAAAACTCGTAACCGCAATTTGTGTTATAATTAAAATACTATGCGAAAAGACCGGCTGATCTTATTTCTCGCGATTGTTCTTGTACTCGGTTTTTTTCAAAAAACCGAGGCAACGGAAATTAGTGATATTACCGTTGATCCCAAGACTGGTTTTGATATTCTTCAGGAGCCGTTTTCGGAGTTTTTAGATAAAGCGACGAAGATAGACGTGGAAAAAGGCTCGTCCACAGAAACAGTTCTTTCGACAAAAGTTGAGGAAGCCAAAGCCTCATGGAGTAAGGCTAACGACTGGATTAAAGAAAAAACCGGTCTCGACATCTGGGGTTGCTTGAAAGTCGTTGGAAATATTTTAATTTTTGTAATGAATATTGCCGTAAATGTTTTAACCGGCATGATTGACGCCTTGAAGTGGCTGATCAGTTTTATCCCTTCTTCATCTTCATGACGAGGAGGGGAGTGGTAGTACTTATGTCTGCCCTCAATACTGTGTGGATTTTTTATTGGAAGAATTTTAATATACGGCACACAGAATTAATGTCGACTCGAAATCTTTCGAGGAGCGACTACCCTATACTCTTTAAGCCCATTATAATCGGTTCGAAAGATTCAAATGAAGGTCCCGGCTTAAACTATCTACATGTCGTAAAAGGTATATTGTGCGACATTAGTCTATCGAGTGAAAACCCTTAAAACCCCACTCCCCTGCGGGTAAAAAGAGGTTTTGGGGTCGTCGTCAGCGTGCATTAAAATTTCATTCGTAAGAAGAAAAGAGATGCCGTATAATTGAACGATGCCGTCACAAAAAAGCGCACCGGATAAGATTCATTTCATTGGTATTGGCGGTATTGGGATCAGCGCTCTCGCCCGCTGGTTTTTGGCTCAAGGATGGGCTGTAAGCGGTTCGGATCTCCAAAAAAGCGATCTGACCGAGGAATTAGTCCACGAAGGCGCTTCGATAAAAGTTGGCCACCGCAAAACGAATGTGCCGAAAGGACTAAGCATGGCCATCTACTCGAACGCGATTACTCCAGGATCGTCGGGGTACCTTGAGCTCGAAGAGGTTCGGAAAATGCAGATACGACCGATGTCCTATCCGCAAACCGTCGGTTGTTTGACCGAGGTGTACAAAACTGTGAGTGTTTCGGGCAGTCATGGGAAAAGTACGACCACGGCCATGATCGGACTGATTTTGAAAGACTCGCCTATCCAACCAACTATTATTGTCGGCACAAAACTCAAGGAGTTACACGGGAAAAATTTTTGGCTCGGTGAAAATCAGAACAGCCACACCTTTGGCTGGCTCGTCTTAGAAGCGGATGAGTGGCGCGGTGCCTTTCTTCATTATCATCCGGACATCGCGGTGATTACGAATATCGATCGAGAGCACTTGGACTTTTATAAGGACCTAAACGACTTGAAACGTACCTTCCTCAAGTTCATGACTCGCGTGAAGCCAGGCGGTTCCTTAGTCCTTAATCGCGACGATAAAAATCTTTTTTCACTCTCCCCTCTTATTTCAAAAATCGCGAAAAAAAGTTCGCTCAAAATGTACTGGTACAGCGTTCGAAGTACAAAGGATGCGTCTAGAGTAAAAAAACATCTTAAACTTCCCGGAAAACACAATCTCTCGAACGCCTTGGCCGCGCTCACGGTAACCCGCGACATTCTCCATATTCCAGAAAAAAACGTCCTCGCAAAACTGGGGAGTTATAGCGGAGCCTGGCGGCGGATGGAGTTTAAAGGGGAACTAAAAACTAAAAACCGAAGACTAAAAACGAGGATAGAGGTATATGACGACTATGCCCATCACCCGACAGAAATTCAAGCAACACTTCAGGCATTCCGAGAGAAATTCCCGGGAGCGGAGTTAGTTACCGTTTTCGAACCCCACCAGGCAAAACGCCTTAAGGCCCTCTACAAAGAGTTCACGACGGCTTTCCATGATACCGATCAGCTAATTCTTCTCCCCGTCTACGAAGTAGCCGGTCGTGATAATAAAGAAGCAGTATTTACCTCAGAAAAACTAGCTCGCGATATCAAGAAAAAATATCCTAAAAAAACTGTTTTGTATCTTGCAAACCCTAAAAAACTGAAAGAGTTGATCGCTCAAACCTTACCCCCTAGACCTCCCGACGTTAGATCAAAAAAATACTCAAGGAAGTCGGGACCCCGACCTCTGCGTCGGGGCTACCCCCCAAACCCAGTAATAATCATGATGGGTGCCGGATCAGTTGCCAATCTTACTCCCCTCCTCTTCAAATAATATGTTCGATACGTACAACAATATCGAGAACTTCAAAGAAGTCTGCGGCTACACCATCGACGGCGCCTGGTATCCGCGGGTTACCAAAATTCTTTCGATTAAAGCCAAACCGGCGCTCTATCGCTACTATGGCGAAGCCGCCAGTTACAAAGCCGCCCAGGATGTGACGGAAAAATCGGCGGAAGAAGGCACGCTTGTCCACGAAGTTTCTCAAGCCATCTTGCTCGGTCAAAATCCAGAAGTGCCGGTCTCGATTAAACCATCGATCGACGCCTTTAAAGCATTCCTGGTTGAGAAAAATATCCAAACCTCGCCGGAGTATATCGAACGACGCATTGTGCACTATGACCACCGCTACGCTGGTACAATTGACGCCATGGCGTTGATTGATGGCCAGTTTGGCGTGATGGATATAAAAACGTCGCAAGGCATCTATCGTGACTATAATCTCCAGACGGCGGCTTACATGGACGCCTTAAAGCACGAGTTTAATCTCCAGAATCGGTGGATCTTGCGCATTGACCAGATCCAGTTCTGCAATCGTTGCCGCGCCACGCGACGAACCAAGGGCGGCCGGGAAAAGGTCAAAAATAATGGCTCCAAGGCTTGTCCGTCGGGAGAGCATGATTGGAGCGAAGTTCGCGGCCAGATTGAACTCAAGGAGTTTCCGTTGTGGGAAGACGATTTTCAAGCGTTCCTCGGCGCCAAACGCCTCTGGGAGTGGGAAAACGACTACTGGCTGAAACGCGTCGGCTATTGAGATTTGGTATACTTAAATCATGTCCTTTATTGTCAGCTCTCTGCACGGGTATTCTTTCCGGCTTTTTGTCCTTTTTCCTAACAAAATATTTCGGAGGGATTAAATCTATTCCACTTGCCAAGGATAGTATTTTTTTTCTTCCAGGACTCATATTTGGCATACTGATCTTAGTTTCCTTTCTCGCAAATAGAATGGTTGATAATGAACGATATCCGATACTGAAATCTTTTGTATGGGTCGCACTCTCTACATTCGCCTACTACGCGGTAGTAGAAACAGTCATCATGTCTTCCGAAATTGACAATACTCTTTCCGCAAATATTGTATTTTTTCTGGCCGGAATGGTGGGTGCCGCGATAGTCTTTATCGGACTTAAAATTAGTCTTTTCCGCTTATCTCTTCGTTATCTCATCCCCCTCGTAGTTATTGGAGGAGGACTTGGATTCACCTTTCATTTTGGAACTACCAGCGACGAACAATTGCTATACCTGTATGTTTTGTGGCAAAGTGGCATGGCTTTGGCTATCAGCGTTGCCGCGTGGCATCAGAATATGCTGAAAGCCCCTAAGGACCCACCATCTTCTGCTCGACAACAATTGGGGCACGTCCGTCGCGCTTGGCTAAAAGGTAGCCGAAGGCAAAGCTCGTGGTAGCTACGAGGAAGATAATAAGGCCTAAAATGAGCTCTCTTTTATGTTCGCCGAACCAGGTTTCCATCTTTGACATAAGGGCGATTATAGCATAGAATAGTTTCTACAAAAGCGGTGAAAGGTGGGTCGTCGCTAGGCGTTAAAGCGCAAGCGGCATGCTCATCCCCCCACCTTAATCGCACAGTAAATCCAGACTAGAAATATGCAAAATCTTATTAAATCAAATAGTCGATTAGACATAATTTAAGGTGGGGGGATGGCACATACCAAGGCCCTCGGGTCAACCAAATTAGGACGAGATTCAGAGTCAAAGCGCTTAGGCGTCAAAATTCAAGACGGTCAAGTTATTAAAGTTGGCGAGATTATCATCCGTCAGCGCGGTTCAAAGTACGCCGAAGGTACAAATGTAAAACGGGGCGGTGACGATACCCTCTATGCCATGAAAACCGGTAAGGTGGCATTCTCAACAAAACACAAAATAAACTTCGACGGCACAAAGCGGCAGGTTAAGGTTGTCTCTGTAGTATAACGCGGAGCTTGGCGGTCACTCCTTTTTTAAGATCAAGATCGATCACATACTCCCCTACTTCTTTTAGAGGGTGAGACAGTTGCACGTGAACCCGTTCGTCGGTCACTATTTTGGCGTCTCGAAGCGCTGAAAGAATAGTTTCTTTTGAGACTGAGCCAAAAATACGCCCTTTCGCATCCGCTTTAACCGGAATCACAACGTGGTTGTCCTTCACCATCTGGGCAATCTTATCTAGACGGAGAAGAAGCTCTTTTTCGCCCGCTTCCGTTGATTTCAACTCCTGCTCCCGTTTTTTTATATTTTCCGGCGTCGCTTCGAGCGCCAGTTTATTGGGAAAGAGAAAGTTGCGGGCATATCCCGGAGAAACTTCTTTCATCTCCGATCGATGCCCCACGCCGCGGACATTCTTTAAAAAAATAACTTTCATGTGAAGTAAATACGATGATGACCGAAACGACTACGCCTTAAAGAGTGTCGTAATCTTTGCTTTTAAAATCTCTCTGGCCTTGAGGAGTTGCGGATCGGCCTTCGTACTCGAAGCAGTCGCGGTCGTACTGGTCGGCATTTTGACCACATAGTCGGGCACGAGACCGTTTCCTTCGAGAATCTGACCCTTTGGCAAAACCCAGTGGGCAATCGTCATCTTAATTGCCGAGCCGTCCTTCAGAGATTTGAGCTCCTGAATAGTTCCTTTGCCAAAACTCTGTTCTCCCACCAGCTCAGCTCGCTTATGATCGCGCAAAGCGCCAGCCAAGATTTCCGCCGCCGAAGCCGATCCCTGATTTACAATGACGACGAGCGGTACCTTGAGGAGACTGCCATTGCCGCGGGCCAGAAACTCTTCCTTTTCCGTGATCCCTTGCTCGGTAACAACGAGCGTGCCTTTGGGCAAGAACCAGCCGGCCATATCAACCGCGACTTCAAGATATCCGCCCGGATTATTGCGAAGGTCAAGAATAATGCCGCCAATCGGCTCCTTACTGAACGAATCCTGAAGTGCCTTAGCCATAAGCTGGCTGGCCTGGGCGTTAAAACTATAGAGTTGGATATAGAGGATATGGTCAGACAGTATTTCCGAATCAAGCGTTGGCACGCTGATTTTTTCTCGCTTAATCGAAATCTCTCGAATCTTCCCCCAACTCTCACGATAGATGGAGAGCGTCACGGTTGTATTTTCCGGACCGCGAATTAAATTCACAGCCTCATCAACCTGAAGATTCTCGGTTGAAGTACTATTGATACTAACGATAAAATCGCCCGCTTCGAGCCCTACTTTGCTTGCCGGCGAACCCTTAAGCGGAGTTATAACCACTAAGCGATCCTCGCGAAGGCCGAGCTCGGCGCCAATACCACCGAAACTTCCCGAGACATCCTGCTGAAATCGATTATTGTCGACCGGATTAAAGTACTGCGTATAGGGATCGCCCAAGGACTGAACCAGGCCGCGAACTGCGCCATAGACCTTAGTTTGGTTGTTAATGGTGTCGTGCTTCAGGTACTCGCGATTAATGACATCCCAGGCCTGCCAAAAGACCCCGAAATCAACTTGAGCAGTAGTCTTGCCAGCTTCGAGACCAGTCACGCCTTGAACGAGAACGGTTTTCGGTGTCTCCTGGCCAACTGTAAGCCCAAAAAGATAGCCCGTGCCGCCGATACCCACCACAATCAAAGTGAGAACCAAAAATTTGACGAGTTTCCGTTGCATGACAGTAGAACCCATCTCAAAAGTGCCGCGAGCCGCGATATGAGCCAACTTTCACAAGATTAAGGAGTAAGGACGAAGGCGTACCCTTTGGTACGTCGAGTCCGCAGCGACAAATAAGATTGTGAAAATTGGCTCATATCCCTTCGGGTTTCCGCTGTTTTTCCATTCCGCGTTGTTCCGACCTCCTTGAAGTACCTATGGGTACATCTTCGGAGTCCGTGCCTAGCGGAATGGAAAAACATCTGGAAACGCGTCGCCGTGGCACTTTTGAGATGGGTTCTGGTTATTCTACTCGAAATTGGCCATCCTCACAAATTTTACTAACCCGCCCATTTCGGGTACACTGAAGCCGAGATGGACAAAGATTTTTTAGAAACGCTTCGGGAGCGTGGTAAAAAATCAAAAGTGTATCGAGCCTACCAATTAATCGGCCTTGAAATTGCGGAAATTCTCGATGACGATCGCCACAAGTCTCTTTATATCAAGCTCGCAAAAGAACGGCACGCGAGCGATCTTCTTACGCTCGCCAAAGATGTCCGCGAGAGAAGAAATGTCAAAAATAAAGGGGCGTATTTTATGAAACTCCTTTCTGAAAAAAAATCGCATGATCCCCGATCGAATTCTCACAAACAAAGACACTAAAGACGAACGAATCCTTCGCCACAAAACAAAAGAGGCACACCCCTCTTCTTTTTCGGCGGGTGAAAAAAAAGAACTGTTGGAGACAATGAAAAAAACTATGCGCCGGGCCCATGGCGTTGGTTTGAGCGCCAATCAGATCGGCCTCCCCTATCGCCTCTTTGTGGCTGAAGTACCGCGAGACGATGGGACTTTAAAATTTTATGCAATTTTTAATCCGCAAATTGAAAAACTGTCTAAAGAACAGGATTTTTTAGAAGAAGGCTGCTTAAGTGTTCCAGGAACTTATGGCGAAGTAAAACGTTCTTTGGAAGTAACCTTGAAAGGCATAGATAAGAATGGAAAAGCTGTAAAGATAAAAGCCTGGGGACTTTTGGCGCATGTCTTTCAGCATGAAGTAGATCATCTCGATGGCAAGCTCTTTATTGATAAAGGGCGGAATCTGCACGAAGTGCCGGTGGGAGATCGCCTGAAGAAACACGCTTCGAAAATAAAGAAAGATCGTTAGATTTATGAAGTATGTTTTTTTCGGCAGTCCGCAGTTCGCCGCCATCATTCTTGAGAAACTCATTGCCGCCGGTACACTTCCGCTCGCAATCGTGGCTAGTCCAGATCGCCCAGCCGGCCGAAAACAGGAGTTGACTCCACCACTCACGAAACAAATTGCGAAAGACCATTCCATTCCCATCTTTCAACCGGAACGACCCACACCTGAAATCCTCACCAATCTCGAAGCAGATTTTTTCCTGGTTGCGGCCTACGCCCATATTATTCCGCAGGCGGTCTTAGATCTGCCCCCACAGGGTACATTTGGCATCCATCCCTCACTTCTTCCTCGTCTTCGGGGCGCTTCGCCCATTCAGTCTACTATTCTTCAGGGAGAACCAGCTGGCGTGACAATCTATAAAATGGACGAGAAAGTTGATCACGGTCCGATTCTCGCTTCAAGTGCTCTTTCAAACTATTCGCCGGACGAGGACGACTATCAAACTCTGGAGGAAAAACTAGCAAAACTTGGTGCCGACATCTTTCTTAAAACCATGCCGCAGTATCTCGAAGGAAACATACAGCTTTCCCCTCAAGACGAAACTCAAAAGACGCTGACGAAAAAATTCACGACGGCCGATGCGGAAATCAGCGAGGGTGATCTCCGCATTGCGCTTGCCGGCAACAATCTCGAAATCTCGCAAAAAAATCTTAGGAAAATCCTAGCTTTTTCACACGAACCCGGAGCTTGGACCATTCTCGAAAAACCTCTTGAGGAGAATACCTACACCTTACCCGCCAATAATCGCCTCAAGATACTGGGAGCAAAAATTGCAGGACAGAAACTTCACATTACAGTTTTCCAGATTGCAGGCAAGCCAGTAGTGACTACTGCCTAGAACCCATCTTAAAAATAGGCACAGGGGTATTCCGTGATAGATTCGAGCGAGAACCATCCGACCCGAGACAGGAATACCCTATGGTATTTCAAGGAGGGTCGGGTGGGTTTATAGCCGAATCTAGCCGGAAGACTGCGTGATTCTATTTTTGAGATGGGTTCTAGGCAGAAACTACGGTTGTGGTGGAAGTACTGGCGGCAAAGGATTGTTGTCTTCCGCTGCATCTTCCTCGAATGCCCTGAGCGCTTTCTTCGCATGGCGAAGCAGATGGTGCGTAATAAGGTAATGCAATAACATCAGCACGATAATAGCAGAGAGGAGACCAATGAGCACAAGGAGTCCGTATTTCTCGAGAAAATTATTTATGAAAAATGGAGTTTTAATATCTACTCCTGCTTCCCGCACATTGCCGGCCCGGTCAAAAGCCCGAACCAAAACTCGTGCATTTCCTCCTTCCTCTAACGGTACTTGGTACGGACTAGCCACTTCTTCAAAGACCGGAGAAACAGTCGTTGGCTGGGTCTTGTCGATGACGCCAACTTCATAGTGATCTATTCCCGATAAGTTGTCCGTGGTGAAATACGAAACCAAGGCTCGATTCACTAAGCTAAGTGCGGCCAGAAGATAGTCGATGGCTGGTTGAAATTCAGCCGGCGGAGCCGTATCGATCTGGATCACAAAAACACCGGGCTGTCCCCAAAGACCGTTTTTGTTCGATTTTATATGGAAATACCAGATGCCATCCTGCAGATCTTTAGATTGCACCGTTGCCCCCTCTGTCTCCGGAGTGTTGTCCGGAATAGTTCCCGGCTGGTTGTCTAAGACATAACTATACTCCGTAGCACCTGGCTCTCGCTCCCATGAGAGGATGGGGTTGTTATTGTTATACCAATTCCTTTGAACCGGATGTGTTTCCGAAAAAACCACGACACCAGCCGACGGTTTGGGAAGAATAGTGAACGTTCCCCGCCCAACATTCACTCGGGCGGTCGTGCCAAAACCGTCATTCAAATACACCTTCGAGCTGGCATTTAAAACAATGGCAGTTTGACCGGGACGCTTGGTTTTGAAAGTAATAGAGTTTATAAGACCGGAGCTCGTAATAATACCGCCGGGAATAACCCCGGCGTAACGAGCAATACCCGTAGCGTTGTCGTAAATCGGAGGCTCAACCCAGACGCCAATAATGGATTTTCCTCCGGACGGCCCAACAATAGATAGTTTATCCGGATCAAAACTGAGAGCAACCTCAAGACTGTTAACACTCTTTCCCTTTGTGTCGACGAGAATGGAAATGGTGAACGTGCCGCCGTCTTCAAAACTGCCGGTTCCTGGCGATACCAGCAAAGCAACCTCTGGCACTAACGAGGAGGCCTGTAAACTAATGGTTTGGGCCTGGACGCTCACCGCGAGGATGAGCGAGACACAGGAGAGTAATGCTACTCCAGCGAAAATTTTTCTCATGTGTCTCCGACTTCTTTAATTTCTTCAAGAATCGTTTCTTCGGAGTTCTTCAGATCTTTTTTTATTTCACGAGTCGAAGCAACATCAGCGATATCCTGATTTAATAATTTGAATGATTTACGAACAGTGCCTTGCACTTCCCGAGACTCCTCTCGAATCCGAGCCCTTACTCGTCGAACTTTGAGAATATATACCAAGAGAACTGCTCCTAAGTACAAAATGACGAGAAGGAGAATAATAGCTACAAGCCTACTTTCAGGACTCAGATCGGAGAAGGGGCTACCAACGATTACTGTTACGCGATTTGATGGCGCTGTGTAGAGTTGCTCCTGGGTAATAACCAGCGCAGTAGCTGAGTAGGTTCCGCGCTTCAGGGCTGAGGGGACGGACACGAGAAAACCGCCCCGATCATCAGTTCGCCCTTGGAGAAATATCTTTGTGCCATCTGCCGATTGGAAAGTCACAAGCGTTTGCGACTGCGGATAACGGGAAGTCCCAATGACTGCCTCACGTCCAAACGATTGGCTCACGATAAGCTCAGGCGCTGTTAATGTAGCCGGCTCTTGCGGTCGTTCTGGCTGAATCTCTAGTTCTTCAGTTTTTTCTACAGGCGGTGAAACACCGGTTTTTGGCTTGACCTCGTAGGAGAAGGTACGGAAACCGGAGATAATGTCAGTACCTTCTCCGTCATTCGCTAAAATTTGGCCGGACTTAAATGCAATTGAACCCGAGCCATCTTTCACGACTTTGGCTCGCACCGTGAGAACTGTTCCAATTTTTCCGGAGAACCCACCCAACGTTACTCCTTCTAATGAAACTGTGCCCGCATTCTTCGAGAAGCTTGGTTCGGAAACCCAAAAGTTGAGAATGGAGTCTGACTTAGAAATCGATTCAATAGAAAATATCGGTGGGAACGAAACGATAGCAGAAACTGCATTTATTGGAACACCGCTTTCCACTTGCACCTGGAGAATCACCCGATCGCCCACTTCGAACGTGGCGCTCGGAGGATTCATTCCTAACGTAGCCGCCTCTGCTCCGCGAGGAGCGCCCAGGAGGACAAGGAGAACAAAAACTATTTTCCAAAACTTATTCATCGGCGCTTAAAGATAAAAAGAAGCAAGGTCATCACCATAACTATTAAAGCCATTATAGCGAACCAGCCATACTCTTCCCAGACACTCGAAACGCTTTCTCCTTTTTCGATAACAATGAGCTGTTCATTCCCGGCCTTATCGATGGCCTTCAGGGAAATTGTTTTTGTAAGGCTTTGATCCTCCAAGAGATACGGGCTCTCTGCACGCTTAAAGGTTCCCCGGAGACCTTCCCTGATCTCATAGTGAGAAATGCCAGTACCCTTATCCTCAGTGCTAAATACGAGGAAATACCGTCCTTCGAATATATTCGGGTCACTTTCAATAGAAGCCTTAAATGGTTCGGGAGGATTTTCGTCACGCATCATCTTCTGAATAGAAGTGCCGTCGCTTGGCAAAATAGATAACGACAGAGCCGCAACTTCAGTGGGCAGTTGACTACCCAGTCCATCATTCGCCAGCGCTGTACTATCGGAGAACTTTACTACAGCCTGGCCAGGGTACGCCGCCTCAAAAACGATAGAAAATACCTTGTGTTTGGTTCCGGTAAACCCTCCGGGAGTGATGCCGGAAAAATTAACCACCCCGGGCGTTCCCTGGCGTGGCCGTTCAATCCAAAAGTTGATGATTGAATCGCCTTCAAAGATGTCTACCACGCGAAGAATTTCTTTAGAAAACTCTAAATACCCCGAGAGGGCATTAACCGACTGGTCGGAATCTACATAGACATCAACTAAAAATTGATTATTGCTCGTAATCGTGGACTTCTCAGTAGCGGTGTAAAGACGGGCCGCCAAAGAAACGGCAGGTGCAAACCAGAAGACGAGAAGAAAAACGGACACTATTTTTTTAAAAGTTGCCATGATTAACCGGTCCAGTAATACGCCATAATACTAAAGTCGATGAGCGTAATCTTGCCATCGTTATTTAATCGCTCCGCTTCAATGGCTGCAAATTTGGTATCCAGGACGCGATTGTACCAGTAGGCAGCGATTGAAAAGTCGACTAGATTGACGTTACCGTCACAGTTCAGATCGGCCCGACCACAGCCCTTTGAGAGCTCCGCCTTTACATTCTTTGTACCGACAGTGAAGCTCAGCGTTTTGGATATGGGACTAACCTCAGTTTCAAGAGTAGCTTTCGATTGCGCGGTATGCTGGCCCAGTTCGAGTTGCGCGCTATCCAAGTTCAGCAGGTAGACACCCTGAACATCAGAGGGGCGCGTGACAATAAGTTCTTTTTTAGAATTAATAGTAATAGAAATGGACGAGGATGGAGCGCTTTGTCCAAAAATAGTAATCGTATCTCCCCGCTTCACCTGACTCTTATCCGCAGTGATGGTAGGTGAGATAAATATCCCGCTTATTTCTGTCGTCACCCCCGCGGTGATGAAGACTGGAAACGTGAACAAGCTGGAACGAAGACCATTACTATCTTCACCGTAGACAGAAAATGTGTAGTTTCCGGACGATAAGTTACTCAAAGAAACTGCGAACTTACTATCTGGTCCAGCGATTGTTCTCACTGCCAGTTGGCCATCTTTTAAGATGCTTACTTGGCTCAAGGGGTAGGCCCTCCCCTTAAAAACTACGGCGGTAATCGGTGCGGATGGACTACCACCTCCTCCGCCCCCGCCCCCCCCTCCCCCGCCACCTCCGCCAGTATTTGGTGGAGGACTACTCCCATTACTCGTCGTTGATGAGGCTTCGTTACTGTAGGCAGAGTTTCCGTCTACGCTAAAGGCCGCCACACGGTAGTAGTAGAGTGTACTCGCAGAAAGACCACTGTCGGCATATGTCGCCACGCCAAGACTGGTCGTAGCTATCTCCGCATACGTGCCACCGACCCCCGTCTTCCGTTCAACAGAAAACCCATCCTCATTGTTCGAATTATCCGTCCAGGACAACGTAATCTGACTACTGGAAACCACTGAAGCGCCGAGACTGCTTGGCGGCGAAGGAGTGACAGTGATTGTTACTACGGTCGAAATATCAGCGGCCGAGGCAGTGAGAGTCTGAGCAAGAAGGAGTACTCCGGTAAAAAGCTTTTTGATTGGGATCATGCATTAAACAGATTTTCTAAAAAACCTCCGGCGTAAAAAGTAGAGAATGATAAGAACGAGCCCTCCGAGATAGAACATCCAGAACTCCTGAAGCCGCAATACTTGCCACAGCTGTCCGGCCGGACTGGATAGCGATCCCCTCTTCAAAACATTAAAAATAGTTTTTTGACTGCCGATCACCTTACCTTCCTGATAAAAATTAACCACTGCCCAATACTGGCCTACACCCAAATGGAAATCCATGGGGAAGTCAATTGTATATTCGTTGGTAGAAAATGCCGGGGTTTCTGGGAAGTCTTCGGTTTTTTGAGCAAAAGCAAGGCGAACATTGCCATAATTATCGAGAAGCTCATAGTTTGCTGAATCGAACTTTTCAGAGATATTCCCCAGATTCTCAAATTTAACGTATACCCGGGGGTCCCAACCTTCTTCGATATCGAGCAACTTAATCAAGCGGACTTTAACTTCTCGAGAGATATTATCACCCACCGTGAGATTCAAAGGAATTTCTATGCCCAAAGAGATAGCCACCTGTTGGCCTTCTTTATTCGGAACGCTGGAAAAAGTTACTCGGCCGTTATAAATACCGAGCCCGGCGCTACTCGGGACATCAATCAAGACGGTTATCGGGAACTGCCGCACATCGCGAGGGATAATGAACTGACTACCCTGCTCAATACGCACCCACTCCTTAATAGTGTCTGGAACGTCCAAGTCGGCGGATATGACCAAATCATTCTCGGCATTATCGCGCGCGAGATAAATAATCTGTTGGTATTTTATTCCAGGAACCAATCGCGTAGCGTTTAAGACCGGCGGCGAGGCTCCAAACGCGCCAAAACTAACCTGGGGGACAAGTAAAGCGCCGCACACCAAGAAAGAAAAAAGAGCAGTGTGAATCTTGCCCCTTTTCTTCAAAAAATCATAAAAGCTGTCCATAACTCTGGGGAAAATTATAGCATTTTTTAGCGACTCTTCCTAGAACCCATCTCAAAAATAGGCACAGGGGTATTCCGTGATAGATTCGAGCGAGAACCATCCGACCCGAGACAGGAATACCCTATGGTATTTCAAGGAGGGTCGGGTGGGTTTATAGCCGAATCTAGCCGGAAGACTGCGTGATTCTATTTTTGAGATGGGTTCTAGGCAATACACTGCTAATTCTCCTGATATAATGCCGTGAAACGAGTCGTGCCGGAGTAGCTCCCAGTGGCTTGCCCGAAAGGCACTGTTAAGCCCCAGTACGTTGCTCGGGATACGTTCGTTGTGGTGGTCGGAATGGTCAAGAGAAAACCACTGACCGTTACAGCCGAGGCAGTCAAGGCAGTGCTTGTGCCCGCATACGTGAAACTAGACGTTGAAAATGCTTGTGAACTCGTTGTAATGGAATTAGCTCCCGCAGTTAGTGTTGCTACTGCATGCAGTCGAAGCGTAGTGGTCGAGTTACCGGCATTTGTTGTTGTGGCGAATTGGTTCGTAGCTCCCGTATCTTGACCGGCTGACAATGTTCCATAGTTAATGGAGGAAGTCGTTACATTCAAGGCAGTGAGTACGCTCATCTCCACGGTGGCGGTCGAAGTCGCGGAAGAACTGGCCAGAGAGGCATCCTTAGCCCAGGCAAAACCAGTCCAGTGGTCCGAAGGGAAGCTAGAGCTGGCAGTCGTCGTGTTGGTCGTGGAGTCGGCAAAATAATACACGTAGAAAGTTGTGGTCGCAAGCGAGGTAGAAGCGTTTCCGCTACAGCTATTAGTCGATGTACTCACAATGTAACAGTTCCGGTCGCTCGCCGAGCAAGCAGATCCGACTCCAGTTCGGAAAATAGTTGACGTTACCGTGCCATTTAAAAAAACGTCATTACAACCATTTGCATCCTGAACCGTAAAGTTAACATACACCGTCGTTGTAGCGTTGGGAGTAAGGACGATATCGTTACCGCTATTAATGGTGACTGCCGAAACCGTTGGGGCAGAGTTCCCAATGGTTACGAGACTTGAAAGGTCTTGAGTTGATCCAGCTCCAAAAACGGTTCGGGCGATGAGAAAGACTCCTAAAAAAAATATCGAAGCCGGTAAAAAAAGACTTAGCTTTTGGATGGTATGCGTGTGCATTTGTGCTACGTATATTTATTATATACCATTATTACTCTTTTTTTCCTGTGGATAAGGTTTATAACAAATACCCGGATTCAAAAAACCTCCTTACTACTCCCCTCGGAGCACTTCTAATCGAGCCTTGAGCGTTTGTTTGATCGAGTCATACGCCGGATTACTGGCTTGACTCTGTAGCTCGTAGGGATCGTTCAGAAGATCATAGAGCGCTTCTTCGGTCGTGCTTGAAGAGGTGGTGCTCGTTGACTGAATGTACTTCCACTGGGTGGTGCGAACTCCAGTAAATGGTGGCTCCCATTGAGAATCCAGAGGACTCAACAACTCTATAAGAAAATCGGTACGCCATGAAGGTGACTGATTTTTAAGAATCGGTTCTAAACTCAAGCCGTCAACTGGAGAGGGGGGGGTGATGCCAGCCAGGTCGGCAAAAGTCGGAGCGAGATCAATATTCAAGGCCATCCGATTTTCGACTCGGGGCGAAGCGATGAGCCGCGGGTAGCTAATGATGAGGGGCACTCGGATACACTCTTCGTGAGGACATTCTTTGCCATCAAAACGCCGATGCTCTCCAACCATAAAGCCATTATCAGAGGTGTAGACAAGAACAGTATCGTCAAGTTCCCCGATCGCGCTTAAATACGATCGAAGAATTGCCACCCCATCATCAACCGCCTGAAGTGATTGAGCTACGGCTTTTTGAGAGAGATCGGACCACTCCCCACGCGTATATGGTGGTACATAAGGCGCATCGGCAGTCTCTCGATCAGCGTAAAAAGAGGGTTTATCAGAAACATCTTCCTCGTTCCAGGCGGGACCGTGAATTGGTTGGAAATTCGGAAGGCTTGCGGCGTGTCGAGGAGCTACGAGCGGTGGGGTAAATGGCGTGGCGTGGGGAGCAAAGTAGTTTACCGATAAGTAGAAGGGCTTACCATCTGAAGTTTGTATGAAATTCAAAGCCTTCATAGTAATGACATCAGTAGCGTAATCGGCAGAAGAACTACCATGCCACTCGTACGAACTTATGGGGCCAGTGTTATTCGTCAAGTGGTAGTTATAGTAAGCGCTCCCTTCTCGAAAGACGTGCCACTCGTCCCAGCCAGGAGGCACATAACAGCCAGCCGGAGGACACATCGTTTCGTACTGGTTCAAATACTTACCGTATATACCGGTACGATATCCAGCACTCTGCAACCAGGTAGCGATAGTCGAACCATCCTGACCCGCGAACTTACGGGCTCCCCCATCAGGAAAAACATTGCTGATAACACCGGTATTATGAGCGTATCTTCCCGTAAGTGTACCGACTCGCGAAGGACAGCAAACGGGAATTGTCACGAAAGAATTAGTAAATGTAATGCCGTTATTGATCAGATGGTTCTGTAATTTTGGCATATACTGAACTGTGTCCTGGCGCTGATCATCGGTGTAGATAAAAATAATATTCGGACGCATCAAAAACTCAGTGTCGACAATTTCGACTTCAGGACTGCTCACCGTAGCCAGATAGGTATAAGGGGCTTTTACATATATCCCGAGAACATTGCCTGCTGATTTATACGTGTACTCTTGTTGCGGCGCTTGAGGATTGGCGACGTTCACTATAGTCAGTCCTCGCGTGTCCGTGTCGGTGCCAATATAGACCTTATCTCGATAGGCTACCACTTTGTTATTATTACTGCCCAAATCAACCGAGCCAACCAACGTCATCGGCGCTGAACTGGAAGCATTGATGACAAAAAAGTCTGGTGAGGACTGATTATTAGCAGTTCCCAAGAATACCCGCCCCCAGCGGTAATCTACCCCAGTCGCGTCAGCGGCCCCAGGAGTGTCGTAGGCGCCAGCCTCAAATACGTTGGCCGGATTTTGAATATTCACGCGAAGCAACTCCTTAGTATTGTGACTGGTAGCCAGATAGGCATAATTTTGGGCGATCTTAATGTCGTTCACGTCATTATCAACATCCAGAGCATCTACGAGCGTAATAGCTGATGGATTCGCGGTGTTTAAAACATAAAACTCGTTGTCGCCAGCCCCGCCATTATTCATCGTGCCCAGATAGACGGTCGTCCCAGAAACACTGACCGCCAGACCATTTGGCCCCTCTCCGGGATCAGCATCGTACCAACCAGCAATAGTTGGGTTCGATTTACTACTTATGTTTATAACGACCAGTTCCCGCGTATCCAGAGTGGTAGCTAGATAGGCATAGTTGCCGCTGACCGCCACGCTCCTCACATCGCCGCCTATTTCAACTGATCCAACCCGGAACGGAGCGCCCGGGTTCGAAACGTCGATCACATAGAACTCATGTGGTGGATTAACACCACTCGTATTATTATCTGTGACAACGTACTCGTAGTTTCCCTCGACAAAAACATCATTGGCATTAGGCGTAGAAGGAGCGTCATAGGAGCCCTTGAGGAGCGGCGCCCACCCCGCGGAACTCACGTTTACGAGTGAGTCGGTGCCGGTATTGTGTCGCGCGTAATTAGCGCCAAGGGCGAGAAAAAGGCCGAAAAGGGCGGTGAAAAGAACGAGCCTTTTCAGATTTTGTTGATTTATAAGACCACCGAAAAAATTGGTATTATTCATGGGCTAATCATACCCTAGGGAAGTTCTAAAACAAGGGGGATTATTCACACGCCCTTCCTCAGATGAGTATCGGACTAAAAACAAAAAGAGTCCCAATCTGCTCGCCCTTTTTTAAGAGATGGGGCTAGGGAGTATAGGCCGCCGTAAAGGTAACGGTACCGCTATACGTTCCCGAGACGTTACCGGTTGGCACATTCAGTCCCCAGTAGGTATTCCGATTGTTTGTGGGAATCCAAAATACATCCTTTTGAGGAATAACATTGTTATTACCAGTAATATATACATTTCCGTTCCAAGCAAGCGCCGGCACCGTCGCGGTACTCGATGGCAAAGAGGTGCCGAGGGACCAAGAACCCAAAGAACCGTTTGAGTAAAGCGGGGCGTAGACAAAGGTGGAGGTTATACTTCCCACTGCCACAAAAAGAAATCCTCCGGAAGCAGCCAACGCGGGAGAAGCAAAACTGCCCGGGAGTGACGTACCGGAATTCCAAGAACCGATCGTGCCATTACTGTTCAAAGGCGCATAAAACACACTAGAGGTATTGCCGCTATTATTTACGCCGCCGACATGATAGATATATCCTTGATAAGCAACTACTCCGTACTGACTTGCAAGAGGACCTGGTAGGGCCGTCGTAGTGTCCCAAGTATTTACACTACCGGTACTATTAATGGAAACATACCGAACGGTACTGGTGGCGTCACTTTCTCCAGTTTTTCCCCCTACCAGATACAAATAGCCATTAGAAATAACGTTGCCGGCCTGATAGGTACTCGTGGGAAGCGCGGTAGCAGTTAGCCAACTCCCAATACTCCCCGTGCTGTTGATTTGGGCAAATTTGACCGAACTCGTAAGAACATTCCCGTCCAGCAATCCGCCAGCCACATAAAGGTACCCCCCGTAGGTGCCTCCGGCATGCAAACGTCTTCCTTCTGATAAATTCGTGGTGGTGGCCCACGTGCCTATGGTCCCGGTGGGACTCAATGGGGCAAAAGATACATTTGAGGTGTTTGCTAAAGATACGTCCAAACCGCCAGTTTGATATAAAAAGTTATTATATTCTGAAAGATTATGCTGGATGATTTCATAAGGAAGTGTACTGGTTGACCAAAGTGGCGACATCGGTGGGCGGAGAATGGTGACACCGGTGAGCGTAGTGGCAATCGTACTTAAAGATTGTTCTACTCCTCCATACGTAAATCCTGATGAAGCATAGTGTAGATTACTCACGTCAATTGTATTTCCTCCGCTGGTTAAGTTTGTGCCAGAGACCTTAAGTGTCGAGGAGGTATTTCCGTAGTTGATAATGTTAGCTAACTGATTGGTACTGCCGGTATTTTGTCCCGCAAATTGAGTTCCGTAATTTAGGGATGAGGTTGCTGATCCGATGGCTATAAGAGAGATAATCTGTACCGTTCCGACCGTCGAGCTGACTCTCGTAGAAACTGCTTGTTTATCAGTCACGGAAATTGCCGCCTGCCAACTTTCCGCGCTAAAACTAGACGAGGCATCGGTAGCTTGCGCAAAGTACCAGATATCCGTATAGCAAGATACCGTGGAGGTGCTGGCGGCAAAACTACAACTCGAACTCGCTGTTTGATAACAGTTTAAATCATTAGCCACGCAATCCTGCCCGCCCGTTACCCCTGAGCGGTAGAACGTTGAGGTGGCGTAGAGGATATCCCCCGCTCCGTCAGCATCAGATACGACGCTCGATGAGGCGTAAATGCGAGTTGTGGTAGCTGGCGTGAGTGAAATATCAGAACCATTGTTTAAGGTCACACTCCCCAAAGCTGGAGCAGCTCCCTTCGTGGTAATCTCGGGAATAACACTGTAGGCGTCGAGAGCCACATCGCCAATCTGGACCGCTCGGAAACAGTAGGTCGTACTGGCTACCGCAGAGTTATCAACCAACGAAAAATCCCACATGGCGTCACTACTACTTGCCGTGCTCGTGACCGCCACAAACGAGTTTGCTTCCTCATAACTTTGGGCCACGACCGTATCACTGCCATGGACCGGATCACCCGAAGAGGTGGCAATTCTTACCCCATCACTGACTGAAGCGTTGTTATAAAAACGGATAGCGCCGCTTGTCCGCCCGACGTCGCCATAGGTTTCTCCAGAAAATGCAGTATCGCACGTCCCTGATTTTTCAGCATACTGCAGTTTAAACGGCTGTGAACTGGAAGAGAGCGTCGAACTCCCAATGTGGAGGAGAGACCGTAATCGAAAAGGGGTCCCTTGAACGGGAGCAAATGCCGCGGTATTGGTGGCGGCCAGGGCGGCTCCGGTTGAAGTTGCATCGCTATTCGCATACCAACGGTAACCGGACTGGGTATACGAGATGGGCGGTTGCAGAGACCAGACGGTCAGATAGGAGCTACTGGCGAATGTGGTACTCGCCGTACCAACACCGTGCGCGCTCAAAGCAAAGTTAACCGTTGAACTGATATTACGATACACATAAACCGTGGTAACCGGCCAGGTACTGGTAACGGCTGTTCCTAAAAGACCCAGATTGTCCAAAAAAATATTCGATGTGCCTGACACGTTGGTAGTAAGAACCATGGCTCGGGATGAGGTTGGACTAAAAAGTGAGTTGCCGACGATGAGCGCGTCACCTTGTTCCTGGGGAACAAAACTGGTGGTCGTCAGGGTAGTCAGTGAGGAGGTGTTAATCGTGACTGCGGCGGTTGCGCTACTATTCCCGATAGTGTCGAAAAGACTGGCGCGAACAATAAAAATACGAGGCTGGGCGTAGTCGCAGGCCGCCGCCGCCGCATTGGTTTTCCCTTCCAGGGAAACAGTGACGGATCCAGAGGCCAGATTGAGCTGTGTGGCGAACGTATAGGGCCAAACATCACTGCCCGATACTCCCCTACGATAGGCCACACCGTATGTGGCAACGCTCGCCGTTGAACTCACTTTTACTTGAGCTGAGCAATAACGAGCAGTCTGATCGGGGTTCACGGTCATAGAAGCAAAGAGGAGAAAGGGTTGTGCCGTTGCTTCCGTATGAAAGGTCGCGGTCGTCGAGGTAACAACGGTAAATGTCGTTGTCGCGTCAGTGAGTACGTCGGCGGTGCTGTTATTGCTATTCGACCAGTAATCTTGATTGGCCGTGAGGCGGGTATCGAGACGCGTCGCGCTTATATACCGTGTTCCGAAATATATGCCAACAGTTCCAAAAAGACTGTTCCCATACAGAGAAAGAGAGGAGGCGCCATCCAGCGTTCCAGCCCAAAATCCTCCAAAAAAACTTCCTTTCGTTGGGTCCGTGGAAGTGACCGTATTAAGGTTCATGCTTTCAGTGGCAATGATCGTTCCCGTCTCTTGACGCAAACTCACCGTCGGAATCGCGAGCGAAGTAGCATCAGCGCTGGCCTGCATTCCCCAAGTAACAAAGTAAGTGCCGTTCGGCAAAGACGATGACGGCAGGGTCAGTATGGGGATGGCGGTTGTTGAGGTTGTTGATTGGGTACTGGTCGAGTACGTGTACTCGGTGATAAGTTCGTTATAGTCCTTGTATTCAACTTCAACATTGACATTGGTAAATTCCACTTTTCCATCATTAGAATTATTACCGTCATCTGATCCGGTAACGTACGCGTGCACCGCGACATCATTATCATCCTGGGTCAGAGCGCTGATCAACGTGTTCCAGGCGGCAGTTGAAGTAGCGGCGCCATCAGAACTTGTGGCGAAGGTAAAAATACTGTCAGAGCGAATGCGGAAAGTAAATGTTGAGGTGCTATTTTGACTATTCTGCCAGTCACTGCAGTAAAAAGTTCCACTGGCATTCGCGGTGTCTGCCGCAAAACAACCCTGTATTTTGTTTGTTGATCCTAGGTTGGTGTTCCCGGTGAAATCAACCAGAATTCTAATCTCGCGAATATCCGCTAAAGTAGGGTTAAAATCGAGGTCCGCCACATCAACGTAATAATCACTGTAATATGCCGTGACAATGCCAGCTCCCCCATGCGTAATTGTCGAAGTTTCATAATCCCCTCCCGTCCAAACATAGGAATGCCGATACCGAGACTCCCCCGGGCCAAAATCTCCTTCAATCTGACGAGAAAAATTAAATATTTTTCCTCCGGGAATAAACATTGTCCAGGAAGTTTGTTGGGCCGTAATCACAAAAAGTGGAACCACCAGAACCAAAAAAATTATCGGCGAAAAAAGAGTTGTCCACGAACGCCCAGGTTGGGTTAGGTGGCGCAAGAGGAAAGCAAGCGGGAGGGCTACAAGAACCGCTAGTAACGAAGCGCTGTGGAACCCCATCCCCTTTCCCGTTAGACTGAGAACAAACGCATCAAACCAAAACGGACTCTTCTCAATGACGAAACGGCCAATCACGGGAACTGCTCCAGCCAGAAGCATGGCAACCCCCATTTCTCTCTTGGACAAGTGAAACTCATATCGCATCAAGGAAAACGAAAGGAATGCCAGCATTGGAAATCCGAGTAACCAGGAGAGATGCGCCCCAGCGCCCCAGATATAAACCATCGGAATACTGAAAAGAAGATGGGGAAGATCGAAAAAAGGCATTAGGGCCCAGGTGAGCCAGAGCGGGAAAACTAACATCTCGAGACGCGCCAGAGTCGTTTCTTTTCGAAATAGCTTAGCGACTAAAAAGAAAAACAACGCTCCGCCATACCAGATAAGAAATCCGTAGATGACACTCGACAGAATCTTGACCGGCCAGTGATTGAACCAAAAAATAGAAACTCGTTGGGCAAAAAGAAAGTTGAGGATAATAAAAACACCACCCCAGAGGAAGGTGCTGATGGCAACGGTCTGTCGATCAAAAAAAGAGTTGTTTGTCCGTAATGGCCAATCGCTTAACGGATGCCGTATAACACTCCAGGAACTACGAACAAGCAACCTAAGATTATTGAAACGTTTCCGTACTGAAGGAGAAAAGTGGATAGTCACGGGAATTTAAAAAAGAATCTGTTTCAAACACAACAACGCCTCATCGCGCATGAGTGCTGTTCCGACTACCATTGTATCATGTCCATCCCTACTCTTTTAAATACTTATCTACAGAGAAAGAGAAGCATGAGCGTGTCATTCTAAAGACGTTTTAGTGTTTCAGAAATAGTCCAAATTTTGCAAGCGCTTCAAGGCTAAACGCCGTAGAAAGATCTTCTGATAAAGATATCGTATCCTTTGACAGAAACGCTGGACTCCCTGAATCCCTCGTATAGGAGTAGATCGTACCCCGCTCCCATGAACCATTGTTTTTTTGAAGGCGGAGAAGGGCAGATACTGCCTTCAGGAGTCGAAGCTCGTTGTCGTAACCTGTATCCAGGAGGGCGCTTAACGAAACGGCAGTCTGCAGACTATTTCCAAAACTGCCATCTTCCTTTTGTTCCGAGAGAATCGCCTCCTGAATATAAGAAATGGTGGGTTTAAGACAGGTACTCCCCTCGTGGTACGCGCGAGCCACGAAGTAATAAATAACCAAGGGATCTCGATAATACAAAGAACAACTTTTTTTCTGAAGTAAATCGTCGACCAGAAGTTCACAGGCCGATCGTGTCTCTCTCGTATCGCCTAAATAATACAGCACGTTGGCGGTCGTACCACAATCAATTTCACGAGCAAAAGGAGTGTAGTCCGCTCGAGATCCATATCCTTCTGCCCATAACCGAAACTCACCCCGGTCATTTCTGTTATTGAGAAATAGCGCTTGATTATCCAAAGAGTACCCGAGATTTTGAAGAGCGCTGGAAACAAGGGCGTTCGTATCAAGGTCCGGCAAGACTGTCGGGTCGGCATCATGTAAAACAAAACGCCACACCCCAGGACGCGTCTGTTCCCGGAAAAGAAACTGGGCCGCCTTTTCCGTCATGTCCCCGACCTGTTCCTTAGGCAGAAATGAGAGTGAATTGAGTATATATCCCAAAAAAACAATGCCCGGGTCTCGTATACAGGCGTCTTCACCTTCTCCTTTGGGGCATACCAACATATGGAAGGTGCCTGAAGAAAACTGCTGGGTACGAAGATACTGCGCTCCGCGGGATATGGCAGTAGGAATACGGGAATGTGCGTCACGAAGAGAAAAGGGTCTCGCTTCTTCGAGAAACCATACCAGAGCCGGTCCTCCGATAAGAAAGCAAACTAGAATAAAATACCTTAGTTTTTGAGAAATCATAGATTACTGTATGAGCCCAACAAGTAATAAAAAACTATAGAGAATATACTCTTCGGCCGATACGAGAAGGGAAAAAATGTGGCGTCGTTCCCGCCCAATAGCAACAAGGCGCACCTGAAAAAGTCGGAGAAGACGAACTCCACCAAAGAGGGCGGAGATGAGAAAAAATGGCAGGTTAATCAGGATTGAAAGTATAAGAGCGACCCCAATGTATACCCCCAAGAGTATTTGCGCGATCCTTCTTGCCTGATTCGGTGAGGCCAGTTTTCTCGACTCGTGAATTTCAAAGATGTCCTGAATTTGATGAAGACTTTCCAGATAACACTGGTAGAGAAAAATAATCAGAGAAAAAGCGACAATAATCTTCGAAAAACTTCCAAACATAAGAATTGATGCCAGGAAAAGAAGTGTAACGCATACTGGAAAAATAAAAAAATGGATACCCTTTCTGTCCTTCAATCTCACGGGAGGAAAGGAGTAGAGAAACGAAAGGACGGCGGCGAGAAGAAGTGGCGCTAGGGAAGGTAGAGAAACATAACTCTGACTCACCAAGATCGTCCCTGCTGCGAGTGAAATCAAGAGCGGAAAACTAAAATACCATACCATATGTTTCTGAACCTGGGGTTCTCGAGAAACAAAATTCCGTTCGTGCTGCAGCTTCCAATCATAGTAATCATTCAAGAAATACGAAGCAGTTAAAATTCCCGCTCCGAGAAGTAGGTTGAGGGTCATGGCGAGAAGAGAAAAATGCGAAGCAAATACATATCCAAAGAGTGTGTAGCCGAGCGGGCGCAATGAAGAGATCTTCTCTCCCCAGTGTAGAATACGATACCGGAAAAACAGCTTTTTCATACCCCTCGAATAAGCGTATATGTTATCTTGAGACCATCGATCCAAGGACGAAGCTGTGAATTACTTCTTCCTCGATAGGGTACGGGAATCTCCATAGTACATTTCCCCATTTTTTCTAACTTTAAGAAAATCTCGGCTTCAATCTCAAATCCATTACTCACTAATCCGAGCTCTTGAAAAACATCTTTTCGGATAGCGAAAAAACCACTCAAAATGTCAGTTCTTTGATGACGCACCTTCCATAAGCTAAGCCGGTTCAGGAGATAATTTCCCGCCTGGCGCTTGAGACTCATCTCCCTCTCGGCGCCCGGTAGAAAACGCGAACCGAAAACACAATCACAGCTATTCTCTCTGATGATAGAAACCAGATGCGAAGCGAGATCAACAGGATAGGTGTTATCTCCATCTACAAATACGAGAATATCCCCTCGGGCCTGCTTCGCCGCAAAACGCATCGATCTCCCTTTCCCCGGTGTTTCAAGAAATAGGACGCGCGCTCCTCCTCCCTTGGCCACACGATACGTGGCGTCCGTACTGCCGTTGTCTACAACAATAACTTCTCCATTCCAAGTTGTTCGCAAATTTTTAAGAACGAGGGGTAATCCTAAAGCTTCATTCCGAGCCGGAATAATTATACTTTCCATAGTTCGATCGTAAACTCGCCAATCGGATCAGTTTCTTTTTTCTCAAGTTGAAAAATAAAAGATTTCATTGCTCGACCAGGACGAGAAGGGTGGGGCTCATTAGCCAATGTCTCTATGAGTGTTCCTCCCTCACTTTTCCCAATCACAATTTTCCCCTCGTCAAAAATCAAATCCTCGCCTAACTGCAACGCGGAGAATCGTTCGTCGTAATCAAGCACCATCTTGATGAAAAACGGTTGATTGAGATCCTGCCAATCGGATTGTGAAACCGCTACTCGCATCTTCAGTTTTTTTCCTTCCTCAAAAATCGTATAGGCAACATATGACGGTTCGGTCGGATTCGTTCGCATCACAAAGCTTCCATCTTCCTGGGTTTCAAGAAAAAGAGGTACTCGTCCTCCTCCCACACAAAACTCCGGCGCTACACGCGAAAGGGCCTCTTTGCTCAAGGCGCCACACCAGTCTAAAAAGAGTGTTTCGACTTCAGGAACAGTTCCTTCTCCATCTCGAAACTGCAAAAAATAGTCTTGTGATGAAGAGGCGTGCTCGTCCCGAGGAAGATCTTGAATTCCAAAGGGAAGAAATTCTATTTGACTACTCGATATACTTGTCCCAAAGTCGGGCAGTTGAAACATCCGAGAAGTTACTTCTACGAGAATCCCGTCCAGAAACACTGGCGGAATGACCTGGAGCGTCGAAGGAGTCCCGGTAATTTTTATCTGTACGTTTTTTAGATCGCCCCAAGAACGGACCGGCAGATCAACAGTCAGATTTCTCCAGTCGTTCATTCCGATTCGTTTTAGTTCAAACCAGTTTTGGCCATCAATGCTATAACTTAAAATCAAAAAACGATCATCTGGAGGGGGGGGTTCGGGTAGTGGGAAAGACGAGCTCGTAGCCGAAGATGAACTGACGGAGGTAGTAATTGTATCCGATGAGTTTTCGAGAGAGGCAATGATCGGTGGCCCGATCGGAACCGGCTCACTGGAAGACGTTACATTCGGGTCATTTACTGTTTCAGGTGGGACAGCTTGGGGCGTCTTATCTTCCACCGTGACGCTCGGTGGAACGACTTCTTCTTTTGGGGTCGGTAGAGAAGGTGGACTCTCTTCCACAACATTTTCGTGAGGTGCTGGCGAAGGAGTTGTCTCCACTACAACTTCTGGCGAGACAATCGGCGGAGGAACTTCTTCTCCTGTCTCCGCATGAGCCAATGACGGAAGAAATAACTGGAAAAATGATTGTGGACTACTGCTTTCAATTTCGAAAGGGGGGTTGGGAGAGGATGAGGGAGAGGGTTCGAGAGGGAGAGCCGCTGGCGTAGACGAAACTTCGCTCTCTCCAGTAGGCGTACTGTTTGACTCCCCCTTCGTATCTATAAGATTCTCTTCTCCAACCCGCCACACAAGAGTCAGGCCAACAGCTGTAATCTCGCCTTGACCATTAAAATCATCGGATAAAAACTTCCCACAAAAAATATTTTGTGCTTGATCATCGCGAATTGCGGAGTTTGAAGCGTTCAGCGTGGAAGTTGTGCTTATGAATGTATCTGGTTCACCTTGGGCCAGTTGAGGATTTTGCCATGTCCCTAAGCAGCTCTCGGGGTAGAAGGCATCGACGTGCGCTTCAGTAAAAAGAAGGTGCGTACCATATCCCGTGGCAAGAATGGCAACAACGAGGAAAACAGCAATAACCGGATAGCGCTTATAGACTGGCAGGCGAAGATTAATTACCTCCCTATGCTCATACCTTTTGAAAAAATGCTGACGTTTTGTTTCTGTTTTGGAATGCAAAACAACGTCAAAAAACTTCCTTGGGGCTTTGTTGCGCTCGAAGGACTTCATTACATTACTATTTTATCACAAATACACCCAATTTTCTCCCTCAAAACTGTGGATTTCTCCCTTGTAGAGGTACCCTATCGAAAAGTCACGGTACCCAGCACGCGTTTCCTTGAAATAAGACCGAAATCCTCCGACGATGTCCCCCAGAAAACGCTTCCTGAAACATAATATCCCTCCGGCTTAACGGATTTAATTTTTTTTATGAAAATCTGCCGCTCGTTGTGCGGATTTGGGAAAACAATATAACTGCCAACTTTTGGTTTTTTAAGGGAGGTGGTCAAATAATATCTCCCTGGGAGCAGTTCGGGGAGAAGACTCTCCCCTTCCACCCGAACGAGAAAGAGCAGTCGCTTAAAAGAGTTTATCGGTAATATTCTGGTATGAGCCATAGCGGTCGGGATCATTTTTCACTTCGTAAAAAATCTTAGCAATCTCATCAACCGCCGCGATCAATTTTTGCGCTGCTTCCTCGTCAATAAACTGTTTGTTCTTCGAACATAATTTGAGCGCTTGCCAAAAAGTATTGTGGAGGTCAGGAAATTTCTCAAGATGCTCTGGCTTGAAAAAATCTGACCACAGAAGCGAAAGTTCATCCTTGCACATCTGAGCATGTTTTTCCTTGGTCGCAATTCGTCGCGTAACGGCATTCGTGTATTCCAACGCCGCCGCAAGATTGTTGTGATTATGGTCCGAAGGTTTTAATTCTTTCAGTTGCATCACCATTCTCTGAATCGTTTTTGCCGCAATTTTGGCTTGCACTGGTTCGTAGATACCGCACGGCACATCGCAGTGCGCTTCGGCGGTTACGGAAAGCAGAATTTTTGATAATTTTTCCGGTAGGTTCATATCACAATCATACCAAATCGGTAGAGCAAGACAATCTTTCTGGAATTTCTGTGATAATTACTAACATATCTTCGTAAACCTTGAAATACTCACTCGAAAAAATCGAGGGGTGATGGAGTTGTTGACTACTTATGAACTATCACTATAATCTACAGTATAGATACTGCAACCTAAAATGTTACACCGTGAAAAAGAGAGGATAAAAGCGATTGCTATGAGAAAAAATGGATTATCTTACTCGGAGATTCTTTCTGAGGTAAAAGTAGCCAAATCAACACTATCGCTATGGTTGCGAAGTGTATCTCTTACGAAAAGACAAGTACAACGACTTACCGATAAAAAACGTGCTGCTCAAGAGAGAGGATGGAGAAAAGTCCACGAACAAAGAGTAGAAAAAACAAAGTTAATAAAAGAGAAGGCCTGGAAGGAAGTTGGTAACTTTATAGTAGATCCTCTGTGGGTAGCGGGGCTTGCGCTTTATTGGGCAGAAGGATCAAAAGAAAAAGATTGGACTAAAGATGCAAAAATGACTTTCAGTAATATGGATTTAAACGCTCATCAGTTATTTATCAAGTGGGTGAAAAAGTATCTTCAAGTAGAAAATGGTAGTTTAAAATA
Source organism: uncultured Candidatus Saccharibacteria bacterium (assembly GCA_964360585.1). Classification (GTDB taxonomy): domain Bacteria; phylum Patescibacteriota; class Minisyncoccia; order UBA6257; family 2-01-FULL-56-20; genus JBBUHS01. Next base: position 12,224 of record CAYHXC010000007.1, on the reverse strand, counting down.
TGAACTTTATATACACGAAAAAGCGAACATTGAGTCCGCGAAGAAGTTCTGGATGGATGGATTTAAAATTTCACATCGACAATTGCGGGTTTACTTTAAAAAGCATAACCCCCGGTCCAAAAGAAAAAACAATGGCGACAAGTATCGAGGTACGGCTCGAGTAGTAATAGCACGGAGCACAGATTTAAATAGAAAAATTGCAGGGTGGGTAGAGGGTATGATAAAGTGTTTGACATAAATTGGGGGATCGTCTAATGGTAGGACTCCAGGTTTTGGACCTGGCTATCGGGGTTCGAATCCCTGTCCCCCAGCACTGCAGGAAAATGGGTATCGGGGTTCGCCTGCCCGCCTCTGGCGGTCCCTGCCGTGCCCGTCTGAAGCCTTGGCGGAAGAGGGTCCCCCAGCACGAAGCTAATTCTTAATCTCTTGAACCGCCGCGGTCGTGCGTTTTGTTTGGCCCGAATTCGTGAAATGGAGATCATTCAAGAAATCTGTAGGATCAACCATGAACGTGTGGAAATCGATGAATCGTTCGGCTGAGCTTGTGTGGCGCAAACGATTGTTCATATCATTCACCAAATCATTATAGAGCGGGTTGTGGATATACGTAGACTTGACTGGCGGCGTGAGGGCGAAAAAGGCGGAGAGATTCGCTTGAGTCGCGATATCCGCCAAGCTGCGGTAGTTGGTGATGATCTGTCCAATATCGAGCGTTGACGGATTTCCACCCCAATTCACAACTACATTGTAGAGAAAGAGAATGTCATTCGTACCGAAAGAAAGAATAGCGACATCCGGCGTGTCACTCGCTATCGCCATATTGAGCTGAGTGAACGCGGTTGGCCACGTTGGGCCTAAACTAAACGTAGATATCAGCAACATTTGCACCTGTTTGCAGGGATCCCCGAGAGACTAAAATGCCGGACGACATGACCTCAAAAATATAAAATTCGCCCGCTCCTCGATACAAAAAAGAGTGTAAAAATGGTGGTTGGAAAATTTTTACCGATCTTGCCTTTAAAAACCGGGGGCAATGCATACAGTACGTCAACGCCAGATAAAAACTCTCGTTTTCGGCCTGGTCGAAAAAAGCGATATACTGTAGTTTATGGCACGGGAAAGAAAACACCTCATCGAAGACGTTTTCCTGATCGCACTTTCCATCGGACTGGCTTTTTTTATGGAATGGTCCGGCTTCACCATAAAACTGACCGGCCAGATTAACGAGTGGCGTTATTTTGGAGACTTTTTCGCCGGCATGCTTTTTACGTCGGTTTTTACAACCGCTCCGGCCATTGCCCTTCTTGGAGAACTTGCGAGACAGCAATCCCCGCTCGCGGTTAGTCTCATCGGTGGCCTGGGAGCAATGATCGGCGATGCAATACTTTTCGGCTTCATTCGCGACCGAGTAACTGATGATATTGCCTATCTAAGAAGTCACGCCCCGCGCGTTCGCTTGCCAGCACTGTTCCGAACGAGACTCTTTCATCGGTTTGTACCTTTTTTAGGAGCACTTATTATAGCCTCACCTTTGCCTGATGAGTTGGGCATCACGCTCCTCGGCCTTTCCGCCGTAAACTACGCTATTTTTCTCCCTACCTCTCTGGTCTTTAATACGCTAGGAATCCTTGTCATCAGCCTCATCGCCCAGGGATCTGCCTAATCCATCAAGCCTTCATCTCGTAAGAGTAGTATTTAAAAAAATCGTCTTATCATAACCAGGCCATGCAAAAAAATATCATTATTAGATTTATCCTTATCGTCCTCATAACCGGCACATATCTCTTTTCTCTACGCCAAAAAAATCCAGATGTACTACCCCCATCAACCGCAACAACATTCAATTCGGAAAAGCTAGGGCTAGGCTTTAAGTACTCGTCACGCTATTTCCTCAAAGAACGCGACGAGAGTAATGGCCAACGCTCGCGGTACAGCTTGATTCTTACCGAAGACACTGAAGAAAACCGCCGTGTTTTTTCCGGCCAAGAAGTCGGACGAGAAAGTCCGCCGACGATTACCATCGGCATCTTCCAAAATAACCTTGATGACTACCCCGTGAAGAGATGGGTTGAGGAAACTAGTTTTTCCAACTATAAATTAGCCAAAACAAGTTCCACTGAAACAACCTTGGGCGGCGAACCGGCGGTTGCCTATGACGCAACCGGTCTCTACGAAAACAAAAACGTTGTCGTTGCCCGCGAAAATTTCGTGTACATGTTCACCGTGTTTTACAACGCGCCGACCGATCAGACCATAAAAGACTTCGATGATCTTCTTCGGACCGTACAATTTCAGAACTCACCGGCGGTTGATCGGGAAAATCTAAAAAACATAATCGTGGTCGACAATATTACCGAAGGACAAGAGATCTCCAGTCCGCTTGTCATTCGAGGTAAAGCACGCGGTACCTGGTTTTTTGAAGCCAGCTTCCCAATTACCATAACCGACTGGAACGGTAAAATTATTGCCGAGCATCATGCCGAAGCTAAAAGTGATTGGATGACGGAAAACTTTGTGCCCTTTGAGGCAACCGTTGAGTTTGTACCACCAGCCGGAAATAATCTTCGCGGGACACTCATCTTGCAAAAAGATAATCCCTCCGGACTACCGGAGCATGACGCCGCCTTGGAAATTCCGATTGCTTTTAAGAAATAACTCCAATTGTTTCTAGAGAAGCTTTGTCCAGATCAGAGGATCGTGTCCGCCGTCGAATTTGAAGAGGACAACGCCCTTTAAATTATATTTTTTGGCCAGCGCAATTTTCTGCGCCACCGCTTCAGCGTCAGACAAAGACACAAAGCGAGTGATCTTTCCAGCCTGTTTTGAAGCCATAATCTCAGCTGGTTCCGTTGATGAAACATCGCGCCGTAAAGCCGGAGATACCTCAACAAAACTACTCGAACCGTACCAAAATCCCAGTTCCCCCGCGGCATTTCTTGCTGGCACGGCTCCGACCAGATTCGCGAGGGTCATGGCCGTATTGTAGTTCACACTCCGCAACCGGCGATAGGTCGTTATTCCGCTATCCCAAGTCGCCTGATACTCATACCCATAGGTCGGAACACCGAGAACAATTTTTTTTGGATTGATCGTCTTCATCGCTTCTTTGATCAGTTTCTCTGCCCATTCTGGATCGGCAACGGGAGCGTAAAGCGCGCCATTCCCCTTTTTATCGTTGAGCAAACGATCGACACCGCCCTGATCATAGGCCATGATCCGCACCTCGTCGCAATACCGGTTTAAAACTTTATAATCATTGGCGTACTCGATTTTTTCTCCAGGAACGACATTGTACCGAGAATCAACCGGCATTCGTGATTCAATGGTACAGGAGAGTGTCTTTCCCATCGGATGTAGACGGATAGCCAACCCTTTTATAAACAATGAAAAATAACCCATGGTCTCCGTTTTTTTAGCCTCGTAATCGATATCGATACCGTCAAACTTCTTGTCTTTAACTAATTTAGCAATAGCGTCTTCATGGGCCCGACGCTTCTTCGTGTTCGTAAGAAGCTTATGAATTCCCTCGCCGTCAAACCAGGCGACAGTAGGAATAACTTTTACGCCAATCTGTTTTGCCACCACCCTCCAGATCGGCCAGACACCTTCATCAATCTTTATTTTATCCACTAGTGTGCCGTTGGAACGAACCTCATACGAGAAAGGACTAACGGAGTGCACCTTGGTGAGGTTTTCTGTGAGATCAGAAATGCCGCGGTCTTTTTCCCAAAAAGGAATCCAGCCGGCATAAGAAAATGACGATGCTTCGCTGAGGATCGGGGAAAGAAGCAGAACCAGGGCCGCCCCTGTCATTATTCGCCTGAATTGAAATTTCATATGCGTATATTTATGACGTTCTTATCCTGCCACACTTTCGCGACGGAATAAATAGAGAATCTTCATTATTGTCTTTCCAAGTTCAAACGATTAGACTGAGGCGATGAGTTCTTATTACAACCCGAAGCGAGTTCGCAATCTTTTCGTTCCACACTCCAAAGTCCCTTTCAAGTTGAGCCGTTCAAAAATTGACCTCTTTCTGAACTGCCCGCGCTGTTTTTATCTTGATCGCCGCCTGGGCGTCGGCCAACCGCCCGGTTTTCCGTTCAGCCTCAACAGCGCCGTCGATAAACTTCTGAAAAAAGAGTTTGATATTCATCGCGCTGCTCATACCGCCCATCCAATGATGGAAGCCTACGGCCTTGATGCCGTGCCCTACGAACATGAAAAAATGGAGTTCTGGCGGGATGCTTTGGGCGGCGGTATTCAACATCTCCACGAGCCAACTAATTTTTTGGTAACCGGCGGCGTGGACGATGTCTGGGTTAATCCCAAGGGCGAGCTCATCATTGTCGACTACAAAGCCACTTCGAAAGACGGCGAAGTCAGTCTCGATGCCGACTGGCAAATCGGCTACAAACGCCAGATGGAAATATACCAATGGCTCTTCCGAAGGAATGGTTTTAAAGTGAGCTCAACTGGGTATTTTGTGTACTGCAATGGTGAAACGGATAAAAAATCCTTCGATGGCAAGCTGGAGTTCAAGGTGAAGCTTATCCCCTACGAAGGCGACGATAGCTGGGTCGGAGAAACTCTCCAGAACGCCCACAACTGTCTTGTCGCGGACGAACTTCCTGCTTCCGGACCGGAGTGTGATTACTGCGCCTATCGTGAGGCCGCTCGAGCTATCGAGGCCGTATAGACCGGAAACAGCGGCCACTATATACTTAACTCCATGAATAAAAAAATCATTATCGGCATTATTGTCGTAGCAGTCTTGGGCGGTGGTGCATATTTTTTATTGACCCAATCCGGCTCAAGTCTTTTCTCCGGCGGAGGAACATCGCTTAAAGATCTTCTCGACTCGCAAACTTCGCAGAAATGTACCTTTGGGGAAGACGTGACCGGCACGAGCGCCTCGGGCGAGATCTATGTTTCAGGAGGGAAGATACTCATGAACTTTGTTGAGTTGACGAATGGCCAGGCCGAACAGATCCATACGTTAGTGGACGGCGCGTCGGCCTATATCTGGTCGGACACCACAAACCAAGGATTCAAGATGTCGACAGTGGGTATGATGGGAGGGGTTGATTTCGATCAAAAATTTAACTACTCCTGTAATCCTTGGGTCGAGGACGCCACACTCATTACTCTTCCGCAAAATGTCACCTTTATCGAAAATGAGGCAATAGTGGAGCAGATGACCCCACCGCCCACTGTAAGCGGCCAGGTTTCTGGGAGCGTCTCGCTTGAAGCCCAGTGCGCCCTCTGTGATCAGGCAACGAACGATCCGACGGCCAAGGCCCAGTGCCGAAGTGCCCTAAACTGTAAGTAAGAAAATGAAAAACCGAGATATTATCTCGGTTGTAGCGCTCGTTTCTTTTTTGCTGCCACTCGATCTTCCCACCGCTTGCGCTTCAGCATAGCTGTGTGTGGCCGTTTCCCTTGAGCTAACAGTCTTTTTTCGTACCGCTGTTCTTCTCGGCGAGTCTTTTCAACAAACTCGCGCATTTCGGGGGTGAGACCAACGTCCCACGGCCGCGAAGTGTACTTTCGCGTTGTATGCCGATGTTTCAGATCACAGCGCCAATAACGCTCTCGGAGCTCGGGGCCTCGCACTATTCTCATGAGCGTGTTGCACAACTCACAGTGAGGACGCTTCGCCACTCTTTGCTTCGCTACTGCCGCCCGCATGGCCAGTGTACGAAGAAAGTGCTTTGTACGGTTGGCCGGCTTGGCAAAGTAGAGGGCTTTTCGTCCTTCCGAAATAACCACCCAACCAGTGTCGCTTTCTCGCGGCCTACCCTCACGAACCAGCCAGGTTGTCCAAACGACAGCATCATAACCATTCTGCGAAAAGATAAACCCGGCTTCTCTCCCCTCGCGATGACGTTGTTCAAATCGATTTCGGTGAGGCCAGTACTTCGGAGAGTTCGGCAAATACGGAGCCACTCGTTGATAGGCCTCGGAAGCTGAGAGCTGGTGAAATCCATGCCTCTTCAGATACTCCGTGAGCCACCCAAAACCAACGATATCCGGCAGGACTTGTTTCGGCATATTTCTATCCTCCAAATAACTAGAACCCATCTCAAAAATAGGCACAGGGGTATTCCGTGATAGATTCGAGCGAGAACCATCCGACCCGAGACAGGAATACCCTATGGTATTTCAAGGAGGGTCGGGTGGGTTTATAGCCGAATCTAGCCGGAAGACTGCGTGATTCTATTTTTGAGATGGGTTCTAGAAAGATCCTAACAACTGCCGAGTTGGGAGGCAAGAACTATGGTACAATATCTCGGATTTCATGAAACTACTTATCCTTCCCAACCAACCGACTCTTGCTAAAAAAGCGGCTCAACTTTTCAGTCAGTCTGTAGAAGAAGCTATAAAAATTCGTGGTGTTGCTGTCGTTGCTTTGGCTGGAGGAGGGACGCCCCAGACTATGCACCGCCTTCTTACCGAAGAACCGTTCCGATCTCAGATCGACTGGTCCAAAGTTCATATTTTTTTGAGCGACGAACGATTCGTGCCTTACGAAGGGGAGGACAATAACTATCGGATAATCTATGAATATTTCCTCAGCAAAGTTCCACTGCCGATCGAAAATCTTCACCCATATATTACGAAACACTCGACGCCTGAAAACGCGGCTCGGATTTACACGGCGGATATTCAGGAACTACTTGGCAATAATGAACCGAAGTTCGATTTGATTTTTCTTGGTATTGGCCCGGACGGTCATACCGCTTCCTTATTTCCTGCATTATACAAACCACACAACGATGAAGATCTGATTCTCGTTATCACTGAGTCTCCAAAGCCTCCATCAATTCGCCTATCGTTTTCCTTGAAATTAATCAATACCGCCCGTCACGTTGTCATAATGGCGAGCGGAAAAGAAAAAGCTCCAATAATAAAGGAAATCTTGGAAAATCGGGAAGTGCATAAAAATCTCCCCGTAGCCATGATACAACCGGAAAACGGTGAGCTATTCTGGCTTTTAGACAAAGATGCTGCTTCGCTTCTGACTACGGATCAGATAAGTTCGTAGTCCATTCGGGTGTCTTCTGGGTTGGTATACAAGGGCACAATTTCGAGATCGGTGCCCGACTGAACTCGGATCACGTCAATTACTTTGCCGAAGATCCGGAAGTTTTTGTTAACAATGATTGGCTTATACTGCGGATCAGAGGAAACCGGCCGTAAAATAATGGCGTTATTCGCAATCTCTAACTTCTTAATAACCGCAAAGCTATCAATAATTGCCACAACAAGATCGTTCTGGTCGGCTGTCTCCATCACCTCAACTAAAACATAGTCGCCCTCATTGATACCCGCGTCCACCATCGAATCCCCTACGGCTTTGACGCAAACCACATTATCTCGATCCACGCCTTGTAAAAGATCTGAAGCAACGCAGATATAGTCGCCAAAGTTCCGCTGGGCAAAAACACTGACATTATCACAACCGGCCGACGCAATAACCGGAATCTGGACGGTTTCTGTTCCTCCTTCTTTCAGCTCCCGAAGACGGATTCCGCGCCGCTCGTACCGCCGGCGCTCAATTAAGCCCTTCCGCTCTAAAGCTTCAAGATACTGTGTTACGGCGCGTGGCGAAGAAAATTTCATAAGCCGCACCAGTTCCGCTACCGTTGGCGACTCACCTTTTTTCTCAATCAGCGCACACAGCGAATCGTAAAACTTCTTCTGTTTGTCGGTTAGTTTTATAACTGATTCTTGATTCATGTATATATAGTATCAAAGTTATGAATATATACAATATATACTTATCCACAGGTTGCTTCCGGGCTGAAACTTTAAATCAACTAAGACTTATGACGCTTACGCACAGCTAAATAGTTAATCAACCAAATCGCTAACAGGGCTGCAACAAGAAAAACAACCTCGCCTGCTGGGCTTAAGGCCCAATAAGTGGCGAATATGAATCCTCCTCTCTTGGAAGGCTCTACTAATTGAACCGACTTTAGTAACTCATCTGGAATGGGCAAACTTAAAATAAATCCAAGAATCTCCCCGGGCATGACGACATAGCCAAATCCTTGATATAACGCTGCCAATACTGGAAAATCAAAACTCCGGTAACCAATAAGGTATTCGCCAATCTGTTGTTGAGGCCAAATTAAGTAATATGCATGAATATCGACGTCGCCAATAAAGCGAATAAGGAAAATGGAAGCATAAAAATGAATAAGAACAAAAACAATAATATACCAAAAAAATAAAACGGGAACTAAATAGCGCCTATCTTTGAAAAATAAAGCTTTTAAAATACCCAACATAACTATCTATTATCCATGGAGATAACGTCGTACGGCAATGAAGGAACTAATCGCACTCACCAAAATGCCGGCCGCCAATTGGTAGAAAAGAAGCAACGGCAAATTTTGGAAAAAGTAGCGGGTAATATCGATCTCTGGAACGGCTTGGGAAATGTAGGGCGCCACCGAAGAAAGTCCGGGAAGCGCAATAATAATACTTAAAAGTGCCGATAAGAAGCCGACCACGATTCCCTCTACCACGTACGGACCACGCACAAAACGATTGGAGGCGCCGACTGCCCGCATGATGCTGATCTCATCGCGGTTGGTGTAAATAGCTAAACGGATGGTATTAAAGACCACGAGACCGGCCACCATGACGAGAATAACCGTCACCAAGAAGCCACCGCGGTTCACGTTTTTGGCAATCGCATTCAAACTGTCGATCACTCCCTGATTCTCGGCATAACTCACGTGGCTCACAAACTGGCCCAAGGCTGGATTTTTGAAGTACTCGGCGATCGTCGCGTACTGCTCTGGCTTATTGGCTTTGATATTCAAAGAAGCTTCGAGTGGATTATCGTTTAACTCCTGGAGAGCCTGTGTAATATTTGGATTATCAATGTGGCGCGTTTTAAAGTTCTCTAGCGCCTCGGCGCGAGAAACATATTCAATTGCTTTTACTTCCGGCAAACCCTCAAGCGAGCGCTGGACGTTAAAAATTTCATCTTCCGGAGTTACATTCTTGAAAGAAACGGTAATATCAATCTTATCCTGAATAGCCACCACCGTTTGATCAATTAAAACGTTGAAAAGAATGAGTCCGAGGAAAACAATGAGTGAAAGCGTAACGATGGCTACGGTTGTTGTCGACAAAAGTCCATTGCGGACAAAGTTTTTCCAACCGTACTGAATAATTCTGGTGAGAACGGTAATCATGGTAAGTTTAAAGTTTAAATATCAAAATGCAAGATTTAAACAATTCAAGCGGATTAGCATTATTTGTATACATTCGCATTATTCGTGAAAACTCTATACGAGAATATATCGGCCGTTTTCCTCATCGCGGATAACCCGACCGTGATCGAGGGTGATAACTCGCTTGTTTAAACCGTTTACGACTTCCTTGTCATGAGTAGCCAAAATGACGGTCGTTCCCAACTGATTGATCTTCTGAAGTAAGTTGATAATTTCCCAGGTGTGGAAGGGATCGAGATTGCCAGTCGGCTCGTCGGCAATGATGACTTCCGGACGATGAACCATGGCTCGCGCGATCGCCACGCGCTGTTTTTCACCGCCGGAAAGTTCGTTCGGAAAGTTGTTCAGCTTATCCCCTAGCCCCACCATATCCAAAACCTGCGGCACGAGCTCATCGATCTCATGCTGGGAACGGCCAGCTACCTCCAGGGCAAAAGCCACGTTTTCCCGGGCAGTTTTGTTCGGCAGAAGACGGAAATCCTGAAAAATAATTCCGATATGGCGGCGGAAGATCGGCAGTTCCTTGTCTCGGAGTTTGTTCACCTCAAACTGGCCGAAAAAAATACGTCCCTTGGTCGGTTTTTCCTCGCCAATCAAAAGCGAGATGGCCGTGGATTTACCCGCGCCAGACTTCCCCACTAAGCAGACGAACTCCCCCAAGTTAATCTCGAAAGAAACGTCTTCGAGGGCCACCGAGTGGCTATTATAAATTTTATAGGTGTTTTGGAAAGCAATCATGGAGTAGTCGCAAATAACACTAAAAAAAGCAAATAATGCGAATGATAAAGAAGTTTAAAGATGTGAATTCAGAACTCGACGATACTTCACACCTTCTTCGGTGAAGTATACCAATATACCCAATCGAATACCAGCACCCTGTAGATAACCAAGTACCTGACGAGCGTGTGTATAGCCCAACTTTTTCACCACCTTTAATTCTACAATGATTTTTTCTTCTACCACAAAATCAGCAAAATACTTCGCAATGGTTTCATTTCTGTATTGCACTGGTATAAAAACTTCTCGTTTATAATTCACGCCTTGTTTTTCTAATTCTTTCGCGAGAGCATTCTGATACACTTTTTCACTATGTCCTGGTCCGAGGGAGTTGAAAACAGCAAATGCCGCACCGACAATCGCATAACTTAGCTCAGGGAACACCAGCTCTTTATTAGTATTCGTATTATTTGTTTTAATTGGCATTATTAGCGATTACTCCTCTTTATTCGCGCTATTTGCCTTTATTGGCATTATTCGTGAATACTCTCAACTCGCTCTCAATGAATTCATCAAGCTCACCGTTTAAAACCTTATCTACCTGGCTTGTTTCCGTATTGGTTCGATGATCCTTGACCATCTGATACGGGTTCAAGACATACGAACGAATCTGATTTCCCCACTCTGGCTTCACATTGGTACGCAACTCACCAAGCTCCTTCAGCTCTTTTTCTTCCATGAGTTTAAATATTTTAGCCTTCAAAAGTGCTAAGGCCCGTTCACGATTCTGGGCCTGTGATCGCTCTACGCGCGAACCAGCGGAGATTCCCGTGGGAACATGGATAATCCGCACTGCTGTCTCTACCTTGTTCACATTTTGGCCGCCCGGCCCGCCGGCCCGAGAAAACTCCACTTTTAAATCACTTTCCGGAATTTTGATCTTTTCCTCGTCGATCTTTGGCAAAACGGGCAAAACTTCGACGAGCGCAAATGAGGTGTGGCGCAGTTGCTTCGCCGAAAAAGGAGATATGCGAACCAAGCGGTGTACGCCAATCTCTCCTTTTAAATAACCGTACACATAACTGCCTTGAATTTCCATCGTCCGGCGATTGGAGTTGTCGTCAACGAGAACTGTCTTCCAATCACGCCTTGCGGCATACTTCCCATACATTTCAAATAACATCCGTGCCCAGTCGTCGGCATCGTCACCACCAGCACCGGGGTAAATACTCACCGTGGCAGACTGCTTATCATGCACCGAAGTAAAAAGCTGACGCAACTCCAACTGTTGTAAGGCCCGTTTCGTTTCGTGAAACAGATTCTCATCGCCACCTTCCGAAATGTTTTTCAAACCTGTTTCAATGCTCCGATACTGATCCACAAGATCTTTTACTTCGCCTAGTTCCTTAATGCTTTCGTCCGCCCGCTCGCGATCAGTCCAAAATGACGGCTCACTCATGGCCGCCTCAAGCTCTTTTAAGCGTTGTTCCTTTTTAGCGAGGTCAAAGCCACCCGCCTACGCGGCGGGTCTGCTCTTCCAGTTCCTGTACTTCTTTTTTAAAATCGTTATCCATTTTAAGAAAATTACAATGGCGGCATCGGAATGTCCAATGATATTCCCGTTACACTTGTAGACTGAAGGAGCTTGGCCAAGGCGGATTCTTTTAGAATACGCCCGCCAAACCACCCATGGGAAGAAGTAGAAAATAACTCAAATTCGTTTTTTGTTAATGAATCTGTGACGTCGCTTACCCTACCTTCCACTGTGCCGACAATAACGCGAACCGTCTCTCCATTCGATACACTCTGCCAAATGTCAGCGGCAACTTTATTATCTTGAATATATCCAGGCAGTTGAACTGGCATAGAATTCAAATCTTTCGTCAATCGAGAAACAAAATACAGAACCAAAATCATTACCAGAAAAACCGAAACCAGGATCACTTTGTTAGTCCTCAACATATTCAAATCGTTTAAATTTTTTACCATCACGCTCGACAGTTTCCAAGAACATGGCTTTCGGGCGCACCCAAAGATCATTTTCGCCCATCGACGATTTTCCCAAGTGACGGTAGACAACCATCTCCTCCACTGTCTCGCTATGATGGGCAATTCCGATCACCTCAATGTCATGCCCTTTATAATGTCTGTACCGGCCAATTTTTATTTCATCCATATTTCTTAATAGTAACAAATTCTGAGTGTCTTTACGACTTCACTCGAACTTACTTTATCAAAAATTCGTGATGAACG